>CALXHF010000041.1 GCA_944388035.1 uncultured Clostridia bacterium | reverse complement strand
AGATACAAAAGTAATGCCAATCAATGCAAAAACTGCAGATATAGAGCTTACAGGAATAGACGCAGACACACTAAACGAAATTACATTTGCATATGGTGGAAGTGAAGATGTAGAAGCACCACAAACATTAATATTATCTAAAGCAGACTTAAAAGAATTTGCTAAAGTAAAAACTACAGATGGAAAATTTGTATATGCAATAACAAAGAATGGAGCGAGAGGAACAATATCTTACAAAGATGGTGGACTTGCTGTACCATTTGTTATTAATTCTGCTTGTAATTCTATATCTGATAAAGCTACTACAGCTGGAAAATACACTATGATATATGGTTCTTTATCTGACTATGAAATGCCAGTATTTTCTGATATAGAAGTACAAGAAAGTACAGATTACCAATTCAAAAAAGGCATGATTGCTTATAGAGCAGATTGCATAATCGGTGGTACTGTATCTAAATACAATGGATTTGTAAGAGTAAAAAAAAAAGTAGTTTAGTAGATCCAGAAATTACACAATTAACTATTACACTTGTTGAAGAACTTACAGCACCTGTAGAAGCTAATACAAAAGTAGCTGATTTAAGTGCAACAGGAGGAACAGCTCCTTATACATATTCTTTAAAGGAAAGTACAGGAGACAATGCTGAGTTCAAAATAAGCGGTACGGAAGTACAAGCAAATGCTCAAATAGCAACAGCAGGAAATAAAAATATAACAGTTGTTGTAACAGATAGTAAACAAAAAACAAAAGAAGCTACTGCACAAATAATAATAGCAGAAGCAGGAGTTTAGCAAAAATAGGAGGACTATATGGATAACTTGCTAAAAATAGCAAAACAATGCTTAAGTATTGTTGAGACGGCTACATTAAAAGATGAAGAAATTAAAATGTGGATAAATGCAGGAATAGCAGATTTGAAAAGACAAGGAATAACAGCTAGTGAAGATACAAAAGACAGTCTTATACAGTCTGCTATTGTTATGTATGTAAAAGCAAACTTCGGTAATGTAGATATAAAAGAAAAAGAATTAGCACAGAGAACATATAGTCTTCTTTGTGCTAATTTAGGATTATCACAAGAATACTTAATGAAAGAGGAGAGTGATAGTAATGCGTGACATAAGTTGTAAGTTACTATCTACTACTTCTATACAAAACGATATAGGTGTTTCAATACCTCAAAAACCTGTAGAAATAGAAATACCAATCATAAAAGTAGAAGATGTATATGCTAATGAGTATTATGAAGCTAATCAAGCAGGGTATCAACCAACACTAAGACTAAGAATTAGTGTGTTGAATTATAACAATGAAAAAGAACTTATATATATGGGTACTACTTACACAATAATAAGAGTTCAAGAAATTACAGCAGACGAACTAATTTTAGTTTGCGAAAGGAAAATAAAAAATGTCAAAGACAACTAAACCAGAGAACTTGCAAAAAGTCTTAAGTGATTATTTGGAAAATTATGTTGAAGACATTACAGAAGATGTTGAAGATACAACAGATACTTTAACTAAAGAAGCTGTTCAAGAACTAAAACAGACATCTCCACGAGGACAAGGAAGTAGAAGTAAACCATATTATAAAGGTTGGACCAGACAAAAGGGGAAAGAAAATAGAGGAAGATATACTGTAAAAATTCATAATAAAACAAATTATCAATTAACACATTTACTTGAATTTGGACATGCTACAAGAAATGGAGGAAGAACAAAAGCTATTCCACATATTAGACCACTAGAACAAAAATATAACAAATTATATGAAAAAAGAAGTACAACCGTAATTAAGAGGGGGTCAAAATGACATTAGAAGAATTAAAAACACGATGTGAGAACGAAGGTTTCAAATATGCTTATGGTAGATTTGAAAAAGCAACAGAACCTCCACATTTAGTGGCAATAACTATAGATACAGACAATTTTATGGCTGATAACAAAGTTTATTATGGACCGATACCTATACAGTTAGATTACACTTATATTTATAAAAATATAGAAGAGCAGAACAAAATAGAAAATAAAATTCTAGGCGATATAGCTTGGAATAAAACAGAAGAAACTTACTTACAAGACGAAAAAGTCTGGCAAGTAAGTTATTTTTTTGAAATTTAAAAAATTAAAGGAGGAAATTAAAATGCCAGATGCACAAAAAAATAAGGTTAAATTTGGTTTAAGTAATGTACATATTGCAAAACTAACAGAAACAGAAGAAGGAATTACATATGGTACACCATTTCCAGTACCAGGAGCAGTAGGATTGACTGCTGAGCCAGAGGGAGATACAACGCCATTTTATGCAGATAATATTAAATATTTTATAGCTGTTGCTAATAATGGTTACACAGGCGATTTAGAAATTGCTATGACACCAAAAGAATTTTTAACACAAATTCTAGGACAATTAGAAGATACAAATGGAGCTTTAATAGAAAGTGCTAATGATGTTAATGCTAGATTTGCATTAATGGGAGAAATAGAAGGAGACGTTAAAAAGAGAAGATTTGTGTACTATGATTGTACAGCAACAAGACCAAGTGCAGAAATGAATACTGTAGAAGAGTCAAAAGAGCCACAAACAGACACAATTTCTATCACTATGGCTGCAAGAAGTTCAGATAATGTAATTAAAGCAGTAATTGAGCCTTCAGAAGAAAATCAAGAAGTTTATAATACATTCTTCACAAAAGTATATGAGAAAAATGCTACAGCAGGTGTTTAGGAGGAGTAAATGAAAAAAATAGAAATAAATGGAATTAGTTACGATATTGATTACAATGCTCTTACATATATAGAATACAGAAAGAAATTTAATAAA
>CALXHF010000040.1 GCA_944388035.1 uncultured Clostridia bacterium | reverse complement strand
ATGCTTCTTTTTAGTACTAAAATTATTACTTTTTTCTATCAAATGCACACTATATTTTGAAAAATACTTGGACTTTTTCTATTAAAATCCAAGTACTTTTTTTCTTCTTTTTTATTATAAAATATTTAGTTTATAATAATTATTTTTGTAAAAGTTCAACCTTTCTTCATCATTTATATTACCTTTTACTTCATGATTTTCGTCTTCTAATTTAAATATTTTATTTAATTTTCTTAATAAAATTTCTTGTTTTGTATCTCTTATCAAGCATGGAACTTTGTCATATCCTACTGCTTTTGCTGCTAGTAATCTTATTCCACTATCTATAACATAATATCCATTTTCTTTTTGAATAATTTCAAATGGTTTCTTAATTTCTTCCTTTTTTATCGCCTCTATATATCTACAAACCTTTTCTAAATTTCTGCTACAAATCTTATTAGCCTTAACTCCTTTTATATCTTTTATTTCTATTTCTTTATACTCTTTATAAACCTTCATATTATCAAATCCTTTCTTTTTTTCTATTTACTTTTTCTATTTTTTGTATTAAAATATAGTTACAATCATTTAAGTTAGCATTTAGTTTGGTCGCTTGTGCTAGCTTTTTCTTTTATATTTTTTAGTGTTACTCCATAACACATTTGATACAATTTTGAGATAATCGCATCTACCAATTGCTCATCCTGACATTTGCTAAATCTTTCAATTAATCCTTGCTTATCAAATCTTGTTGTAATAATTATTGGTAATCTATTTTCATTTCTATTTTCTATTATTGTATATAATTTTTCTAATGCCCAGTTGCTTATTTTTTCTGTTCCTAGATCATCAATTATTATCATATCTACATTTGAATATAGCTCAATTAATTCATTTTCTGACTTCGTATTATTCTTAAAAGTTTCCTTTATCATATCTAATAAAGTTGTTAATCTTCCCATTAATACTATCTTGCCATTTTCAATTAATTTATTAGCAATTGACGCTGCTAAATGTGTTTTTCCAACTCCTGACTCGCCCATTATTATCAGTCCACTGGTATATGCACTTATAATGTTTTTATTTACATAGTCTTTAGCAATTGCTATAGCTAATTCATTTTCAGAATTGCTATTAAAATTTTCAAAGTTTAAATCTTGAAATTTTCTACCAATATAATTTTGTTTATATATCTTGTTTATAATCTCTCTAAAATGTTTTCTTTTTGCAATTTCGTAGTCTTGTTTATCTTTCTCTTTCCAATATTCTTGTGCTTTTTTACAAGTACATCGTTCATATTCAATATTATCTGTAGAAAGATTGGCATATAAATAATCAAGTCCAATTGGAATTAATTCTCTGCCACAAAATTCACATTTTTTCAATTTTTTGTGGATAACTTCGTTATATTTTATATTCTCTAAAACCATTTTCGCTCTCCTCTCTTATATTTTTTTCTTTTCTTATTCTTAATTCTTTTGTATTCTTTTCTTCTCCGTTACCTAATGTTTGAATAACGTTACTTTTTTCTTTTTCACTTTTTAATTTTTCACGATATCTTTTTTGTCTTTCTCTATTTTGCATTTGATATTTTTCATAGTTTTCAATACTTTGATATTTGTCCCAATTTTTTATTAGAAATGTTTCCCCTTCTTTTATTAACATTTCTAATTCTAGAAATTTATTTAGAATTTTTTCTATTTTTTTCTTAGATTTTCCCATAATCTTTGAAAAATTTTCTATTGTCAAAGGATTATTTTTTCCTATTTCTAATCTTCCTTTGTTATTACATTCCACTGCTAGTGCAATTAGCTGTATCCATACTCTAAAATAAGTATCTCCATCAGTTAATTTTAAAATCAATTGAATCTTTCTGTTTGAAAAAATATTAGTTTCTGTTTTAAACCAAGGTAATTCATACATATCCTCCTTTCCTCTCTTTCCCCGTTAGCTAATAACTAACTGATTCTTTTTCTTTTCTATTTAAATATTCATCCAATGCCTGAATTCTAAATAGAAATTTTCCACCAACTTTGGAGCATGGTATTTGTTTTCTTCTTACTAATTGATTAATTAACCAGTAAGATATTCCTAAATACTCTGCTGCTTCTTTCATTGTTAGTGTTGTTCTTTGAATTTTTTGTAATTCCATAGTATTACCTCCTTTCATCAGGTATATTAGTGTGTAAATTTTCGTTAACAAGTTTTATATGTTTTTCCATGTTAACTAATTGAATTTTACCATGCTTTATGATAAAATCCTATTAAATTTAGAGAATTCAGTTATCAAAACAAAACTTTTGGTTTTTTTGTGATTTGTTAACAAAGGAGATTTGATATGGAAAGAAAAAATAAAATAGGTATTTCTTTTGATGCTTCATATTTTGCTCAAATATTTATCCATACTGCTGGTGCTTATTTGAATAAACCTATAAACAAAACTAATAATAAATATTTAGCAAATTTAGGTACAGTTCCTCCTGATGAAAGATTTGGGCAATTAGTTTTAGAACTGGAAAATGCAAATTCTGAATCAAAAAGAAAAAAAATAATAAGTGAATTAAAATTAATAGCAGAAATAGATAAAACAGTTGAGCCTGTTCCTCTTACTTTTAAAGATAATGTAGAAGATTTAAAAGGTTATATAGTTTTTGAGCCAACATCTGCTGTTGAACACTATGATCTGTCTTTATTAGATTTTATAAGTTATAATTTTGATGTATTTAACGATTATCTATTATTTTTTATAAATTTCTTTGATTATTTTATAGATAAATTAGATGATAGAGATATTAAATATATTGAATTAGATACTCTATATCCTGTAAATGAAATAATTGAAATAGCTAAAAAATATTATGAAAAAGAAAAAAGAAATTTAATATATTATCAAAGCCTTTTTAAGAAATGTATTAATTTCGTTTATAAAATTAATAATCCTTTTGATATGAAATATTTAACACATAAACAAATATTCTTTTTATATAATCAATTATATCAGAATACTTTTACAGAATTTAAACAAGACTTTCATTCAACAGATTTATTAGATTATCAATATAATAACTTTCCTATAAGGAAAGAATTAATTGGACTTGAAAATATAAATATTCTGATTTCTACTATTGAAGAAATAGACCCTACCGGCCGAAAACTTAATAGCCTACAACAATTTGAAACTAATAACTTATTTACAAGTTTTTATATTACACTATTCAATGTAGTAGCTGTAAATAAAATGCTTATTAAAATTTGTGGTAATTGTGGAAGATACTTTATAACTCATAAAGAAACTGTTACTTATTGTGATAGAGTTACAAAAAATAATTTAACTTGTAAAGATATTGGAAACAAAGAATATCAAAAGCGAAAACAAGAAAATGATACAACATATAATAACTATAGAAGAATCGGAAGTCGAAAACAACTTAGAGCTAATCGAAATCCTGAAATAACTACGTATCAAAAAGATTTAGAACAATATAGAAAAATAGGAAAACAAATGTATAAAGATGTTTGTTCCGGAAAAATTTCTAGTGAAGAATTTGCAAAATGGGTAGATGAGCAAGATAAATAAGGAGTAATATATGGATATAAAAAAAATAATATTTGAAAATTATAAATGTTTTAAACATGCTGAGATATGTAATTTACAACCAATAAATATTATTATAGGAAAAAATAATATTGGAAAATCAAGTATATTGGATATTTTAGAAATGATTTATTCAAAAAGGCCTTCCAATCAAACATCTATAATAGCTGAAAAAGAACTTTCAGAAATGGATATTAGAAGAACCTTTAGAGAAGATATGTATGGCGGATTACCAGGAAGAAATCATTTTGAATTTGGTAAAGCCTTTATAGGAAAAAATTTTAAAATTAAGATAAAAAATGATGGGAAATACCCTTCAAATGAGTCTTATGAATATTATGATGAGATTTATTCAGAAGAATATAAAACTTATTGGAAACGTTTAGGAGCAGAAATTTATTATGAATCCAAAATACCAAAAAGAATTCTGGCTGAAAGAAATATTTTTCCTGAAATTGAGAATGAAAAAATGGACATTGATAGTAATGGTAATGGAATAACTACTATAATAAGTAATTATCTTAATAAAAATGAATATGATGAAGATTTAGTAAGACAGACTCTATTAAATAAATTAAATGAAATAATGGGTGATGATGCAAATTTTACAGAAATTGTTACCCAACAAATAAAACAGAACGAAACTACTAAGTGGGAAATTTTTTTAAGAGAAGAAGATAAAGGTAGAATAGCTCTATCAGAATCAGGCAGTGGTTTAAAGACTATATTAATTGTTTTAGCTTATACAATACTTGTTCCTGATGTTGAAAAGAAAAAATTGGAAGATTATATTTTTATGTTTGAAGAGTTAGAAAACAATTTACATCCATCTTTGCAAAGAAGGCTATTAAAATATATTGAAGATTTATCCTTAAAAGGTTCTACTTTCTTTTTAACTACGCACTCAAACATTATGCTAGATACTTTTCAAAACAACGAATTAGTAAATATTTTGCATGTACAAAAACTTAAAGATCAACCTATAATTATTAATTCTAGTAATAGTCTTCAAAAAAATGCTATCCTAAATGATCTAGGATTAAAGGCAAGTGATTTACTTCAGTCAAATGGTATAATTTGGGTTGAAGGTCCTTCTGATCGTATTTATTTAAACAAATGGATTAAATTATGGTCTAACAATACACTAAGAGAAGGTAAAGATTATCAGTGTGTTTTTTATGGTGGTAGGTTACTTTCAAATATAACTCTAGACAAAAAATCAGAAGATGATTTAGTTAATTTAATAAATATAAACCGAAATAGCATTGTAATAATTGATAGTGATAAAAAAAGCATTCACTCTCCAATTAATTCCACAAAAAAAAGAATAAAAAAGGAATGTGAAAAAAATAATATTATGTGTTGGATTACAAAAGGTAGAGAAATTGAAAACTATATTCCTGATATATTGGTAAAAAAAGTTAAAGGTTTTGAAAAAAATAAAAAATCTTATTCGCAATTTCAAAACATGGAAGACTTTCTTGATTCTTTACAAAAAGGTTTAGGTAAAAAATTTTTACGAGATAAAATATCATTTTCAAGAGAGATAACTTCTAGCGCTGATTTAAAAGATTTTCTTAATTCTCTTGATTTAAATACTAAAATGAAGCAATTAATTAAAATAATATCATCTTGGAATACATAATTCTAGAATTCTAAAACGCATCTATGCGCCTTATTTTGAAATAAGACGCATTTTTTTATTTTTTTGCGTCTTATTTTTTATTAAGATGCATACATGCGCCTTATTTTTATTGAATTAAATCTACCAAATCCTTAAAATAATATTTTACATATCTATCTTTTCCTTCTTCTGGTATAATAATCTTTGCATCTACCAACTTATTTATATATCTATTAATAGTTGCTTTATTTATCTCAACATTTTTTGATACTTCTTCATGCAATTTCGTTGCTTTAAAAATTGGTATTTTGAAAAGGGCATCTAAAATATAAATACTATTTTTACTTTTTAATATTTCATTTATTTTGAATTTATATTCTGCATATAGATTTTGTAATTTTTTTATTTTTTCAATATTTCTATTAGCTTGAGTTTCAACTGCGTTTAAGAAAAATTCAATCCACTCCATCCATCCTTCATCAGTTTCTGTAACAGCATTTAATTTATCATAATATTCATCTCTATTTTCCTCAAAATATTCACTAATATATAAAACTGGTCTGTTTAGGACTCCTCTATAGTATAAAAATAAAGGTATTAACATTCTTCCAATTCTACCATTTCCATCCTTAAATGGATGTATTTTTTCAAATTGGACATGTATAATCGCTGCCTGAATTAACTCAGATTGCTCTTCATATTCATTTATATATTTTTCTAAATTTTCAAGGTTTTCAATTAGTTTCTCTGGTGAAACTGGTACAAATGTTGCTGTTTCAATTGTACTTCCAGGTTTTCCAATCCAATTTTGATCATTTCTAAATTCTCCAGGATTTTTATCTTTTCCTCTAGCTCCACTTAATAACAATTTATGAATATTTCTTATTATCCATAAGGATATTTTATTTTTATCTGACACTTCTTCTTCAGCATATTCTATTGCTTTATTATAATTAGTAATTTCAATAAAATCATCATATTTATTTTTTAGTTCAGTTTTTCCATCATCTGCTTCTAATTCAAGAATTTCAGTTAAAGTCGCTTGTGTTCCTTCTATTTTAGAACTTAATACAGCTTCTTTTTTGGTTAATGGATTTATAAATAATTCTCTACTTATGTTTTCTTCCTCTAACATTCCGTCTAATTTAGATACACTAGAACTAGCAGATATCATTTTTTTTGTGATTTTATTATAATCTATTTCTTCGTCAAAAGGTAATTTTCTTGCCAT
>CALXHF010000039.1 GCA_944388035.1 uncultured Clostridia bacterium | reverse complement strand
CCACCGAGATCTACACTCTTTTCCCTACACGACGCTCTTCCGATCTCAGCAGCAGCGCGCCCAGTACCGCCTGGAGCGAATCTATGACTATGCTCTTGCCGGCTCCCGTCTCGCCCGTGAGCACATTGAGCCCAGCTCCGGGCTCGATGTCGGCGCGCTCGATAACCGCTATGTTCTCAATATGGAGCTCTGTCAGCATCCGGTCTCCCCCAAAATCTGCCTCTCATGCTGTAGTTCAGAACAGCTTCTTTATCTCCTCGCAGAAAGACTCCGCGCTCCTCACATCGCGCATGGCCAGAAAAGCCGTGTCGTCCCCCGCCACGCTGCCCACCAGGGCGGGGATATCCATACCGTCGAGGGCGGAGCTGGCCGCCATGGCCAGGCCGGGAAGGGTCTTTATCACGATGATGTTCATCGCCGTGTCGCAGGATACGACACTCTCTTTAAAGATTTTCCTCAGCCTCTCGCTGTGCTCGCCCGTCTCGTCATGTGAGGCCGGGGCATAGCGGTAGCGCCCGCTGGGCGAGAGCTCCTTCACCAGCCTCAGCTCCTTGATATCGCGGGAGAGGGTGGCCTGGGTACTGCTGACCCCTCTGGCCGAAAGCGCCTGCATGAGCTGGTTCTGAGTCTCGATGTCGTTGGAGGCGATGATCTCCAAGATCACGTTTTGTCTTGCGGACTTCATTCTCAGCACTCCCTGTCATCTTATTTTGTTTGTCCCGCGCGGCGGCCTCGGCCGCCTTTATATGCCCGTCAGTTTGTTCATCGCGGACTCATAAAAGGTGGTGACCCCCATGTCCGCCATTATCACCGTCTTGGGGCTTCGGCGTATGAGCACCTCGTCCCCGTCCTCCATCGCTATCGCCTTTGTCCCGTCCACCGAGAGCAGCGCCACGCGGCTGCGCAGCCTGTTGGTCTGCACCACCACGCGCCTGGCCGGAGAGAGCACAAAGCTCTTGGCCGCCATGATGTGCGCGCATATCGGTGTGATGACTATGTTTTCCGCCTCCGGCTCCACTATCGGCCCGCCGGCGGACATGGAGTAGGCCGTGGAGCCCGTGGGCGTGGAGATTATCACCCCGTCGCCGGAAAACTCCGTCACCCTTGTGCCGTCGGCTGTTATGGTGAGCCCGATGCAGCTGACATCGCTCTTCACCACCACGTCGTTGAGCGCGCAGTCCAGCACGCTGTCCCCGTCGGCCCTTCTAAGCTCCACGTCCAGCAGCATACGCCGGCTGGGTCGGAAATCCCCCGCCGCTGCGCGGCGCACCAGGCCGATGTCCTCCGGCTCCAGGGCCGCCATGAAGCCCTTGGTGCCCATGTTCACGCCCAGCATGGGTATCTCGAGGTCCATGACCTGCCTGGCCACGTGCAGGAAGGTCCCGTCGCCGCCGAAGGAGATGATGAGCTCGGCGTCCTCCGCCGCCCTGCGCAGCGGTATCATGTTTGAGTCGCCGGGCACGTCGACAAACACAGGGCTGATAACTGTCTCTCTGCCGTCCGCCTCCAGAAAGGCCTTGGCCCGCATGGTCAGCGCCAGGCTCCTGTCCCTGTAGGGGTTGGGAGAGAGCACTATCTTCTTCATTTGACAGCTTCACCTCCGTGAGATGCGGCCACCACCGCCGCCGCGGATAGCTGCGGCGGCTCGAATACACCCTTCTTCAGCCAGGCCAGGTACTCTATATTCCCCTCCGGCCCGCGGATGGGGGAGAAATCCAGGCCCATCAGCGTACACCCGGCGCCCGGCACGAAATCCATGAACTCCCTGAGCACGCGCTCGTGCACGGACGCGTCGCGCACCACGCCCTTTTTTCCCACGTCGGCCTTCCCCGCCTCGAACTGCGGCTTTATCAGGCACAGCAGGTCGGCCCCATCCCGCAGCAACGGCGTCACCGCCGGGATTATCAGCCGCACGGATATGAACGAGAGGTCCATCACCGCCATGTCCAGCGTCTCGGGGAACATGTCCGGCTTCAGATGGCGCGCATTGGTACGCTCCATCGTCACCACCCGGCTGTCGCTGCGCAGACTCCAGGCGAGCTGGCCGTAGCCCACATCCACAGCGTACACCCGGCTGGCGCCGGACCGCAGCAGCACATCGGTGAATCCGCCCGTAGAGGCCCCGCAGTCTATGCAGACCTTTCCCTCCGGGGTGACGGGAAACACTTTTAGCGCCTTCTCCAGCTTCAGCCCCCCGCGCGACACATAGGGGCAGGCGGAACCGCGGAGCTCTATCTTCGCCCCCTCGGCCACGGGCATTCCGGGCTTTGTGGCCTTCTGCCCGTCCACATACACCAGCCCGCTCATTATATCGGCCCTGGCCCTCTCCCGGCTCTCAGCCAGGCCCAGGGCCGTGACTCTCACATCAAGTCTCTCTTTTGCCATCACATCAACTCCATGGCAGCTTCCGCTATGCCCCGGGCGTCTATTCCCGCGGCGGCGCTCAGTTCCTGAGTGCTGCCCTGCTGCACTATGCCGGTCCCCAAATCAAGCAGCCTGTATGCGAAAGCCGCTTTCCCCGCGGCCTCTGCCAGCAGGCGCGTGCCCACGCTGCCGGCGCGGCAGACTTCCTCGGCCACGACCAGCCGGCCGGTTTTCGCCAGGGAGGCGAGCACGGGCGCGGGCTCCAGCGGGCATATCCGTCCCAGTTTTATCACCTCGGCCGAAACCCCTCGCCGCTCCAGCTGCCCTGCGGCCGCCAGTACCTCGTTTATCATTGTGCCATAGGCCACGAGAGTGACGTCGGAGCCCTCCCGCAGCACCGTGGCGATTTCCACATGGCTCTCGCGGTATTCGCCCTCCCCTCCGCGGGGGTAGCGCACGGCCACGGGCCCGGTCTCGCCGCTCACCGCCCAGTGGAACATCTCGCGCAGTTCAGTAAAGGATGCGGGGCACCACAGCGCCATCCCCGGCACTGTGGAGAGATAGGCCACGTCGAATACGCCGTGATGCGTCTCCCCGTCCTCGCCCACCAGGCCCGCGCGGTCAACGCCGAGCACGACGTGCAGGTTCAGCAGAGAGACGTCGTGCAGGAGCTGGTCGTAAGAGCGCTGCAGAAAACTCGAGTATATGGCCGCAACCGGCAGCATGCCCTGCTTGGCCATACCGGCGGCCATGGCCACCGTGTGCGCCTCAGCTATG
>CALXHF010000038.1 GCA_944388035.1 uncultured Clostridia bacterium | reverse complement strand
CCTTCATCTATCTTTCTCTTAGCATTAAATAAGAAAACTTTAGCATTTAAGAAAAGTGTTTCATTAGAATCATTCAAATCAAAACTATCATAAAAGAAATCAACTAATTCCTCTAATAATAATAAATATTGTTTTTCTTTTGGTGTATACTTATTAATCATTTCCATAAGTAATTTACTATATCTTTCAAAGAATTGATATAAACTGTAATGAATAGATACTTCTTCATCATAATCATTTATAGTTTTAAATGAATTATTTTTAATAACTACTTTTATCTTATCAAAAGCTTCTTTTAAATAGTCTATATTAATTCTATTTTCTTTTAAATAATCTCTCTTAATAAACATAGGTATTGCTTTATGTTTTAACACATTATATAGAAGTTTATCTATCTCAATATATTCTTCTTTATAAAAATCATATAAATCATACTCATCACTACTAGTTTTCTTTTTAGGATATTCATTCAAACTCTTAGTAATATAAGACTGATAAGGTAAAAAATTACTTTCCTTATTAATACAGCATTTTTTATATTTTTTACCACTTCCACATGGACAAGGATCATTTCTGCCTACTTTAAAAGGCTCTTTCATAATATTAGCTTCACTCTCTTCTTCTATAAAAGATTCAAGCATTTTTGAAACTTTATCTTCATCAAAAACATCTTCTCTATTATCAAAACACGACCACCAACTCATCGACTTAATTGTATCATCAATAGGCTTAATTCTAACTAATTTATAATCATAATTAAATATATAATCAACAAAACTATCATAATCACCTATCATCATAGTATTTATAACTCCATAATAATACATTTTCTTAACTTCATTCATTAAAGAAAACAAATGAAGGCTTGCAATAACTTCCATAATATCAGTATAAATATCATCCATATCATCTTCATTATCTATATAATCATAAAGATCTAGAAGTTTTAATAAATATTTTTCTACTTCTTCTTTTGTTATTAATCCATTATCACAGAAATAGACATATGTCTTTAAAAAATAACCTCTTATATTTTCATCTATATTTTTATTTTCAATAACTTTATTTATAGAATCAAAATCTCCATCAAATACACTAACTATAATAGAAGATAAATTATCATATGCCCAATCACCTAACAAATTGTAAAAATCATATCCTTCTTTACTAAAAATATCTATTATTACTTTAAATAATCTCTTATCTTTAATTTCTGCTAACAAAAAGACAGCATATACAACACTAAAAGGACACTCTTTATTTTTATCCATATTAGAAGCAAAAACCTCTAAATGACTCAATAAAGTATCACTAACTTCATCTTTATTCTTTTTAGCATATTCTACCGCTTCCCTAGCAAATATACTATCATTTCTATTAAATTCTTTAATAATATCCATACAAAAATCCTCCTTACTAAAAATAAGATAACATATTAAAGTTATCTTATCAATTAAAATATTCGGAACTAGGACAAAAAACATTCTCAATTAATTTATAAATATCTTTATCACTATCATGAGTTGGGGCATAAATAATAAAAGTATATTTACCTATCTCTTTATCATATCTCATAATATAGTTTAATTCATATAAAACTTTTTTATAAGAAATAGAAATATTATAATAGATAGTATCACCATAACTAGAATTATCATAATTAATATCTTCAAATACAACACCTATATCCTCTAATGCTTTTAATCTCTTAATAAATTCTTTAATAGAATATTTTTCTAACTCTCTATTAGAAATATCTACATTACCATTTAATAAAGTCTCTATTTCTTTATAATCATAACTTTCTAAAAGAGAAAACAAATTTTTAGTCTTATTATCTATAATAATAGTCGTATAAGATGGTAAATTTTTAAATTTTCCTAACTCCCCAATAGATAAAATAATAAATGGAGACAAAATTAATAATGTAATTAAAAGTATAATAATTAATCTTCGTTTAAATCTATTATTATAGTACTTAATAGATTCAGTTATAGTAGCATTATTCTCATCTTTTAAACCTAACTCTCCACTTAAAAGTTCTGTAACACTAATACCTAAAATATTACATAATTCATTAAGGATACTTATATCAGGGCATCCCTTTCCACATTCCCATTTTGATATAGTCTTAGGACTAAGATTAAGTAAGTCTGCTAAATCCTGTTGAGTAAGACCTTTATCCTTTCTTACTTTCTTAATTAGTTTTCCAATTTTTTCTTGATTCATATTCTTCACTCTCTTTCTTAAATAAAGAATATAAAATAATACCTAAAATTAACACCCACTAATAGTAGAGTTTAAAAAAGCATAAGTTTATTTAACTATGCTTTCATTAAAAATGTTAAATAACCACGATATGCTTCATAAATATCAACTTTACTAGTAACTTCATAAGGTGCGTGCATATTTAAAACTCCAACTCCAGCATCTATTACTTTTACATCATAATTAGCAAGGATATAGGCAATAGTACCACCACCACCAGCATCTACTTTACCAAGTTCAGATATTTGGTA
>CALXHF010000037.1 GCA_944388035.1 uncultured Clostridia bacterium | reverse complement strand
ATAAATCGAGGGCTTAACCACAGTATTAAAAATCAATCGGTAAACTATTCATCTATGTATTTTTCAGTGTGCTAAAGTTTAATAAGCTTTAACGCTATATAATTTTCTAGTGATGATGACATTTAGGGAAATACCTGTTCCCATCCCGAACACAGAAGTCAAGCCTAAATGTGCCGAAAATACTTGTGGGTTACCCTGCTGGGAAGATAGGTTGTCGCTAGTTTTTTTATTTTTTTGAGGTGAAGAAGATTGAGTAAAGTAATTTGGAAACCAGGTTGTTTTGTATATCCAATACCAGCAGTAATGGTAAGTTGTGGTACAGTAGAAAATTCAAATATAATAACAGTTGCGTGGACTGGTATATTAAATACAAACCCAGCAATGGTATATATATCAGTAAGACCAACTAGGTATTCATATAAATTAATAAAACAACAAGGAGAGTTTGTAATAAATCTTACAAACGAGAAATTAGTATATGCAACTGATTGGTGTGGCATTAAAACAGGTGAAAAGTTTGATAAATTTAAAGAAATGAACTTACATAAAGAAAAAGCAAAATTTGTTAAATGTCCATTAATCAAAGAAAGTCCTGTTTCAATTGAGTGTAAGGTAAAAGAAATAAAAGAACTTGGTTCACATCATTTGTTTATAGCAGAAGTGTTATCAATAGATGCTGATGAGAAATATATAAATGAAAAAGGAGCTTTTGATATTTCAAAATGTAATTTAATTGCATATGCAAATGGAAACTATTATACACTTGGAAAAAAGTTAGGAAAGTTTGGTTTTTCAGTTCAAAAAAATAAAAATAAGGGAAAACATAGAAAATAGTGAAAAATAATAAAAATAAAAAAGTAAAAATAATAAAAAAATTATAAATATGCAAGGGGACACCAATTGGTGCCCCCTTTTTTGAAGACTTACGACAAGAAGTCGTTGATGGTGAGGTTTGCAAGTGTGGAAACTGCAGGTTCAACATCCCACACAACTGCCATACCAGGACCAGCAGTTATGGCATCCATAACCTGAGATACAGGGATAGTGTAAATACCACAACTCTTTTCCATAGCAGTGTCTACGATTACTGCGTTTCCGTCCTCGACAGCAAACCAAGTAACATAGTGCCCACCCTTGTGATCTGGATCACCAAGGTAAACAGAGTTTTCTACCCTGATGGGAACTACAATACCTCTAGAAAGATTCTGAAGAATCTTTCCAACAGAAGTGATACGGGTGTCTCTTCCAATCTCGAGTTCGTCATCAAGGCTGAAAAGCTTGATGACATTGTCAAGCCAGAAGAAGTTAGTACCAACTCCGGAAGGCTTACCAAACTTCTCGAAAACCTCATCGAGAGATGTGCAAGTTTGAACTTCCTCATCATCGGGAAAACGTTCCTGTATAGCCTCAAGAGTAGCAACAGGAGTACTCATTGCTCCATGCTTGTTTTCAAGCTTCCAACTCCTGTACCCCTTTTCAACAAGGGTGTTAATTATTGACGAAACGGATGGAGTAAGCTAAAAAAGCATCTTTGAGCTTGGGCTTGAAATGCTGTTGAAATAATTTATAACAACAGCAGACTGAAGTGCACCACAAGATGCGTTTCCACAAGTGTTAGCAGCTCCAAATGGCATATCAATCCACTTGGGGTTGGATGCAAAAGGAACTGAATCAGGAAGCCCAGCACCGCAATTCAATCCATTGAAGATTGAGTAGTTGCCGGAAAGCTCCTTAACAGACTGAATAAACTTATCAGAAGCCTCCTTCTGAAAATCACTACGCTTGATGTGCACATCTTTTGGGACAGTACAATCACGAACGTCCTCGATGCTAATAATGCTAAACATAAGTCTCCTTTCAACGTTTGCCTTTGTAGACATAAATATATTATGCTACTAAATTTAAAAAAGTCAAAATTTAATATTGACAGAAGCTTAAGTAGAGATATATTATATAAATTAATATAGAAGAAAGGAGAAAGTAATATGCAATTTGAAATTTTAGGAAAAACTGTACCAGTAGTTGAAGTAACTTTAAAAAGAGGAGAAACAATGTTTACACAAAGTGGAGGTATGGCGTGGCAAACAGAAGGAATAACAATGTCTACAAATGCTCGTGGAGGAGTTATGAAAAGTTTAGGAAGGATGTTTACAGGGGAAAGCATTTTTATGAGTTCTTTTACAGCAGAAGTAGACGGAGCAAAAGTAGCTTTTGCAACAACAGTACCAGGTGATATTATAATACTTGATATGAATCAAATTCCTTATGGTATGATATTTCAGAAAAATGCTTTTCTTTGTGCTGAAGATGGTATTTCTTTAAGTGTTAAATTTGCAAAAAGAATATCAGCTGCACTGTTTGGTGGAGAGGGTTTAATACTTCAAGAAGCAAAAGGTAATGGTATGTTATTTTTAGAAGTTGATGGAGATCCAGTAATTAAAGAGTTAGCAGAAGGAGAAGTGCTAAAAGTAGATACTGGAAATGTTGTAGCATTTGAGCCAACAGTTTCATATGAGATAGAAACTGTAAAAGGACTTGGAAATATTTTCTTAGGAGGAGAAGGCCTATTTTTAACTAAATTGGTAGGACCAGGAAAAGTAATTATCCAATCACAAAACTTTGGAGATTTTGCAGGAAGAATAGCAAGTCTTATTCCAACAGGAAGGTAAAATGAAAATATTGGAAAACCAGTTATTTTTTGAATTTTCTTCACAAAAACCATTGACAAATAATAAAAAAAATGATAGAATATTTGAGCATATGTTATTACGGACATATGCTCACATCGTTTCAAAAAAAGTAAGGTAATAAATACGGAGGTGTTATCAAATGGCAGCAAAAGGACCAAGAGAAAATATAACATTAGAATGTACAGAGTGTAAAAGAAGAAATTACACAACAACAAAAAATAAAAGAAATAATACAGATAGACTTGAAATAGTTAAATACTGTAAATATTGTAAAAAACGTACAACACACAAAGAAACAAAATAGTCTATAATGGCAATTTTGAGGAGGATATAAAATGCCTAAAAAAGAAATGAAAAACAATAAAAAAGAAAATAATAAAAACAAGAAAAGCTTTTTCAAAGATTTTAAAGCGGAATTAAAGAAAGTTGTTTGGCCAACACCAAAACAATTAGTTAATAATACAGTAGCAGTAATAACAATAGTTTTAATTACAGCTGCAATTGTTTTTGTGTTAGATTTAACTTTTGAAACTTTAAATAAATATGGAGTTGACAAAGTAAAAGAATCAATCACACAAATTGAAGATTCAACAGAAGAAACAAATACACAAACAGATAGTAATACTGTAACAACAAATGAAAATTCAAATAATGAAACAACAGAAAATAGTGCTAATGAAACTAGCACAGAAAATGTTGCACAATAAATAAAGGAGGCTAAAACTATGTCTCAAAAAGATTATGATACAGTACCTAGATGGTATGTAGTACATACTTATTCAGGATATGAAAATAAAGTAAAAACAGACTTGGAAAAAACAATAAAAAATAGAGAATTAGAAGAATATTTCTTTGATATCGTAGTTCCTATGGAAGAACAAATAGAGATTAAAGATGGAAAAAGAAAAACAAATCTTAAAAAAGTTTTTCCAGGATATGTTTTAATAAAAATGATAGTAACTGAAGAAACTTGGTACATAGTTAGAAATACTAGAGGTGTTACTGGTTTTGTAGGTTCTGGAACAGATCCAATACCATTAACAGATGATGAAATAAGGGCAATGGGATTTGAAGATGTTCCAATAAATGTAGATTATGATGTAAATGAACAAGTACAAGTAATGAACGGACCATTTGAAGGTTTTATAGGTACTGTTCAAGAAATTAACAAAGAAAAACATAAAGTAAAAGTTTTAGTATCTATGTTTGGAAGAGAAACACCAGTAGAATTAGAATTTTCACAAGTACAAAAAGTAAAATAACAAAATATTTAAGGAGGTGCCATAAAAATGGCAGAAAAAGAAATTACAAACGTTATTAAATTACAAATAGAAGCAGGGAAAGCATCACCAGCTCCACCAGTAGGACCAGCTTTAGGTTCAAGTGGTGTAAACATTATGCAATTCGTAAAAGAATTTAATGATAGAACAGCAAATCAACCAGGAATGATTATACCAGTTGTTATAACAGTTTACAAAGATAAATCTTTCGATTTTATAACAAAAGTTCCACCAGTTGCAGTTCTAATCAAAAAAGCAATTAAATTAGACAAAGGTTCAGGAAAACCAAATAGAGATAAAGTAGGTAAAATAACAAAAGCACAAGTAAAAGAAATTGCTGAACAAAAAATGCCTGATTTAAATGCATCATCTATTGAAACTGCAATGACAATGGTAGAAGGAACAGCTAGATCAATGGGAATAGTTGTTGTTGACTAAGATAAATAATTTATATTTATAAAATTATAATAATGGGAGAGTAAAAGCTCGTTAGAACCAAAGGAGGAAATAAAATGAAATTATCAAAAAGATACGCAGAAAGCGTAAAATTAATTGACAAAACAAAAAATTACAGCATCAAAGAAGCTTTAGAATTAATCGAAAAAATGCCTAAAACAAAATTTGATGAAACTGTTGAATTACACGTTAAATTAGGTGTGGATTCAAAACACGCTGACCAACAAGTAAGAGGTACAGTTGTACTTCCAAATGGTACAGGTAAAACTCAAAGAGTTTTAGTTTTTGCTAAAGGACCAAAAGCAGAAGAAGCTCAAAAAGCAGGAGCAGATTTTGTTGGAGCAGAAGAATTAATTCCAAAGATCCAAAATGATGGATGGTTTGATTATGATGTAGTAGTGGCAACACCAGATATGATGGGTGTAGTTGGAAGATTAGGTAAAGTATTAGGACCAAAAGGTTTAATGCCAAACCCTAAATCAGGAACAGTTACAATGGATGTAACAAAAGCAATAAATGA
>CALXHF010000036.1 GCA_944388035.1 uncultured Clostridia bacterium | reverse complement strand
AAAACAACATCTTTATAAAAACTTAGCACAAGATAAAAATAGTGCTAAGGACGGAAATTTTAATTTCCGTTTTGTTCGATGATGATTTATATATAAACCAAGGAGCATTATTGGAAAATGTTTGTGCTGAAGAAATAGCAGTTATACATAATAAATTAATGTATTTTGAAAGAAAAAGTACGTTAGAAATTGATTTTATATTAAATATAGATGGAAAAGTAACAGCAATTAAAGTTAAATCAGGAAAAAATAGGCAAGCAAAATCTTTAAAATCAATTATACAAAATTACAAAACAGTAACAAGATATATAAAATTTGAAGATGAGTGCAATGTTTATAAAGATGAAGAAAATATAGAACATTATCCATTGTTTATGATAATGTTTTTGTAAAATAAAGAGCATTTACTATAATAAATTAATATTAGTAAATGCTTTTATTCATCTTCAAATTTAACGTCTTTGAATAATTTATCATTAAAAAAGTCTGTTAATTCTATATTAAGACCTTCACATATGTGTAATATAGTAGCTAATTTTGGACTTTTACTTTTTCCATAAAATATACTAAAAATTGTAGAATAAGATAAACCAGAATTAGTTGCAAGTTTATTTAATGTAATATTTTCTTCTTTACAAAGATTTATAATTCGTTTTTGTACAGCGTCTGAAAGTTGCATAATTACACCTCTTTTCTTAATAAAAAAATTATATCAAATACTATAGAAAAACATTTGCGATAAATCGCAAATATTTATTGACAACTATTATTTTTAATAATATAATTATTGCGAACAATCGCAATAATAAAAACTAAAGAAAAGAAAGGATATGATAAAAATGTTTTATAAAAAGGATCTTAGAAATAATAAAAAAGGAATTACTCTTATTGCTTTAATAGTTACAATCATTGTACTTTTGATATTAGCAGGTGTATCAATTTCAATGCTTTCAGGTGAGAACGGAATAATTAATCAGGCAAAAAGGGCGAAAAATGAAACAGAAAATGCAGCAAGACAGGAAGAAGAAGAACTAGCAAAAATCGAAGCAGAGAAGAACGGAACAGGTATTCCTATTGTTCAAGTAAAAGATGAAAAACCAGGAGAACTAGAAAAAGAAGATGATAATACATTTGTAATAAATAGTATAGAAGATTTAGTGTTTTTTTCATATGATGTAAGAAATGGAAATACATATGAAGGAAAGACAGTAAAACTAGTAACAAACTTAGATTTTAAATCAGATAAATCATATGTAGACCCGGATAGAACGGATTATGGTATATATGGATATGAAGGTAATCTAAAACAATTATTGATATCAGGAGAAGGTTTTATACCAATAGGAAGTACATATGATACTAATGTAAGTACAAATTATTTTTCTGGAACTTTTAATGGAAATTATAATTATATTTGTAACTTATATCAAAATTATGAAGATTCTGATAATACTTCTATTGTAGGGCTTTTTTCAACAAATAATGGAACAATTGAAAATTTAAGAATTGAGAATTGTGATATAAATGTTGCTACTAACAATATGCATATAGTTGTTGGTACTATTTGTGGTAGAAATATGGGAAATATTTCAAATTGTGGAAGTAGTGGGAATATTAACATTGATGATAGTGGAACAGCAGGAAGTTATGTTGGAGGAATAGTAGGTCAAGCTTTTAATAATATAGAAAGTTGTTATTCAAGGTGTACGATAAATTTTAAAATAGATGAAAATAGTACTAATGCTTTTATAGGAGGGGTAGTAGGTGGCGTTTATAATGGTACTAATATTAAATTTTGTTATAATATAGGAAATATTGTTACAAATTCTATACAAACAATGTCAATAGGGGGAATACTAGGCAGTGGAGATGCAAGAATAGAAAATTGCTACAATAATGGAAAAATTACTATAAATGCTAAAAAACAAATAGAGAAATTAATAGGAATTGGAAATATAGTGGGAACAAGTAGCAATGATGTTCTTGAAGTTAATAATTGTTTTAATTTAGGAGAAATTGAGGCCAACCTAACTGTAGAAAATAATAATATTGACATTGGAAATATCATAGGCAATAGTTATAATTTGAGATGTAATAATTGTTACAATTGCGGGAATATAATTTTCAAAAATAAAATAGCAAAAAATATTGGACAGATTACGGGAAGTTGTTTGTTATCTACGATTAATAATTGTTATGGAATAGAAGAAAGTAGTAATAATCTAATTGGATATGATAAAGGGAATAATATTTTAAATGATGTTAAACTAAAAGAAAAAGAAAGTATGCCTAATATTTTAGAAATTATAGGAAGTAAATTCAAAGAAGATACTAATAATATAAATAATGGTTATCCAATATTAGAATGGGAATAGAAATAATAAATAGTAAAAAACACATCTATTGATGTGCTTTTTACTATTTTTATTTTTTAAGTTCATATTTTAAAGAGTTTTAATTTTTCTTGACAAATAAATAAATATATTATAAAATACAAACAAAAGTTTAGGAGAAATAAATGATAATAAATGTAGGTGGAAGAACAGATATAGTAAATTATTATAGTGAGTGGCTAATAAATAGACTAAAAGAAGGATATGTGTATTCTAGAAATCCTTTATTTACAAATAATGTATCTAGAATAAGTTTAAAACCAGAAGATGTAGATTGTTTAATGTTCTGTTCTAAAAATTATAAACCAATATTAAAATATATTGGTGAAATAGATAAAAAATATAGAATAATATGTTATTATACAATTACAGCATATGGAAAAGATGTAGAACCAAATGTACCTAGTATAGATGAATCAATAGATACATTAATTAGTTTGTCTAAAATTATAGGAAAAGAAAAAGTATTATGGAGATATGACCCAATTTTACTTACAAAAAATTACAATGTAAAAAAACATATAGAAACTTTTTCATATATGGCAAAGAAAATTGCCCCATATGTACAAAGATGCATTTTTAGTTTTGTAGAAATGTATAAAAAATTAGAATATAATATGCCAGAAATAATACCTTTTACTATAAATGATAAAATAGAAATATTAGAAAATTTAGGAAAAATAGCAAAAGAAAACAATTTGTATATACAAACTTGTGGAACAGATGAAGATTTCCAAAAATTTGGAATACATTTATCTGGGTGTACTACGAAAGAAATATTAGAAGAAGCAAACAAAGTAGAGTACAAAAATATAAAACCAAAAGGTATGAGAAAAGGTTGTCGCTGTATACCTAGTCGTGATATTGGTGCTTATGATACTTGTATAAATGGTTGTAAATATTGTTATGCAAATAAAACACCAGAGCTTGCTAAAGAAAATATAAAATTACATAATAAAAATTCACCAATTTTAATAGGTGAAATAAGCCAAGAAGATAAAATAACAATAGCAAAACAAGAAAGTTTAATAAAAGAATTTAATATAAATAAAAATAATCAAATTAGTTTTCTGGATCAAAAAAGTATTTAATTTATATTGAAATTAAAAAAGTTTTCTTATATACTAGGAAAGTAAAGCAAATTGTTTTAAAGTTGAATAAAAAATAAATTTTTACCAAAAACTGCTTACAAAAATTTGTTTTGTATGATATAAATAAAAAGTAGATTGGAGGTGAGATGATGAAACTAACATTTACTTTTGATTT
>CALXHF010000035.1 GCA_944388035.1 uncultured Clostridia bacterium | reverse complement strand
ACCTTTTTTTTGTTTTTTTGAATAATATTTTCTTGTTTGGATATAATACTATTATAAGGTTGATAATAGTTGAGCGAAGAGTATTAATAGATAATAAATTTGTTTATTAATATTCGAGCAAAGATGTATTATAGTTTATTTTTATAGATTATAATATGTCGGCGATAAGAATTTATTATTTGTTTGTAGGCTATATAATTTATTATTAATTTAAATTTTGTTTCTATAAATATTTTATTATTAATATATGGTCAAATAATAGGTAATAAATTCGAGCTAAGATTATTTTTATATCTAGTATTTAAAGTGGTTATTAGTAGTCCTAATCTTTAGGATGAATATAGTTACTTGTGGTGTATTAATGGTCGAGCGAATGATTAATATATGTGGTATTAGGGCTTACTTATATAGTAATATATATTAGGTTTTTATATTAGATATATTAGTTTTAGTTGAGATTATTATTGGCTTTATAGATAAACGGTAGATATCTGTTTTATCTACCGTTTAATTATTATATATCAAGATTTTTAACATATTTAGCATTTGCTTGTATAAACTCTCTTCTAGGTTCTACTTCATCCCCCATTAATAAAGTAAATATTTCATCAGCTTTTATAGCATCATCCATAGTAACTTTTATTAATACTCTTGTTTCAGGGTTCATTGTCGTATCCCATAATTGTTCTGGATTCATTTCTCCTAAACCTTTATATCTTTGAAGTCCTAATTGATCTCTTGTAATTCCCTTTTCTTCTAATTCTTTATAAGCCTCATCTAATTGTTCATCTGTGTAACAATAGATATCTTCCATACCCTTTTTAGAAATTTTATATAATGGTGGTTGAGCTAAATATACATTTCCATTTTCAATTAATGGTCTCATATATCTAAAGAAAAACGTTAATAATAAAGTTCTGATATGTGCACCATCTACATCGGCATCTGCCATTATAATTACTTTTCCATAACGTATTTTAGTAATATCAAAATCTGCTCCTATTCCTGCACCTATTGCTAAAATAACTGGGTTTAGTTTATCATTTCCATATATTTTATCTGCTCTTGCTTTTTCTACGTTTAACATTTTTCCCCATAATGGAAGTATAGCTTGAAATTTTCTATCTCTTCCTTGTTTTGCACTACCACCTGCAGAATCTCCCTCTACTATATATACTTCACACTCATCAGCAATCTTGCTACTACAATCTGCAAGTTTTCCTGGTAATGTAGATGTTTCTAGGGCATTTTTCTTTCTTACTAATTCCCTAGCTTTTCTTGCTGCTTCTCTTGCTCTTGAAGCACTTATACATTTTTCTAGAATTGCTTTTGCAACATTTGGGTTTTCCTCTAAAAATGTCGCTAATGCTTCATTTACCATACTTTGAACAACACCTGTTACTTCACTATTACCAAGTTTTGTTTTAGTTTGTCCCTCAAATTGTGGTTCTCTAACTTTTACAGAAACAACTGCTGTTATTCCTTCTCTTATATCTTCTCCTTGTAAATTATTATCTTTTTCTTTTAATATATTATGACTTCTTGCATAATCATTAAATACTTTTGTCAAAGCTCTTTTAAACCCTTCTAAGTGCGTTCCACCCTCTACTGTATTAATATTGTTTACAAAGGTATATATATTTTCAGAATAACTTGTTGTATATTGAATTGCTATTTCTACTGGTACATCTCCTGCTTTTTCTATATATATCGGTGTTTTATGTAGTTTTTCTTTATTTTTATTTAAAAATTCAACAAAAGATACTAACCCACCTTCATAGCAAAATTCCGCTTTTCTTGGGTTTTCCTCTCTTTGATCTTCTAATGTTATTTTTAAACCTTTTGTTAAAAATGCCATTTCTCTCATTCTTTTTTCTAGAGTTTCATAATCATAATCTAAGCTTTCAAAAATAGTGTCATCTGCTAAAAATCTTACTTTAGTTCCTGTACCTTCCGCATCTCCAATTCTTTCAAGTTTTTTAACAGTTTTACCTTTTTCAAAATACATTTGGTATAAGCCACCATCTCTTTTAATAGTAACCTCTGTCCAAGTAGATAATGCATTAACAACAGAAGCACCAACACCGTGTAGACCTCCAGATACTTTATAACCACTATCTCCACCAAATTTTCCACCTGCGTGTAATACTGTATAAACAGTTTCAGCTGTTGATATATGTGTTTTAGGATGTATTTCTACAGGTATACCTCTACCATTATCTATAACAGATATAACATTTCCTTTTTCAATTACAACATTTATCTCTGTACAATATCCAGCTAAAGCTTCATCAACACCATTATCTACTATTTCATATACACAATGGTGCAAACCTCTTACGGATGTACTTCCTATATACATACCTGGTCTTTTTCTTACGGCTTCTAGCCCTTCTAATACTTGAATTTGTTCTGCTCCATATTTATGTTTGTACTTTTCCATTTAAATTCCTCCTCTATAGACTTTTCCGTCTTTTACATTATATATTAAAATATTTTTATTTTCAATATCTATTTTATCAGTACAAGTAATTATTACTTGCGTATCATTTATTTTCTTTAAAAAATGATTTCTTCTTTTTTCATCTAATTCTGACATAAAATCATCGAGTAATAAAATTGGTTTCTCACCTATTTCTTCTTCTACTATATTTACTTCAGATAATTTTAAAGAAAGCATTGCCGTTCTATGTTGTCCTTGTGAACCATATACACTAAGTTCTCTATCATTAATACATATATTAAAATCATCTCTATGAATCCCTTTTGTTGTATATCCTTTAATTATATCTAACTTTCTTCTTTCCTTTAACAAATTTATGTATTTTTCTTTATCATCACACTCAGTTATATATTCTATATTAATATCTTCCTTATTATCAGTTATTTCGTTATGTATTTTTTTTATTTTATTTTTTATTTTTTCCATAAATTCTTTTCTATAATTACTAATTACAATTGCATATTTTGCTAATTCTTCATCCCAAATATCTAACATATTTTCAGATTTTTCTTCTTCTTTTATTTGTCTTAAATAATTATTTCTTTGTTCCAAAGTTTTAGTATATAAACTTAAATTGTGCATATAATTTGGTTTTAATTGACTTATCATAATATCTAAAAATCTTCTTCTATTCTGAGGTCCACCTTTTAAAATATTAATATCATCTGGTGTAAATATAACAACATTTAAATTCCCTAGTAGTTCACTTAATTTTTTAATTTTTACACCATTAACTAAAATATTTTTCCTATTTCCTATCTGAATTTTTATTTTTCCGTC
This sequence comes from uncultured Clostridia bacterium, assembly GCA_944388035.1. GTDB lineage: Bacteria > Bacillota > Clostridia > TANB77 > CAG-508 > CAG-269. The sequence goes on along the minus strand of CALXHF010000035.1, from coordinate 554 downwards.
TCTATCTGTTTTATTATACTCAACTTCAACTATAGCATTATTACAATTTAATCTTATCATTTCTTTGTCTTGCTTTGCTCTAAAAGATTTTCCCATACTGCATAAAAAAATAGCCTCTATTATATTTGTTTTTCCTTGTGCATTTTCTCCATAAAAAACATTTATATTTTCATTTAATTCTATTTCTTGCTCTTCATAATTTCTAAAATCTTTTATTTTAACTTTACTTATCCACATATTATTCACCATCTGTCTATAAATTCATTTCATATTATATTTTATTTTTTTAAAATAATCAATCACTTTTTAATTTTTCAAATAAAAATATATGCTCTAAAAATTAAAACGTCTTATTATTGATTCTCACTCGTTGTTTTTATATTATTTAAGAAACAAATATTAATTATCTTTTTATATCACCTTTCCACTCTTTGTTTATTGTCTAAAACTTTTTATTTAATTAATTTATTTATTTATTTTATTTTATTTTATTTTTTTATTTATTTTATTTTATTTTTTTATTTATTTTATTTTATTTTTTTATTTATTTTATT
>CALXHF010000034.1 GCA_944388035.1 uncultured Clostridia bacterium | reverse complement strand
GTATGGTTAATTGTGCAATTTAATTATATAGAATAAATTTTTATATAATTTTGTTTCACATCATTGACACAACAACATTTTGTCGAAATATGGAGAACGAAAGTGATTGAATTGTATCTTAAAGTATGATATAATTCAATCATTATTTTTCTTGAATTTTAAGTCAAAAGTTAATTCTAAAAATTTCAATTTAAGTAAAAAAGATGGGGCAAGAAAGAAGGTGAGAAATGACTTTTAGAGAAGTAGAAAAGATTTTGCTCGATGATGGATGGTATAAGTACAAGGTAACAGGTGCTCATTATCAATATAAGCATAATACAAAGCCTCGGAAAGATAACTATTTCAAGACATACAAAAGATATTAAAAGGTCAACCATTTTTACTATTCTAAAACAAGCAAAGATTAATAAAAATAAAATTATAAATTTGTAGAAATATAAAAAAACATGTGATATACTTTAAAAGGTCAAAATTATTTTTTAATAAAAGGATGTGGTCATTTTGGAAAAATATGATTTAATAGTTGTAGGTATGGGACCTAGTTCAATATTTTTAGCATATGAATTGGTGCTTAAAAATAAAGCTAAAAATGTAGTTTTAATAGATGAAGGGAAACCAGTAGAAAAGAGATATTGCCCTGTAGAGAAAAAAGGTGAGTGTATGAAATGTAAACCTTTTTGTAATATAACAAGTGGGTTTTCAGGAGCAGGTGCATTTTCTGATGGTAAACTTTCTCTATACAATAAGGAAGATGAAGATATATATGTAGGTGGAAATTTACACAAATATATAGGAGTAGAAAAAACAAAAGAATTAATAGATTATGCAGATAATGTATATCTAAAATTTGGAGCAGATAAACATTTAGAAGGAACAGAACATAAAGAAGAAGTAACAAAAATAAAGAAAAAAGCTAAAAAAGAAGATATAGATTTGATAGGAATACCAATAAGACACCTAGGAACAGAAAAAAGCCACGAAATATATAAAAAGATACAAGACTTTTTAGAAGAAAATGGAATTATAATGAAATATGAAACAGTAGTAGATGACCTGATGATAGAAAATGGAAAAGTAATTGGTGTTAAAGTATATTCTGCAAATAATAAAGAAGAAAAAGAAGATTTATTTGCTAAAAAGGTAGTATTGGCAGTCGGAAGAAAAGGTGCAGACTGGCTATCTAACATATGTGAAAAATATAATATAAAAACAGAACCAGGAGCAGTAGATATAGGTGTTAGATATGAAATAAAAGATGAAGTTATGAAAGAAGTAAATAAATATCTATATGAAGGAAAATTTATTGGAAGACCATATCCGTTTAGAGATAAAGTAAGGACTTTTTGCCAAAACCCTAGTGGTTTTGTATCAGAAGAAGTTTATGATGATAATTTATCATTAGTAAATGGACACTCATATAAAGATAAAAAAAGTACAAATACAAATTTAGCAATATTAGTATCACATAATTTTAAAACACCTTTTAATAAACCAATAGAATATGGTAAAAATGTTGCAAAAAACTTAAATGAATTAGGAAATGGAGCAATATTAGTACAACGACTTGGAGATATTAAAAGAGGAAAACGTACTTGGCAAGAAGAGCTAGATAAAAATGAAGTAGTTCCAACATTAAAATCAGCAGTTCCAGGAGATATAACATTTGCAATAGGATATAGAACAATGACAGATATATTAAGATTTATAAGTGCAATGGATAAAGTAATAGAAGGGTTTGCAGACCCACATAATTTGTTATATGCACCTGAAATAAAATTTTATAGTAATAAAGTATTTATTGATGAAAATTTTGAAACAAGTATAAGTAATCTTTATTGTATAGGAGATGGAGGAGGTATGACAAGAGGACTTATGATGGCATCAGCAGCTGGAATTCAGATGGCAAGAAATATAGTAGAAATGGAGGAATAAAAAATGACAGAGGCAGATAAAAATTTTATAGAAACTTGTAAAGAAATATTAGAAAATGGATATTCATCAGAAGGAACTGGTGTACGTACTAGATGGAAAGACGGAAGTGAAGCAAATTATATCTCAATTGTAGGAGTTAGTAATAAATATGATGTAGGAAAAGAATTTCCAATTATAACACTACGAAATAATTCTAAAACAGTATATAAAGCAATTGATGAGATATTATGGATATGGCAAAAAAAATCAAATAATGTAAAAGATTTAAATTCACATATATGGGATCAATGGATAGATGAAAATGGTAGCATAGGAAAGGCGTATGGATATCAATTAGGTAAAAAATATGAGTTTAAAACAAAAGAGGGAATAAAGAAGATGGATCAAGTAGACTATGTACTTTATTTACTAAAAAATGATCAGTCAAGCCGTAGAATTATGACTAATTTATTTAACCACGAAGAATTAAAAGATATGAGATTAGAACCTTGTGCGTATTCGACACAATGGCTTGTAAAAGAAGGAAAATTACATTTAATATTAAATCAACGTTCGCAAGATATGTTAACAGCAAATGGTTGGAATGTAATGCAATATGCAACACTTCAATATATGTTTGCCAAAGTAAGTGGTTTAAAAGTAGGAACTTTAACACATAATATAGGTGATTGTCATATATATGACAGACATATTCCACTAGTTAAAAAATTAATAGAAGAAGCAAAACCATTAGATGTGCATCCGAAATTAATTATTAAAAATGACACAAAAGATTTTTACGAGTTTAAGGTAGAAGATTTTGAAGTACAAGATTATGACTATCAAAAAGAAATCAAGATAGGAAAAATACCAGTAGCAGAGTAGGAGGAAGAAGAATGCTTAGTATAGTAGTAGCAAAAGCAAAAAACAATATAATTGGAAAAGATAACAAAATTATTTGGCATTTGCCAGAAGATTTAAAGCATTTTAAAAAAATAACAACAGGACATACAATAATAATGGGAAGAAAGACATTTCAGTCTTTAGGAAGAGTACTTCCAAATAGAAAACATATAATATTTAGTAATAACCCAAGTTTTAATGTAAATGAAGAAAACGTAAAAGTAGTACACTCTTTACTTGAAATACAAGATTTAATAGAAGGAAAAGAAGAAGCTTTTGTAATAGGTGGTGCAATGATATATAATTTCCTTATGCCTTATGTTAAAAAAATGTATGTAACAGAAATTGATAAAGAATTTGAAGGAGATACTTTTTTTCCAAAAATAGATAATAACATATGGAAAGAGATATCAAGAGAAAAAGGTATTAAAGATGAAAAAAATAATTTAGATTATTATTTTGTAACTTATGAAAGAAAATAAAAGGTTAAATAATATGGATATAAGAGAAATAGCTGAAAAAATAAACAATGAAGGAGGAAGGCTTTACTTGGTAGGAGGAGCAGTGCGTGATGAAATACTAGGAAAGCCTTCAGATGATAAAGATTATTGTGTTGTAGGTATAAATGGAGAAAAATTTATATCTTTATTTCCTATGGCTAAAATTGATGGAAAAGCATTTCCAGTATTTAGAATAGAGAAAAGCGAATTTGCACTTGCAAGAAAAGAGAAGAAAGTAGGAATAGGACATAAAGAGTTTGAATTCATTTGTGATGGAAAAGTTACATTAAAAGAGGATTTAGAAAGAAGAGACATAACAATAAATGCAATTGCTAAAGATGTTTTAACAGGAGAGATATTTGATTATTTTGGTGGAAGAGATGACATAGAAAATAAAACAATAAAAGCAATAGGAAAACATTTCGCAGAAGATCCATTACGAGTGTATAGAGTAGCAAGATTTAGTAGTAGTTTAGGTTTTGAAGTAGATAAATACACTATTTCAATGATGGAAAGTATAAAAGAAGAATTGTATTCTTTATCAAAAGAAAGAGTGTTTGAAGAATTTAAGAAAGCATTAGGAACAGAAAAACCATCAATATTTTTTGATGGTTTAAGAAAAGCAAATGTATTAGAAGTACATTTCATGCCTGTATATAAATTAATAGGAGCACTTCAACCAGAAAAATATCATCCAGAAGGAGATAGCTATAATCATACAATGATAGCTTTAGATAAATCTTGTGAATATACAAAAGATTTAAAAATACGTTTTAGTGTATTAGTTCACGATTTCGGAAAAGGCGAAACACCAAAAGAAGAATACCCACATCATATAGGACATGAAGAAAGAGGAGTAGAAGTTGTAAGAAAGTTTTGTAATAACTTACGAATACCAAATACTTGGAAAAAATGTGGAATAACAGCAGCAAGAGAGCATATGAGAGGTGGAATATTTAACAAAATGGGACCAGCTAAAAAGGTTGATTTTATAGAAAGAATAGATAAATCTTATTTAGGATTAGAAGGATTACAAATAGTAGTAAATTGTGACAAGTTTGGAAGGACAAGTAAAGATTTGGATTTTTTAACAATTGGTAAAAAATGTTTAGAAGAAGTAAATGCGGAATATGTAAAGAAAAAATACAATTTAAAAGAAGGAATTTTACTTGGTAAAAAGCTTAGAGAAGAAAGAATTATGTGGCTAAAAGAATTTGTAAAAAATTTTTAAAAAAATTTTAAAAAAAAATTAAAAAAACTGTTGACAAAGAAAAAAAGATAATGTATAATAAAAATCGTTCCGCATATAGGGAACATAAAAAGTACATTGAAAAATAAACAAAAAATCCTTTAGAGAAAAACCAAAGCGGTACGAAAGTACCAAA
>CALXHF010000033.1 GCA_944388035.1 uncultured Clostridia bacterium | reverse complement strand
GTAAAAGCAGTAGAAGATAATAAAGAAACAGAAATATTAATGATAGATAACACAGAAGAAGATGTAACATTTCCAGACGGAAAGACAATAAGATTAAATTTAAGTGATAAAACAATAACGGGAAAACAAGTAAATTATTCTGTGTTAACGATAAAAGGAAATGGAAAGATACAAGGTAGTGCAACAATAAAAAAAGACTATTATGTAGTATTATCAAATTATAATGTTTTAAATATAGAAAGTGGAACAATTGAAATGGTAGAAAACCCTGATGCAACACATACTCTTGCAGTTGCAAACTATCAAGGAATAGTAAATATGAACGGTGGATTAGTAACATCTTGTAAAGATTGGTCATTTCAAAATATGGCAACATTTAATTTTAGTGGAGGGACCATCAGTTTAGAGAGAGGGACTGGCGGAACATCACTTTACAATGGTGCAGGAACAATAAATATGACAGGTGGAACAGTAAAATCTATTGGTTTTGGTTTAGTAGTAGATAGTGGAAAATTAAATGCTACAGGAGGAAAAATTATAACATCTTCTACATCTCCATCATTATGTATAAGAAATACAGGAACAGCAACGTGTAAATCTGTTACAATTGAAAATACAGTTGGAGGCACTGCAGTAGAAAACAATAGGACTTATGGATATTGTATAATTAGAAACAGAAGTAGTAATTATGGAATAACAGGAAAGATAATAGGAAATGTAATAGCAACTAGTAATACAGGAGCAGGAGAAGCAACTGAAAATATAACAATATATAATACAGGAAAACAATATTTGTTATTTCCAACGTGGTCAGCAAGAGTAGTAAATGGAAAAGAACAAGATGATATAATATGGACAAAATCAAATTCAGCAAATGGAACACATACAATAACAGTAAGAAAAGTAGACCATAAAAATGATACAGGAACATATTATGTACATATATATGTAGCAAATTCAAATTATGAACAACAGGGGAGTACTCCGCTAGTAGGAATAACGTTAACTTTTTAAAAATAATATTACAATAGCATTACAAAAAAAGAAAAAATATTGTAAAAGAAAAAATTTTGTGATATAAATAGTTTATAAAAAGTTAATGAAAAGAGGCAAAAGATGAAGAAAGTAGCGTTTGAAAGCCTTGAGGCTGTACACACACACACACACACACACAAGTAGTTTATTAATAAATAATAATGTAATAAAAATAATTAATAAGATAGTGATAGAACCTAAAATTTTTAGGTTTTGTTGCTGTCTTTTTGTGTTTTAAGGGGGAAAAGTGATGATAGAAAAAGTAAAAGAAAAAATAATTGGGGAAAAAGGAGTGAATTTAATATCATTAACAATAGCGGTAACAGTTATTTTGATATTAACAGGAACTATTATTGTTAGTTCAGTATCTAGTTTAAAATCAAACAAATTAAGAAATATGCAAGCAGACATAGATAATTTGCGAGATAAAGTGTCAAATTATTATTCACAGTATGGAGAGATACCAGCAGATAGAAATATAGAATATACAAATATAGAACATATAAGAAGTTCAGGAGTAATAAGCGAAGCAGTAGATATAGGAGCGTTTTATGTAATAGATTTGGAAGCGATAGAAAATGTAACACTAAATTATGGAAAAGATTATGAGAAAATAAGGAATAAAGAAGTAACAACAGAAGAAGAGGTAAATAAGTTAACAGACTTATATATAATAAATGGAGAAAGTCATAATATATTCTATGTAGAAGGAATAGAATTAGATGGAGAAAGATTTTATACAGATTACACATCAGAAGAAGTAGATACAGTAGCAGTAGATTTAAGATATGTAGACGGAGTAAAAATACCAGAAGGTTTTTACTATGCAGGAGGAAATAAAGAAGATGGACTAGTAATATCAGATGTACAAGGAGATGATTTAGAAAATAGTAAAGGAGGAAACCAATTTGTATGGATACCAGTAGAAAATGGAGATTTAGAAGAAGACAAAGAAAATTTTGCAACAGACGAGAAAGAGTTTGTAGATAGTGTAAATAATAATAAAGGATTTTATTTAGGAAGATATGAAGCAGGAATAGAAGGAACAGATGATATAGATATAACAAATAATTATGATGATTCTTGGCATAAAGCTGATAGTGAATTATGGACTGCTTGGAAAGGTGGGAATCTAGTAACAAAAAAAGATGCGAAAATATGGGATTTTATAACAGTAAAAAAAGCAATGGAAGTAATAGAAGAAAAATATAATACAGAAAATATAAAAGGAAGAATACTAAGTTTAAATGCTTATAATAAAGTTTTAGAATTTATAGGAAAGGCAAATGATACATCAAACTTTAGCGATTGGGGAAATCGTTTAGATAGCGAGTTTAATATAGATTCACCGAATGCTAAAGAATTTATTAATGAAAGAGATGTGCTGGAATATGCAGAATTTTCAGGAATAAAAAAAGCTAATGAAGCACACCTTTTAACTTCAGGAGCATCAGAAAGAAATAAAATAAAAAATATATATGATTTATCAGGAAATGTTTGGGAATATACAACAATTATAAACAAAATAGAAAATAATACTACATATATTAATTATGTAAGTGGTTCTGCATTTGGAGATGAAAAGATAATAACTAATAACACAATGAATGTTGCTAACGACGATATGGGATTTAGAGTAGTATTATATATACCTGAAATATTTGAGATACCAAATGAAAGAATAACAAAAAATGAAGAAGGAACAATAAACTTAAATACACAAATAGAAGGAACAGAAGGATATATAAATTTTGATGTAGTGCCAAAAGAAGGATATACTTTAGAAAGTATAAGTCCTAAGTTACCATATAAAGTAACAGAAAATGGAAAATATACATTTACAATAAAATTAAAAAATGAAATAGGAAAAGAAATAGAAGTAAAACATACAGTAAAAGTGGATAATTATGTAACAAATCCAAATTATTGGATAAGGTTTAATGGAGGTTCACATATAGAATTTTCTAATGTAAATCAAAATACTTTTTATAATCATTTTACAATAGCAATAAAAGTAAAAATAAATAGAAAAGAACAAGCTAGCAAAAACTATATGGGACTTTGGGGAAATCACGTTGGTAATGAAGGATTAAATATGCAATTTAAAGAAACGACAACAACTATATTAGGAACTGCAGATATGGAAAATTATTATGATAAGTGGGTTGACATAGTAGAAACGTTTAATGGAAGTTCTATTAAAGTGTATATAGATGGAGAATTAAAGTCAACACAAAGTACAACAAGGAGACCATATACAGGTTTTAATGTTGGAACATCATATTTAAATTCGGATAGACAAATGCTAGGAGAAATGAGTTGTTTAAAAATATGGAATAAAGCATTAACAGATGAAGAAGTCGCGGAAATGGACTTATTTAAAGAAGATGTAAATGTAGGAAAAGATAGTGTGTATTTTAATCTAAATCTTAAGTCTAAAAAAGAAGTTGAAAGTTTAGGAGGAAAATTTGTAGGAAGTGATTATAAATTTTTTGAAAATTAGATAGAAAGTTAGAAAAATAATGCAGTAAAAAGTAAGCATTATTTTTCTTTTTTTCTTGTAACTAAAAAAATGGTGTGTTAAAATAAATATAGATTTTTTTTGGAGGTATTAATATGCGTAAAATGCTTGCAATTATAGTGATATTAGTAATTATTTTTATAAGTATGGTAATATATAAAAATATAAGAATAAGTAACGATGAAAACAATAATGTAAGCATAGAGGAAATAGGAAAAATAGAAGAAAAAATAAAAAGTATATATATGTGGAAAGAAGTAACAGGTGAAGCCTTGCCAGAATTCCAAGAGATTAATAATGCAGATGAAAAATGGATATGGGAAGTTGTAAAAAACAATTTACAAAATTATGAAGTAACATATGAAGAAATAGAAGAAGAAGCAAAATTAATATTTGGAGAAAAATTTAACAAACAGTTTCCAAAAGAAGGAAATGAGAGTTTTATTTATAATTCAGAAACAAATAAATATACAGCAACAGAAGTAGAATTAGACCAAGAAGAAGATTCGTTTTTATTAGAAAATATAGTAAAAACCGAAAGTGGATATGAAGTAGAAATATTAGAATATTTAGAAGATTATAGTAATGAAGAAAGTGTTGTAATAAAAAATACAAATGAAGAAGAAATAGGAAGAGTAGGTATAGATGATAGTGAAACAAAAGTACAAGAAATTGTTAAAAATAATAAAGATAGATTTATAAAAAAGAAAATATACATTAAAAATGAAAACAATAATTTAGTAGTAGAAAGCGTAGAAAAATGTTAGAAGAATTAGAAAGTTGTAAGTTATGCCCACATATGTGCCAAGTAAATAGGACACTTGGTAAAATCGGTAGATGTAAGTCAACTGTAAGTATAAAATTAGGCTTATATTCAACACATAATTTTGAAGAACCTGTAATTAGTGGTAAAAACGGCTCTGGAACAGTTTTTTTCTCAAATTGTAATTTAAACTGTGTTTTCTGTCAAAATTACGAAATAAGCCAAAAGGGGAAAGGTAAAGAAATAACAATAGAAGATTTAGCAAATATATTTTTAGAACAACAAGAAAAAGGTGTGGAAAATATAAATTTAGTAACACCTACAAGTTATGTTATTCAAATAATAGAAGCAATAAAAATAGCAAGAAAAAAAGGTCTAAAATTACCAATTGTGTATAATACAAATGCTTATGAAAATATAGAAACAATTAAAATGTTGGATGGCTATATAGATATTTATTTGCCAGATTTAAAATATTATTATAATGAATTAGGAAAAAAATATTCTAAAGTAGATAATTATTTTGAAATATCTAAAAAAGTAATTAAAGAAATGCAAAAACAAGTAGGAAAAACAGTTATAAATGAAAATGGAGTTATGGAAAAAGGCTTAATTGTAAGACATCTAGTACTTCCAGGTGAGATAGAGAATAGTAAAAAAATATTAAAATGGTTAAAAGAAAATATTAATAAAGAAAACTATGTAAGCGTTATGGCACAATATTTTCCTACATATTTAGTTAAAGAAAAAGAGGAATATAAAGACATAAATAGAAAATTAACTAAAAAGGAATGGAAAGAAATAGAAGAATATGTATATAAACTAGATTTTAAGAATGGTTTTATGCAAGATTTAGGAGAACACGAAGAAGAATATGTTCCAAAGTGGTGGAAATAAAGTTTTTGTCGAAATATGGAGAACGAAATGTAGTGTTACAATTGATGTGAAACAAAAATAATAAAAATTGAATAAGTGATTCAAATCATATATAATTAAGTTGCT
>CALXHF010000032.1 GCA_944388035.1 uncultured Clostridia bacterium | reverse complement strand
GTGTAAAATCAGTAAGAGGACCAAGGAGAATAACAAAAGACTTAAGTGAAGAATTAAAAAATTAAAAAGAAAAGGAGTTATTATATGGAAAATAAATATGAATTTTTCATTGCTGGAAGAGCTAGAAATAAAGAAAATATATTAAAAATATGTGATTTGTTTGATAAATACAATATATCGTATTATTGTTTCTTAAAAAATGAAGAAAATTGGGGATATGGAAATGAAGAGCAATCTCCAGAGGAAAAACAAAAAGAATTTGAAGCTTTAGATTTAAAAAGTGATATTGTTCTAAATCTTTTTAACAAAGATTTAGAAGGTGAAAGAAATTCGAAAAATTTGTTACTTGTTTTACCTGCAGGAAAAGCAGCTCATATTGAGTCAGGAATAGCATATGGGTTAGGCAAGAAATGTTATGCAATAGGTGAATATGAAGCAACAGATACATTGTATAATATTTTTGATAAAATTTTTAGAAATGAAATAGAACTTCAGAAGTTTTTAAAGACGTATTCTAAACAAAAAATATAGTTAAAAATAGAGAAGAAAATATATGTTACACAAAATGAAGTTAAATGAGAGTCCATTTGAAAGAATAAAAAACGGAAGAAAAACAATAGAATTTAGATTATATGATGAAAAAAGACAAAAAGTAAAAATTGGAGATAAAATAGAATTTTCAAAACTACCAGATTTACAAGAAAAATTGTTGGTTGATGTTACAGGTTTATTTAAAGAAGAAAGTTTTTATGAATTATTTAAAAAATTATATAATAATGAAGAAGAAATTAAAGAAAAAACTAATTCTATGTATGAAATTTATCCAAGAGAAAAAGAAATTAAATATGGAGTGTTAGGCATTAAAATAAAAATTAATGTAGATAATTTAAAAGAAGATATTAGGAAATTTATCCCATATAATGAGCAAGAAGAGGTAGAAAAAAATATAATGCTTAAATTTATTAATGATTTTGATGATGTATTAACAAGAGAAAACACATATGGGCATTTTACAAGCTCAGCATTTGTACTTAATAAAGAAAGAACAAAAATTTTAATGGTATATCATAAAATATATGACTCTTGGGCTTGGGTAGGCGGACATAGTGATGGGGATAGTAATCTTTTATATGTTGCAATGAAAGAAGCAAAAGAAGAAACAGGAATAAAAAATATTACCCCCATTTTAAATGATATATATTCACTAGAATTAATTAGTGTAAGAGGTCATGAGAAAAGAGGAAAATATGTATCTTCACATACTCATTTTAATGTTACATATCTATTAGAAGCAGATGAAAATGAAGAAATACACATTAAAGAAGATGAAAATACAGGAGTAAGATGGGTTCCAATTGATGAAATTTTAGATGCAACTTCTGAAACTTGGGTACGAGATAGAGTTTATTCAAAAATAATAAATAAGATGAAAAAAGATGGTATTATTAAAAACTAAGATATGGAGGAAATAGATATGGTAGATTTAAAAGAATTACAAAAGCAAGTTTATCAGAATAAAGTAGAAAAAGGTTTTAATGTAACAGATATAAACAAAGAGTTTTGTTTAATATATGGAGAAGTTTCTGAAGCATATGAAGCTTGGAAAAAGAAAAAAGATGATTTAGGAGAAGAACTTGCTGATGTTACAATATATTTGCTTGGATTATCAGAGATTTTGGGAATAAACCTAGAAGATGAAGTGAAAAGAAAGATTTACAAAAATTCTAAAAGAGAATATAAGGTTATTAATGGAGTAAATACTAGAGTTAAAGAATATGAGGAATAATTTTAGATGTAACAAAGGAAGCGGTAAAAATGAAAGAAGTATATATAGTAACAGGTGCAAATGGTTTTCTAGGAAATAATATAGTAAGAAAGTTGTTAGAAAAAAATATAGAAGTTAGATGTTTGGTACTTCCAGGCGATAATGTAAAAGCATTAGAAGGTTTAAACTGTAGAATTTACAAAGGAGATGTAACAAAAAAAGAAACATTAGAAGAAATCTTTAATGTTGATTCTGAAACAAGCCTTTATGTGATACATTGTGCGGCAATTGTATATATAAAGACTAAATATAACCCAAAAGTTATGGAAGTAAATTATAATGGAACTAAAAATATTGTGGATAAAGTATTAGAGAAAAATGCAAAAATGGTGTATGTAAGTAGTGTTCATGCAATAACAGAAAAGCCAAATAGAGAAAAGATTAGTGAAATAACTGATTTTGACGAAAATAAAGTTGTTGGCTTATATGCAAAATCTAAAGCAAGAACAGCTAAAATGGTTTTAGAAGAAGTAAAGAAAAATGGGTTAAATGCGTGTATAGTACATCCATCTGGGATAATAGGACCAAATGATTATAGTGACACTCATCTAACTCAATTAATATTAGATATAGCAAATGGTTCTTTAAGGGCTTTTGTAAAAGGTGGATATGATTTTGTTGATGTAAGAGATGTAGCAGATGGTATAATAAGTGCTTCTAAAATAGGTAAAAAAGGAGAGTGCTATATATTATCAAATAGATATGTAGATGTTAAAGAATTAGTCGATTTAATAAGTAAAGAAATAGGAACTAAAAAAATAAAGACAATTTTACCTATGTGGATAGCAAAAGTTACTGCACCTTTTTCTGAAATATATTATAAATTAAGAAAAGAGCCACCTTTATATACAAAATATTCTCTTTATACATTAACTTCAAATTCTAATTTTTCAAATGAAAAAGCTAAAAGAGAATTAGGATATAAAAATAGAAGTATGGAAGAGACTATAGCTGATACTGTAAGATGGCTAAGGGATAATAAGAAAATTAAATAAAAAGGAAATTATAATATGGGAAAAATAGAAGAATATTATAAAAAAACAGAAAATTCTAAACCAAGTTTTTTTCTTGAAAATTTTATTAATAATGTTAATTTAGAACAAAAAAATGCTGTTGATTTAGGTTGTGGTGCAGGTAGAAATACTTTATATTTAATAAAAAACGGTTTTAAAGTGTTAGCAATAGATAAAGAGGATACAAGTGAGTTAATAGCTAAAAAATTAAATTCTGAAGAATTAAAAAGGTTTAAATTTAGATGCCAAAATTTTAAAGATATAGAAATAGATAAAAATAATTTACTTGTAGCTAATTTTAGTATTCCCTTTTGCAATAAAAATTATTTTAAAACTCTTTGGAATAAAATAACCAATAACATATTAGAAAATGGATATTTTGTAGGAAACTTTCTGGGTTTAAATGATTCGTGGGCTAAAACAAAAAAAGATATGGTGTTTTTATCAAAAGAAGAAGTTTTAGATTTATTTAAAGACAATTTTGATATAATCTTTTTTAAAGAAGTAGAAAAAGACGAAAAAACAGCTTTAGGCGTTATGAAACATTGGCATATATATAATGTGATAGCAAAGAAAAATTTAAGTAAAAAAGTCAATAAGGAGCAAGAAAATGGAACAATGGTTAAAATGGGCAATGGAAATACAAAGTTTAGCACAAGCGGGACTTGCATATACAGATAATAATTATGATAGAGAAAGATATGAAAGACTAAGGGAAATATCAGCTGAAATAATTAAAGAAAAAACTAAAATAAGCTTAGAAAAAGTAAAAGACTTATTTTGTAATGAAGAAGGTTACCAAACGCCTAAAATAGATACAAGAGCAGCAATATTTAAAAATAATAAAATATTACTTGTTCACGAAAATAATGGAACTTGGAGCCTTCCTGGTGGTTGGTGTGATGTCTTAGAATCTGTGAAATCTAATACTATAAAAGAAGTAAAAGAAGAAACTGGTTTAGACGTAGAGGTAGAAAAAATAATAGCAATTCAAGATAGAAACAAACATAATAAACCAATATATGCTTATGGAGTTTGTAAAATATTTTCACAATGTAAAATATTAGGTGGAGAATTTATAGAAAATATAGAAACAACAGAAACAAGGTTTTTTGGAAGAGATGAGTTACCTAAAAATTTAGCAGAAGAAAAAGTAAATAAAGAACAAATAGAAATGTGTTTTGAAGCATTTATAGATGAAAATTGGAAAACAAAATTTGATTAAAGAAGGTTAGAAAATGATTTATAAAACATATTATAATTCTCCTGTTCGGAAAATTATTAATAGCAAGTAAAGATAATAAATTAATTGGTTTATGGATAGAAGGGCAAAAACATTATTTAAGAAATATAAAAGAAGAACTTATAGAAAATGATGAAGAAGAAATATTAGTTAAAACAAAAAAATGGTTAGACAGGTATTTTCTAGATGAAAAACCAAAAATAGAAGAGTTAGATATTTATTTAAATGGAACTTTTTTTGAGAAAATTGTATGGGAATTACTAAAAAGAATTCCATATGGTGAAGTTACAACATATAAAGAATTAGCCATAAAGGTAGCAAAGAAATTAGGAAGAGAAAAAATGTCAGCTCAGGCAATAGGAGGAGCGGTTGGGCATAATCCTATTTCTATTATAATTCCTTGTCATAGAGTTGTTGGAACAAATGGTAGTTTAACAGGATATGCAGGTGGAATAGATAAAAAAGTAAAATTATTAGAATTTGAAAAGGTGGATACGAAAAAATTATATATACCAAAACAAGGAGAATAAGTTTATATGGAAAATAAAGAAAGGTGTAAATGGTGTAATTTAAAAAATGATTTATATGTAAAATACCATGACGAAGAGTGGGGAGTACCAAATATTGATGAGAAATATTTATATCAAATGTTAATATTA
This sequence comes from uncultured Clostridia bacterium, assembly GCA_944388035.1. Lineage (GTDB taxonomy): Bacteria > Bacillota > Clostridia > TANB77 > CAG-508 > CAG-269. The sequence continues at coordinate 620 of CALXHF010000032.1, read as the reverse complement.
GAGTCTTTCCAAGCAGGGCTTTCTTGGGAGTGTGTATTAAATAAGAGAGAAGATTTTATAAAAGCATATGATAATTTTGATATAGATAAAGTTTGTAACTATGATGAAAAAAAGATAGATAAATTACTTTCTAATGAAAAAATAATAAGAAATAAATTAAAAATTAAAGCAAGTATTGATAATTCAAAAATATTTAAAAATATACAAAAAGAATTTGGTTCTTTTTATAATTATTTAAATAGTTTTACAAAAGGAAAAATTGTATATGAAACAGAAAAAACAACTTCAAAATTATCTGATGATATTTCAAATGATTTACAAAAAAGAGGTATGAAATTTGTAGGTTCAACTATTATATACTCATATTTACAAGCAATTGGCGTTATTAATTCTCACGAAAAAAATTGTTTTTTATATAAAAAGTCCTCATAAAAACTTGCGCAGAACAGTAAAAAGTCCTAAGAAAAACTTGTAACTAAACATCAAAAGTCGCAGGAGAAAGTCTAAAATCAAAGATAAGATATATAAATAAAGAAATAGAAAATTAGAAAGTATACAGATGCATATGGTTGGAAGCAAGAAATATAAAAACACAAAAAGAATAAAAGAATTATATAAGA
>CALXHF010000031.1 GCA_944388035.1 uncultured Clostridia bacterium | reverse complement strand
ATTTTTTTCATTGTACAAAACCCACTTTCTGATGAAAGTGAGTTTTATGTTTCTTTATATAAGAATTTTCAAAATTAATTCATAAATTTTGGAAGTTATTATTTTAAGCTGATTTTAGTTCTAATCTCAATTTATCAGCTATCATTGCAATAAATTCACTATTTGTAGGTTTTCCTTTTGATGCAGAGATAGTATAGCCAAAAATATTCTCAACTACTTTTTGGTCTCCTCTACCCCAAGCAACTTCAATTGCGTGTCTTATTGCTCTTTCTACTCTCGATGGAGTAGTTCCATATTTCACTGCAATTTTTGGATATAAACTCTTTGTAATTTGATTAATAACTTCTGTATCATTAATAACTAACATTATAGCTTCTCTTAGATATTGATATCCCTTAATATGAGCCGGAACACCAACTTCATGAATAATATTTGTTACTAATGCTTCTAAACTTTCTTCTTTATGTACATCTACTTTTGAAATATCGATATAAGGTTGTTTTTCATTTTTAGAATAAAAACTATTAGTGTTTTGATTTGGTTTAAAAAATTTAATTTCTCTTATTCTGTTAATTAATAATTCAATATCAAATGGTTTAACAACATAGTATTCTGCACCTAACATAATTGCTTTTTGTGTTATTTTATCCTGACCTACTGCTGATAACATAATGCAAATTGGTTTCTTTATATTGTTTGCCGCCTTTACCCTTTCTAAAACTCCTAAGCCATCTAAATGTGGCATTATAACATCTAATAATACAACATCTGGTTCTGTATTTACTATCATTTCTATTGCTTCATTTCCATCCTTTGCCATCCCTATTATCTCCATATCATCCTGCATATTGATATAATTTGATAATGTATGACTAAAATCTTGATTGTCATCTGCTATTAAAACAGAAATTTTTTCTTTCATAACATACCCTCCTAAAATATTCTACTGGAAATTTTTTACAATTTGATTATAATATTTTAGGAATAACTTTGCAATAGTTTTTGGAAATATTTTCCAATTATTTTACAAAACCTTCAATTTTATATACTTTTATTTATATATTTTTTATCTAATTCTTTAATATTATTTAATTTAATATTTTTTATTTCATAATCTTCTAAAAGTTTCGCTTTTTTATCTTCTTCTAACTCAATTTTACAAACAATATCTTCTTTATAATCTATATCTACTATATTAATCTTGTTATTTTTACAATAATACTTAAAACTCTCCAAATCACTATAAGCTAGTTTTACTTCTAAACTTTCTCCTAAAACTTTAGTTATTTTCTTACAATCTTCTAATGCAAGCATTAAACTTTTTTGATATGCTTTAACTAAGCCACCAGTTCCAAGTAATATTCCACCAAAATATCTAGTTACAATTATTAATACATTTACTAAATTGTTTTTTTGTAAAATATTTAACATAGGAGCTCCTGCTGTTCCTTGTGGTTCTCCATTATCACTAAATCTTTCTATTAATTGTCCATTTTCTATTACTCTATATGCTATACAATTATGTTTTGCATCAAAATATTTCTTTTTTGTTTCTTTAATTATATCTTCTGCTTGCTTACTACTTTCTATATAAAATAAATTACCTATGAATTTCGACTTTTTTTCTACAAATTCTGAAACAACATTATTTTCTATTGTTATAAACTCTTCCATTTTCATCTCCTTAATCAAACAAGCTCGCCTTTTTACGACAAGCCTGCTACATAACCTGTTGAATATGCTATTTGTAAATTAAAACCACCTGTATAACTATCAACATCTATTATTTCACCAGCAAAATATAAATTTTTAACCAATTTAGATTCCATTGTTTTAGGGTTTATTTCTTTAATATTTATTCCCCCACTTGTAATTATTGCTTCTTCAATTGGTCTTAGTTTTTCTAAAGTCAAAGTAAAGTTTTTTAGTAAAATAACTAATTTTTTTCTTTCTTCTTTTGTTATTTCATTTACTTTTTTATTTTCATTTATATTACTTAGTTCTATAATTACAGGTATTAATTTTTGTGGTAATAATTTATCTAAACTATTTTTAAATTGTTTATTTTTAAACTCTTCAAAATCTCTTAAAATTCTTGCTTCTAATTTTTCTTCTGAAAGAGCTGGTTTAAAATCAACAATTATCTTTATATTTTTATTTTTAAATTTTTCATCTATATTTTTATATCTTACTAAATGTGCTGATGAACTTAATATTATAGGTCCAGATACTCCAAAATGTGTAAATAACATTTCACCAAAATCAGAATATATTTCTTTTTTATTTTCATTATCTACTATTTTAATTGACACATTTCTTAAACTTAGCCCTTGTAAATTCTTACAAATGCTTTTTTCAAATATTTCTATTGGTACTAATGATGGTTTTAAATTAGTAATAGTATGTCCCAATTTTTGTGCCAAACAATATCCATCTCCTGTTGAGCCTGTTAATGGATAACTTTTTCCACCAGTTGCAAGTATTATTTTATCTGCTTCTATCTTTCCATTTGTAGTTCTAATTCCTGTTACTATTTTTCCTTCATTTTTTTCATCATATAAAATTTCTTCTACTCTTTCTCCAAGATGTATTTCCACTTTATCTTTTTTTAATCTTTTTATAAAACAATTTAACACATCTTGTGATTTATCTGTTACTGGAAATATTCTATTTCCTCTTTCTTCTTTTACTTCTAATCCTTCTTCTTTTAAGAAATTAATTATATCTTCATTTGAGAAGTTGTTGAAGGCACTATATAAAAACTTTCCATTTCCTGGTGTATTTTTAATAAATTCCTCTATAGGCAAAGAAGATGTTATATTACATCTTCCTTTTCCTGTTATCAAAAGTTTTCTTCCTAATGATTTCATTTTTTCAATTAAAATAACTCTATTTCCAGCTTCTTTTGCCATAACCGCTGACATCATGCCAGCTGGTCCTCCACCTATCACTACTACTTTCATAAAATATTATTCATCCTTTTTGGTTGTTTTTTTAGTTGTTCCTTTTTTTGTACTTGTCTTTTTTGTTGTCGTTTTTGGTTTTGAAGTAGTTTTCTTTGCAGTACTTTCTGCCTTTTTTGTTGTTGTTTTAGATTTACTTGTTGATTTCTTAGTTACTGTTCCTGATTTTGTTGTTCTCTTTGTTGTTTTTGTTTTTTCTTCTTTTACTACTTCTTCTGGTTCATCTCCATTTAAATATCCAATATTATTTGCAGTTGCCTCTTTTTCATATCTTGCAAGTTCATTATCTAATGAATTATCTTCTACTTTTTTTTCTTCTTTTTCCTCTACTTCTTGTTTTTCTTTTGCTAGTTCTTTATTTTCTTCTGTTTCTTCGTTTATATCTTCAACCCCTGGAATAAACCACTCTATTCCTGAATTATCATTTTTTTGTTCAATTTCTTCATCTTTTTCATCTACATCATAAGTATCTTCATCCTCTTCTGTTTCTTCATCTGGATCTCCGTTTAAATAAGGTAAATCATTGCCTGACATAGTATTTTCTTCTACACTATTTTCAAATATATTATTTTCCACTTTTTCTTGTTTTTCCTCTAGTGATTTATTTAAGTTATAATCTTTTTCTGCTTCATCTTCATCATCTTCAATAACATCATCATAATCTTCATCATCATAGTCATCATTATCTTCTTGATCATTAGAATTTCCTTCTTCTATTTCTTTAAATAAATCTTTATATTCTTGTCTTGTTTGTTGTTTTAGACTATCTTGTCTATCTTTTATTTCTTTTTTTGCTTGCTTAATAGCATCTTTTCTTTCTCTTTCTGCTTGTCTTTCCTCTCTTCTTTGGCTCATCCCTCCAAATATCAAAAGTAATGTTATTAAAACAATAAAAACTAATAATACAACTACAATAACCATTTTCTCTCTTCCTTTCTAATTTTTAATTCTTTTGTATAAATTCAATTGCTTTTAATATACCAAGTTTACCATATTCATATGTTAATCCCCCTTGCATATATGCAATATAAGGTTCTCTAATTGGTCCATCACAACTAAGTTCAATTGTTGAGCCTTGTGTAAATGTTCCAGCTGCCATTATTACTTTATCCTCATATCCTCCCATATCTCCAGGATATGGTAAGACATTAGAATCAATTGGAGATCCTTTTTGTATTCCTTGGCAGAATTTTACTAATTTTTCTTCCGTTCCTAAACTTAATGTTTGAACAATATCTCCTCTTTTTTCATTATATTTTGGTTCTACTTGATATCCTAATTTTTCTAAACATCTGCTTGCAAAAATTGCTGTTTTCATACTACTTTTTACAACAGATGGTGCAAAAAATAAACCTTTTAGTAATAATGTATTTTGATTTAATGAAGGTCCTATTTCTTTTCCTATTCCTGGTGATGTTAGTCTTTCTGCACATAAATTTACTAAATCTTTTCTTCCTACTATATATGCTCCTGATGTTGCAATTCCTGCTCCTAAGTTTTTCATTAAAGACCCTACTGCTATATCTGCTCCTACTTCTATTGGTTCTTTCTCTTCAACAAATTCTCCATAACAATTGTCTACCATTATTATTACATTATTATCTACTTTTCTTATTTCTTTTATAACTCTTTCTATTTTATCTATTGTTAACGTTTTTCTTGTTGAATATCCTCTTGATTTTTGTATTTCTAATAATTTTACATTTCCTTTAGAAAGTCTTTCTTTTATTTTTTCTATATCAAAATCATTATCTACTAATTCTATTTGTTCATATTTTATTCCAAATGATTTTAGTGAACTATTACTTTCTTCTCCTCCTACACCTATTACTGTTTGCAAAGTATCATATGGTGCTCCTGTAATACTTATCATTGTATCTCCAGGTCTTAGCATTCCAAATAATGCTACTGTTAATGCGTGTGTTCCTGATATTAATTGTGTTCTAACTAGTGCGTCTTCAGCCTTAAATATCTTGCTATATATTTCTTCAATTTTATTTCTTCCCGGCTCATCTATTCCATATCCTGTAGATGAATTTAGATGACTTTCTTGTAAATCACACTCTTGAAATGCTTCTAATACTTTTTTACTATTTATTTCACATATTCTATCTAAATCTCTAAATTCTGGCTCTAATTCTTTTTCTACTTCTTCTGCTAATCTTTCAAGTTCCAATCCTCTCTTCTCCCTTCATCCAATATTTTACAACACTTTTTCCTTTTTATCAAGGAAAAAAGGAAAAAATATAATTTACAAGCAAATTTAAAAGAGATAACTAAACATTTAGCTATCTCTTCCTAATTTATAATACATATTTTTTAATAACAAATATTCCACCTGCTATTGTAACTAAAACTACTAAACCTAATGTGAAGTATGTTCTTGCTGTACCTGTTCCTACTGATAACATTACTGGTGCGTCATCTATATCATCTTCTCCTTCTTCTTTGTTATCTGGAGTTGAATCTATATCTGGTACATCATAATCATTGTAGTCTTCTGATATCTCTGCTGTATTTACTTTTAATCCCATATTGTTTTCATCATTTATCCAAGTTAATACTACTTCTACTTCTGCATATTCTCCAGGGTTTAATAATGTATT
>CALXHF010000030.1 GCA_944388035.1 uncultured Clostridia bacterium | reverse complement strand
GATTATAGCACAAATAACTTAAAATGTAAATAATTTTAAAAAGCAACTCTAAACTATCCCATCTGTTGGTATATATGTTTCATCAGGAGGGTATACATATTCATCATTAGGTTTATTTGTTTTTTCTATTTTAGTTAATTTAACAATAGGTATGTCACCATGATAGTTTCCTTTTGTAATTTTTCCAGTGATATTTACCCAAGTATTATCTGAATAATCTTTTGCTGAATCACACTCACAAAGAAACCCAACTACAACACTTTGGTAATTAGATGATATTATCATATCTCTTGCTAAAACAAATTGATTTTCTTCTAAATCTAAAACACGATATACATATCCTGTAAAATTAATTTCTACACCTATATAATTATCTATATTTTCGTGTACTGCTTTCAAAATATTTGTATAATTATTAGCACTTATTGTATTTATTTTATTATTAATGTTACTATTTTTACCTCCGTTAAATATCCTAAAAATAACAATTGATAATATTATTAACAAAATAATAAACATACAAACAAAAAATGTTTTAAATATTTTACTTCCATTTACTTTGACATTGAAAATAAACATACTAATTCCTCATTTCATTTTTTTATTTAAATATATGAAGAGTTTTAAAGTTTATTACAAAATAAAATATAAAATTAATCCTTAGTTCAAAAAATTCTCTATCATATTGCAATGGAAATTTCTTGCTTTTTTAATAATATTATTGTAAAATGTTATTGTAAGTTAAAAGAAATGATAAGAAAATGTCCGGTAGTAGCAGTTATAGATAATATATATGTAAAAAATAAAATAGAAAAAACATAAAAACCAAGAAAGGAAAAATAAAAATGTCTAAACCAATAGTAGCTTTAATTGGAAAACCAAATGTTGGAAAATCAACATTTTTTAATTATTTAGTAGGTTCTAGAATATCAATTGTAGAAGACACACCAGGTGTTACAAGAGATAGAATATATGCAGAAACAAACTGGAGAGGAAGAGATTTTACTTTAATAGATACAGGCGGAATTGAACCAGATTCAGATGATATAATACTTTCTCAAATGAGAGAACAAGCAGATTTAGCAATTAATATGGCAGATGTAATAATTTTTTTAACAGATGTAAAACAAGGTGTTACTGCAGCAGATAGGGAAATTGCTGTTATGCTTAAAAAATCTAAAAAACCAATTGTACTTGTATGTAATAAAGTAGACAATTTCGAAAAAGATAAAAATGAGGTATATGAATTTTATAATTTAGGAATAGGAGAACCACATCCTTTATCTGCAACAAATGGATTAGGAATAGGAGATATTTTAGATGCAATTTATGAGAAATTTCCTAAAAATGATGAAGGTGAAGAAGATGATAATAAAATAAAAGTAGCATTAATTGGAAAACCAAATGTAGGAAAATCTTCACTATTAAATAAAATACTTGGAGAAAATAGAAGCATTGTAAGTGATATTGCAGGGACTACAAGAGATGCCATAGATACAGAATTTGAAAATGAAAGTGGAAAATATGTATTTATTGATACAGCAGGTGTAAGAAAAAAAAGCAAAATAAAAGAAAATATAGAAAAATATAGTATTATGAGAACTTTACTTGCAATAGAAAGAGCAGATGTGTGTTTGATGATGATAGATGCAGTAGAAGGTGTAACTGATCAAGATGCAAAAATTGCAGGAGAAGCACACGAGGCAGGAAAAGGTGTCATAATAGTTGTTAACAAATGGGATGCTGTAGAAAAAGAAACTGGAACATTAGAAAAGTATAAAAAAGAAGTATATCAGAAATTGAAATATTTATCATATGCTCCAATAATATTTATATCAGCATTAACAGGACAAAGAGTAAATAAATTATATGATATGATAAATGAAGTAGCAGAGAAAAATGCATTTAGAATATCAACATCTGTATTAAACCAAGTAATAAATGAAGCAATAGCGATAGTACAACCACCTTCTGATAAAGGAAGAAGACTTAAAATTTATTATGGTACACAAGTTGGTAGCAAACCGCCAACATTTATCATATTTGTAAATGATAAAAAATTATTTCATTTTTCATATGAAAGATATTTAGTAAACCAAATAAGAAAAGAATTTGATTTAACAGGAACACCAATTAGAATAATTGCAAGAGAGAAAAACGAAAAAGAAGCAAAGAAAGAAGGGTATTAGAATGATAGTATATATTTTAATTGCAATAATTGCATATTTAATAGGAAGTGTAAATTTTTCAGTAATATTTAGTAAAAAATTTGCAGGGTTTGATGTAAGAGAAAAAGGAAGCGGAAATGCTGGTACTACAAATATGCTTCGTTCTGTAGGAAAAAAAGCAGCAGCAATTACTCTTATATGTGATATATTAAAAGGAGTAGTTGCAATAGGGATAGCAATTTTACTTGGATATATTCCAGAGATGAATAAGGAATTATTATTACAAATAGCAGGAGTTGCAGTAATTCTTGGACATACTTTTCCAGTATTCTTTGGGTTTAAAGGTGGAAAGGGTGTTGCAACATCACTTGGTGTATTACTTTTAAGCAACTGGCAAATAGGACTTATTTGTTTAGTATTTGCATTAGTATTAATGATATTAACAAGGATGGTATCTGTAGGTTCTTGTGCAGCTGCAATACTTTTCCCTGTACTTACACTATTTATAAATGAACATTATACAGTATTAACTGAAGGAAAGTCAGGAAATGTATATTTTATATATAGCGTGATTTTAGCTATTATAGTTTTATTTAATCACAGAGAAAACATAAAAAGATTACTAAATGGAACAGAAAATAAAATAAGTTTTAGTAAATAAAAGGGGAAAAACAAATGAAGAGATTTTTGTATTTATTATTTTTAGTAATTGTTATTTTTATGTTATTTGAGTTTAATTTAAATAACAGTTATTGTTATGACGAAAAGATAACATTAGAATTTGAAACAGTAGATGATAGCGAAATGTTTGATTTATATATTCTTTTACCTAGAGAATATATAAATTATGCAATTAAAAACGACGGACTTGATATAGAATATGAAGGTGTAGAAACATTAAAAAATAGAGATATACCATCCATTAATGTGAACAAAGAAAATATTAGTAATGATTTGTATGAAGAAGATGATGAAGAGTATATACAAATATTATTAGAAGAAAATGAGAATAATAAATATGAATTTTACATTTTAAAAGATTATGGTAAACTAAATATAAAATATCGTATAAAAAATATTAATAAAGATGAAATTGTTCATATTGATAATTTTAAAATAGATAGCAACAATGTTTGTGAAATAAAATATAATTATGAAGAAAATACGGTTAAACAACCAAATGTTGGTTTTATACCATTTATAACAAAATTATTAATAATTGTTTTAGTTATTATTATAACAGTAGGAATAATTGCATATGTTAAAAAAAGGAGATAGATAAAAGATGAAGAATATAGCAATAATAGGAAGTGGAAGTTGGGGAGTAGCACTTTCAGTATATTTAGCAAATATAGGATGTAATGTTAAAATTTGGTCTTTTGAAGAAGAGGAGAAAGATATAATAAATAATGAAAAGAGATGTAAATTCTTAAAAGATGCGGTAATACCAGATAATGTAAAATGTTATACAAATTTTAAAGATGTAATTGAAGATTCAGAAATTATTCTGCACGTAACACCTTCAAAATTTACAAGAGAAATATTTAAACAATATAAAGAATTTGTAGAAAATAGGCCTATTATAATTTGTTCTAAAGGTTTTGAAAAAGATACTTTAAAAACTTTAGATGAAGTAATTTTAGATGAAAAACCAGATGCAAAAGTAGGAGCTTTATCTGGTCCTAGCCATGCAGAAGAGGTTGTGGTTTCAATTCCTACAGTTTTAGTTATAGCATCACATAATGAAGAAGTTTTAAAAGTTGTACAAGATACTTTTATGTCAGAAAATATGAGAATATATACATCAGATGATGTAAAAGGAGTAGAATTAGGTGGAGCTTTAAAAAATATAATAGCATTTTGTGCAGGTGTTGCAGCAGGTATAGGGCTTGGAGATAATAGTTTCGCAGCATTAGTAACAAGAGGGCTAGGAGAAATTTCAAGGCTTGGAATAAAACTACGGAGGAAAAAGAGAAACTTTTTATGGTTTAAGTGGTTTAGGAGACTTAATAGTTACTTGTCTTAGTGAACATAGTAGAAATAGAAGGGCAGGTAAATTAATAGGACAGGGAAAAACTTTAGATGAAGCAAGAAAAGAAGTTGGTATGGTAATAGAGAGTATAGATAATATAGATGTAGCATATGAGCTTGGCAAAATAAACAATGTTTATATGCCAATTACTGAAACTGTTTATAATGTTATTTATAATGGTTTAAAACCAGAAGAAGCTGTAAAAGAATTAATGACTAAAGAAAAAAAAGATGAATTAGAGTAAATTACATAAATTTTGGTTATAATATCTAAAAAAGAAAGGGTTGAAGCGTATGGATTTTTTAGATAAGTTAGGTAAGAAAGCTAGTGAAGCGTATAAGATAACAGCTGATAAAACAGGTAAATTAGCAAAAGAAACAAAATTAAAATTTAAAATAGGAGACTTAAGAACCAAGATTAGTGATTTATATGAGGAAATAGGAAAAAAAGTATATGAATCTCATATTAGAGAAGATGGAGAAGCAAAAGAAAATATACAAGAAGAACTAGAAAGTTTGTGTATAAAAATAGATGTATTAAGTGATGAAATAGAAGATTTATTAAAACAATGCTTAGAATTAAAGAATAGAAAACAATGTAAAAATTGTTATACAGAAATTGATATAGAATATAAATATTGTCCTAAGTGTGGAGCAAAACAGGATTGCGAAGAGGATAATATAGAAGTAAAAGAAGAAACAGAAAATAGAGAATATGAAGAACAAGAAGAAAATGAAAATAATAATTCAAAAAATTTAGAAAAAACTATAACAATTGAATCAAATGTAGAAAATAAAGTAGAAGATGAAGAAGAGGAATAAAATGAAAATCGTAGTACAAAGAGTAAAAGAAGCAAAAGTAGAAGTAGAAGGAAATGTAGTTGGTAAAATTGATAAAGGTTTTTTAGTATTATTAGGTGTAACACATAAAGATTCAAAAGAACAAGCAGATTATTTGGTTAAAAAGCTATGTAAATTACGTGTTTTTAGAGATGAAAATGATAAGATGAATTTAAGCCTAAAAGATGTAGATGGAAAACTCTTAATAGTTTCACAATTTACACTTTATGCAGACTGTAGTGAGGGAAATAGACCTTCTTTTGTTAATGCAGCAAAACCAGAACAAGCAGAAGAATTATATGAATATTTTTGCAATAAATGTACAGAAGAATATGGAATAGAGGTGCAAAAAGGTATCTTTGGAGCAGATATGAAAGTTAGTCTATTAAATGACGGACCTGTAACAATAATTATAGAAAAATAATTAATATGGATATCTTTCATATAAATATCTAATGATGTTATCAGCATTATTGGGTGAAACAGAAATAAAAATATCTTTATCTAAAGATATCCACATTTTTATATTATAATCTTCCATATTATCAATAAAAGTACCAATAATTTCAGCTAACTCTAATGGGTTAGCGTATTTTTTTTGCCAAGAAAGTTTATCATATATTTCCAAATTAGTATTATAGAATTTGCTTAAAAAATTATTGATTTCACCTTTTTCATTGCTATATAAACTAACACTCGCTTGCACCTTTTTTCTCCTTAATTTTTTTTATTTTTTCTTTATTATTAGTATTAAAAATAGAAAAGATTTTATACTAAGAATAAAGTAAATTAAAAATGTAAATACTAGAAAAAATAGATAAAAAAGGAGTTGTATATTTTGAAAAAATATAAAAAATTTTTATTTTTATTTTTGATTTTAGTTATTATAATATCAAGTTTTTTTATATATGATTCTCTTAGTAATGAAAATGAAGATGATGGTAAAGAAAAAGCTTTATCTGAAATTGAATATTTAGAAAATAAGCTAGAATTATTATTTAATAAATTAAATAATATTGAAAATAATAATTATAGTTTATCTGTAAAAAAAATAGAAGAAAGTTCTAGTAGCCAAAGTGGTAGTGAAAATAGTAATGGAAACAGTGAAGAAAGCGGTGGAAGTGATGGAGTAGAAAGTAAAAATGCAAGTAGTGGGGAGCAATCTACTGATAGTTCTAATTCTAATATTGAAAGTAAAAGTAATGAAGGAAATAATGAGGAATATAATTTAGAACAAAGTGGAATTTTAACAAATAATAATAATGATATTGATTGGAAAAGTATTAAACTAGAAGTAGAAAGTCTATATTCTGAAGTTTCTACAATAACCTTAGATTTATATAGTTTAGGAATAAATAGAGAAGATGTTTTAGGTTTTAATCAAGAATTAGATAATTTAACTATTTCTGTAAAAGAAGAAAACAAAGAAAGTACATTAAGTAATTTATCAAAATTATATGATTATATTCCTAAATATTTAAATGGTTTAACAGATGACGAAATTTATAAAGCTAAAATAGAAACTAAAAACAATCTGTTTAAAGCTTATAGTATTTTAGATAGTAAAAATTGGCAAGAAATTGGTAATAATGTAACTAATACTATTAATAGTTTTTCTAATAATTTGTTAAACAAACAAAATGATAAACAATATATTATAAATAAAATCTATATAATGTTAAATGAATTACAATCTGCAGTTGATAAACAAGATGATTCTATCTTCTTAATTAAATATAAAAATATTTTAGAAGAGATAAGTGTTTTATAAAAACTAATATTATGTAAAAAATAAAGGGCTAGAAAGTTTAAATGAAAATTTCTAGTCTTTTTATAAATTATAGTTTTTCTATTTCTTCTATAGACAGCCCTGTTACTTCTGATATTTCTTGTAATGTAAGATTTTTTTCTTTTAATTTTTTTGCAATTTTTTTTTTCTCGTTTATTTCACCTTGTTCTCGACCTTGCTCACGACCATGTTCAAGACCTTGCTTATATCCTTTTCTTTCACTTGTAGTTTTGGTGGTATTCATTTCTATTATGTAGTCTTCTTTC
>CALXHF010000029.1 GCA_944388035.1 uncultured Clostridia bacterium | reverse complement strand
CAATGGTTTCATTGTAGGGAATAGTAAGACATCTCTTATTGATGCTGAATCTGTTAGAAGCATTACTAATCTATCTATTCCTATTCCTTCTCCTCCTGTTGGTGGCATACCATATTCTAATGCATTTATAAAATCTTCATCCATCATACCTGCTTCATCATCGCCATTTTCTCTTGCTCTTATTTCTTCTTTAAATCTTTCATATTGGTCTATTGGGTCATTTAATTCTGAGAAAGCATTTCCATATTCACGTCCACCAATAAAAGCTTCAAATCTTTGTGTTAATCTTTCGTCATTATCACATTTTTTAGCAAGTGGTGATATTTCTATTGGGTAATCATAAATAAAAGTTGGTTGTACTAATGTTTTTTCTACATATTCATCAAAGAACAAGCTAATTACATTTCCTCTTGTTTCTTTTCCATTTGGTATTTCTATATTTCTTTCTTTTGCTAATTTAACTGCTTCTTCGTCAGTATTTATAGTATTAAAATCTATTCCTGTTACTTCTTTTATACTGTCTATCATACTTATTCTTTTCCATTTTCCACCAAGTTCAATTTCTGTTCCTTGATATGTTATTTTAGTTGTTCCACATACTTTCATTGCGCATCTTTGGAAAATTTCTTCTGTTATATCCATCATATCGTGGTAATTTTGATATGCAGCATAAAATTCTATTGAAGTAAATTCTGGGTTATGTCTTATATCCATGCCTTCATTTCTAAATATTCTTCCTATTTCATATACTTTGTCATATCCACCGACTATTAATCTTTTTAAGTTTAATTCTGTTGCTATTCTTAAATACATATCTATATCTAATGTATTATGATGTGTAATAAATGGTCTTGCTGTTGCTCCACCTGATATTGTATTTAATATTGGTGTTTCTACTTCTAAGTATCCTTTTTCATTTAAGATATTTCTTATTTCATTTATTATTTGTGTTCTTTTAATAAATGTTTCTTTCACTTCTGGGTTCATGATTAAATCTACATATCTTTGTCTATATCTTAAATCTACATCTTTTAGGCCGTGGAATTTTTCTGGAAGTGGTCTTAATGATTTTGAAAGTAATGTTACTTCTTTAGCATGAACTGATATTTCTTCTGTTCTTGTTTTAAATACAAAACCAGTAATACCAATTATATCTCCAATATCCCAAGTCTTAAATGCTTTATAACTTTCTTCTCCTAAATCATTTATACTTACATAACTTTGAATCTTTTCATCACAGTCTTGTATTGTACAAAATGATGCTTTTCCCATTATTCTTTTTGCTATTATTCTTCCAGCTACTGTTACATCTTTTTCTTCAAATTTTTCATAGTTTGCTTTTATTTCTCCTGCTGTATTTGTCCTATTAAATTTTGTTATTTTATATGGATCTTTTCCTTCTTTTTGTAATTCAAATAATTTTTCTCTTCTTATCTGCATTAAATGATTTATATCCATTTCTTGTGTTTGATTATTATTTTCTGACATACATATCTCTCCTAACTTTTTTATTTTAACAGTGTTATTATACATTATTTTCCAGAAAAAGTAAAGAAAAACTAATAGATTTTGTAAAAATATAATATTACAATTATATTACATTTTTAGTTTTTTTATTGTAAAATTTATATTTTATGATAAAATTAATTATGTATGTAAATAATAAAAAAGGAGAGGATTTTAAGTGAAGAAAAAAGTTTTTTTTAGTTTATTTTTAGTATTAATTTTAATAGCTAATATATCATTAGCCTCATATAGTACAGTACAAATGGAAGTTGTAGAAGAACCTGTATGTACTATAGAATTTAGTGAAAATTCTGGTTTTGAGAAAAAATTGATTGAAAAAAATCTAACAAATAAGGAAGTTACTTTACAATTACAAGTAACAAATGAAGAAACAATGTTAAAACCAACAGGAGAACTTGTATTAGTTTTAGATAATTCAGATAGTATGAATAATTTTATAGATGAAGAACAAACAACTACCAGAAAAGATTTAATATTTGAATCAGCAAAAACTTTAATATCTAATTTATTAGAAGGAAATGATTCTTTACAAATAGGAATTGTAAGTTTTTCTAGTTATTATAACCCAGAAAATCCTGGAGATGTATCACAAGAAGGTACTTCTGCAGATGCAAGTGTTGTATCAGATTTTAGTAAAAACTCATCAGATTTAAATACTTCAATTGATAGTATACAAGCAACTGGTGCAAGAACAGACCTAGACGCTGGAATTACACTAGCAAGCGAACAATTTACAGAAGCAGACAATAATAAATATATGATTGTTTTAACAGATGGTGTACCAAACATTGCTTTAGGAAATAATTCTTATTATTCAGATGAAGTAATAAATTTAACAAAAACTAAATTACAAGAACTAGGTAGTCAAGGAATAAATATTATAACAATGTTAACTGGTATTAATAATGAATCTGACCCTACACCTACTAATCCTGATAAAACATATGGTCAAGTTATTGGAGAAATATTTGGAACAGAAGAAACACCAACAGTCGGAGATTTCTATTATGTAACAGATGCTGAAGTTGAACAAACAATAACACAAGATATATATAATTCATTACTTCCTGTATCACAATCATATACAGATATAGTAATTAAAGATTATTTCCCACAAGAAATTATAGATAATTTTGAATTTGCTTATGTTTCAGAAGCAAATATTGGTGAGATTACAGCAGAAATAAATGATGAAAATAATTCAATCACATGGACAATACCAGAACTTAAAAGTGGAGAAACAGCAACTGTACAATATAAATTAAAACTAAAAGAAGATTTTGATAGTAATATAGTTGATAAATTATTAGATACAAATGAAAAAGTAGATATTACTTATAAAGATTTTACAGGTACAGACCAAGAAAAAACATCTGATGTAACACCTGTATTAAGACTTATAGAGCCACCAAAAGAATTACCAAAAGCTGGTATAACAACAATGTTAATCGGCTTAGCTATAGCTACTGGTTTACTAATATTTTCAATAATAAAATTAAAAACTTATAAAGATATAAAATAATTCTTTAAAAAATATATTAAATAAAATATCCTTTAAATATTAAGGATATTTTATTTTTTGTCTTTATATTTATTTTTCTTTTTATTTCTAATTATTTTCACTTTCAATATCATCTTCTATATACAATAATCTATTATATTTTGATGTCCTATCAGTTCTGCAAGGTGCACCAGTCTTTATCTCTCCTGCATTTACCCCAACTGCTATATCAGAAATTGTAGTATCTTCTGTTTCTCCAGACCTATGGGAAATTATAGTAGTATATCCATTTTCTTTAGCTAATTTTATAGTGTCTAAAGTTTCTGTAAGTGTTCCTATTTGGTTTGGTTTTATTAATATACTATTTGCAACATTTTCTTCTATACCTCTTCTTAATCTCTTAGTATTTGTTACAAATAAATCATCACCTACTAATTGTATTTTTCTTTTTTCTTTATTTTCAATTTCCTTTACCTTTTTAGTAAGTATTTTCCAACTATCCCAATCTTCTTCTGCTAAACCATCTTCTATAGAATAAATTGGATATTTCTCACATAAAGAAATTATATAATTTATCATTTCATCTTTTTCTTTAAATTCGCCTGTTTTCCAAAAATAATAACCAGATTTATTAATTTTCTTTGCCTCTTCATACATTTCTGTACTTGCAATATCTAATGCTAACATAATATCTTTTCCTGGTTCATACCCTACTTTTTTTATTGCTTCTATTATTATATTTAAAGCTTGTTCTTCATTTTCTAAATTTGGTGCAAAACCTCCTTCATCTCCTACTGATGTAATATCTTTCTTTTCTTTTAAAATACTTTTTAAAGAATTATATATCTCAACACCTCTTCGTAATCTTTCTTTAAAAGTTATACTACCAATAGGCATTATCATAAATTCTTGTATGCTTAAATTATTATTTGCGTGTTTTCCACCATTTAAAATGTTCATCATGGGAATAGGTAATTCATTTCCATTTATGCCACCAATATATCTATATAATTCTACCCCTAAAGCACAAGCAGCTGTTTTTGCAACTGCTAATGATACTCCTAAAATACTATTTGCTCCTAAGTTAGATTTATTCGGCGTATCATCTAATTTTATCATTTCTTCATCTATAGCTTTTTGATTAAATATGTTCATACCAATTATTTTTTTTGCTATTTTTTTATTTACATTTTCTACTGCTTTTTCTACACCTTTTCCCATATATCTTGTCTTATCATTATCACGTAATTCTACTGCTTCAAAACTTCCTGTAGAAGCTCCAGAAGGTACAATTGCACTCCCTTTAAAACCTCCTTCTGTTATAACTTCTACTTCAATAGTTGGATTTCCTCTTGAATCTAAAACCTCTAGAGCTTTTACATTTTTAATTTCTAAATACTTTTCCATAAAAAATAAACCTCCTAAATATCAAATAATTTAAATTACAGTTATTTGTATTTTATCCATATTTAGGAAGTTTATTCTTTTTTAGGAAGCTTTTTTATTACGTAATTCTTTTGCATATTTTAATGTGGCTTCACTTATTTCGCCAGATGATATTCTTGCAATTTCTTCTATTACCTCATTTTCATTTAATAATTTAATATCTGTTTTTGTTCTATTTTCTAAAACATTTTTACTTATAAAATAATTATAATCTGCCATTGCTGCTATATTTGGTAAATGTGAAATACATAATACTTGGTGCTTATTTGATATTGTTTTTAATTTTTTAGCAACACTGTTTGCTGCTTTTCCTGAGATTCCTGTGTCTATTTCGTCAAATATAAGTATTCCTGTATCATCATATTCTGCTAACACCTTTTTTATCGCAAGCATTATTCTAGACATTTCGCCACCAGATGCTATTTTTGATAATTCTTTTTCATCTTCACCTATATTTGTTATAATATAAAATTTAACTTTATCTTTTCCAGTTTCAAAAAACTCTTCTTCAATATAATCAACTTTAATATTTATTTTTGCATTTTTCATTTCTAAATCTATTAATTCTTTATTTATTTCATTAATTAGTTTTTTTGAATTTTCTATTCTAATTTTATGCATATTACTAGATATTATATTTAATTTTTCTTTTAATTCATCTCTTCTTTGTCTTAATTTAATATTATATTCTTCTAAATTTTCTATTTTATCTAATTCTTCTTCTATTTCATCTTTATATTTTAATATTTCTTCTATTGTATTTCCATATTTTCTTTTTAATGAACGTATTAAATCTAACCTTTCTTCTATAAAATCTCTTTTTTCTTCATCAAAATAGCTTTCTTCTTTAAAATTACTTATGTCTCGTGAAATTTCTTGTAATTCATAATAAATATTTTTTAAACTATTTGATGTTTCCTCATATTTTTTATCAAAAGTCTCTATTTTTTCTAATGCTCTTATTGCCATACTAATATTATCAATTCCATTTTCTTCAATCAAATTATTTGCGGTGTTTAAACTTTCTGATATTTTTTCAGAATTAATAATTAAATTTCTTTCTTCTTCTAATGCTTCTTCTTCTCCTATTTTTAAGCCAGCTTCTTTTATTTCATTTATTTGGTATTGTAATAAATCTATTTTTCTTTGTTTTTCTTTTTCATCACCTAAATTTTCTTTTAGTTTATTTAAGATATCTTTATACTCTAAATAATAATTTTTATATTTTATTTTTAATAAATTTAATTCTTCTCCTGAATAACTATCCAAATAAGATAAATGTTTTTTACTGTCTAACAAACTTTGATTATCATTTTGCCCATGTATTTCTATAAACTCTTTCATAAATTCTCTTAATTCATTTACAGTAACTAATCTTCCATTTATTTTACACAAATTTTTGCCACTTGTGTTTATTTCTCTAGATATTATTATATTTCCATCTTCTGATTTTTTAGAATTTGGTTCATACATACAAATTTCCACAAAAGATTGACTCTCGCCTTTTCTTATCATTTCTTTTGAAAATCTACCACCAGATATTATTTCTAAAGAGTCTATTATTAATGTTTTACCAGCTCCTGTTTCTCCTGTTAACACATTTAAACCTTTATTAAAGTCTATGTTTAAATCTTCTATTATTCCTATATTTTTAATATGTAATGTACTTATCATATTAAATTCCTCCTAAAAAAATGTTCGCTTTTATTTTATATCCTTTTTTATAAAAAGTCAATAGTATTTGCGAACATTTTTTCTTTTTTTATTTTCTAAATTCCATATTAGATAAAATATCTTTCACATAACAAAGAAGAACCTCATTTGAAGTTCTTCTTTGTTCGTGCAATATCTTTACTTTCCCAAAATGAAGCTCTCAGAAGCAAGCTCCATAGCGTCGTTATTGGAAACACTATCAGGAAGAGGCAAGTAAATAACAGGCCTCACACCATAAAACTCACTATCGCAAGACATCTCAGAATTGGGCTTCTTAGAATGCAAAATCGTCGAATTCAGCATCTCGTACTCAACATATCCCACCTGATAAGTATACTCATCAGGAGAATAGGAATTCACGATCTCAATGTGATTTGCCCAGTAAGGCTCATCAATCTCAATATTACCAACAGGAAAATCTTGAATATCAATACTCCTTACGTGGCGCATCTTATCCTGCTTGATAAGCTGGCAAATCCGGTAAATTTCACCAGAAAAGCTAGTGAATCCCTCAAGCCCCTTAAAGGTAATCCCAAAGTTATCCGAGTACATAGGAGTCATCACATACTTAAGATAGACTTCACTGTACGGAGAATTAATGGAATACCCAGCAAACTCACCAATAATGGAATCTCCCAAATTATCAGTAGAAAGAAGCTGATCTGCGTACCCGTTCCTCTCCTTGGGGCTAAGATAAGTCCGCCCCTTAGGGATAGTAACAGTAATAATCTCCTCAACACCATTAAGAAGCTCAGACATTTTATTTCCTTTCTCTATTGCACTTTTTATACTATAGCTTATGCTATGCTTAACATTATAGCATAAATTAACATAATTTTCAAGCGCATCTCTAAAATTTACATAAATACTTTGTTGTTGTGTCAATGATGTGAAACAAAATTATATAAAAATTTATTCTATATAATTAAATTGCACAATTAACCAT
>CALXHF010000028.1 GCA_944388035.1 uncultured Clostridia bacterium | reverse complement strand
TTTTTTCTATACTTACATACAAAAATGATATGATATTGTAATAAGTATTTTTTCCTGTTTTTTGATTTCCATCCACCTATACTCAAAGTATAACATAGAAAATATACTTTTGGCAACCTTTGACCCATCGTCTAAAGCCAATGGGATTGCGGTTGCCTATATTTCAATAAATTATTGTTCTTTTATTTCTTTTATAATTAGCTGATTTACTAGTCCATTTTCATCATATTCTACATCAATATTATACTTTTCACTTTGATTTTCATTAAAGAAATTTATTAACACATTTACAATTTCCTCATTACTTTGATTTCTGCTAACTCCAATTCTCAATTCGCTATTATCAATAATTTCTATTGTAGCAAGATTGTTTTTTACACTACTTATAGATGCAGAAATCGTTTCACCAGATAAGTTTTCTCCCTTTAATAATTCAAAACTAGAATTAAATCTATTTTTTTCAGTTTCTGTTACACCTGTTGAAGTTAATATCCCTGAATTTCGTAAAACACCTAAATCTTTTAACATTTTCTCAATATCTTGATAGTTTATCTCTTGCTTTAGTGATTCTATTTTTCCATTTACTCCTGTTTGAACTCTATTTATTATTTCTTTCATTATAGAATCTTCTAACTTATTTAATATAATTGCATTATCATTGTTAAAAACTTGTGCATTTTCCATAATAGGTGCCATTTCAGTAATTCTGTTTATATTTATTTCAATTTTTTTATTATCTAGTTCATACAATACCTTATAACTATCTTCTCTCTTTTTATCATTTTCTTCTTGTGTTTTTTCTATTGTAAATGAACTTTCTTGGTCTTCATTGTTTTCATTATTAATAACTATTTTATTATCAATATTTTCTATAGTAATTTTATGAATCTCAGTATTATTTTCGATAAAAACTAATTCATTATATCCATTTAAACAATTCAAGTTTATCTGATACTCTTGTGTTTGTATACATGTGCTTATTGTTTCGCCATTATTTTCATATACAACAATTTTTGTTTCATCTGTTCCAATATTTGTTTGTCTAATTTTTTGGATAGTTAAATCAATTTTTTCAATCAAATCATTTTTAAAATCTATACTTTCTTTCCCTAATGTTAATTGATTTATCTTATTTTGTATTGCTTCTATTTTATTTAGTACAGTTTCAT
The DNA here is from genome assembly GCA_944388035.1 of uncultured Clostridia bacterium. Taxonomy (GTDB): domain Bacteria; phylum Bacillota; class Clostridia; order TANB77; family CAG-508; genus CAG-269. The sequence goes on along the minus strand of CALXHF010000028.1, from coordinate 6,151 downwards.
CTTCTTTTAAATTTTCCAATATGTTTATATATATATTATTCAATTGTTCTTTTGTTAACACTAAAATATAAGCATTAGCTGAATAATTTTGTCCGTTAATTTCAATTACTTGATTTTTTTGTCTTTGAAAATTAGCTTCTCCAATATTTTGAGTAATTATACTTGTATATTTATTAATTAAACTTTCAATTTCTTCATTGCTAAATTTTATATCTTGTAATATATCATTATCAAAATCAATAGAATCTGGAACATATTCTATTTGTTCATCTGTATATCCAATTCTCTTTAATAAATCTTTCAAATTTTGATTCTCTACAACAACATATTGATTAAATAAGTCTGTGAATTTTATTCCATAATTATTTGATGTGTGTAAGATTTCATTTTGCATTATTTGCTCATCATTTTTTAACAATTTTATATTTCTATAATCATAATTATTGTTATTATCTGTTTGACCATCTACTGTTATCTTTAATTGATTTATAGAATTGTTATTATTTTCTTCTGTTGTTCCTACGTTTTCTGTATAATTTACTTTTATCTCTGATGTTACATTATAAGGATTTGTTTTTAATAATTCGTCATATTCTGTTTTATTAATTATATTTTCTAGTCTTTGTATGTTTTCAGAGTTTTTTCCTAAATATTTTATAAACAATGTCTGATTTGATTTAAACATATCTGTGTTTAAATATAATGCCAAAAATATTCCTCCTATTATTAATAATATTAAAACTACTATTACTATTATTAAAGTAATTCTTTTTTTCCTAGCCATCATTTTTTATTTTCTCCCTTCTTTTAATTTTTCTTTTGCAAACGTTGTTTTAATGCTTCATATATTATAATTCCAGTAGATACTGATGCATTTAAAGATGTTACTTTTCCCATCATAGGAATTTTAACCAAAAAATCACAATTTTTCTTTACCTTCTCACTAATTCCTTTTCCTTCGTTTCCAATTACTATCGCAAGTGAACCTGTTAGTTCTTGCTCATAATAATATTTATCAGTATTAATATCTGTTCCACATATCCATAAACCTTCTTTTTTTAGCTTATCTATTGCATCTGTTATATTAGTTACTCTTGCAATTTTCATATATTCTACCGCTCCTGATGATACTTTTGCAACTGTACTATTTACTGAAGCAGAACGTCTTTTAGGTATTATTATTCCGTGTACCCCTGCTGTTTCTGCTGTTCTTACTATAGCACCTAAATTATGTGGATCTTCTATTCCGTCTAATATTAATATAAAAGGATCTTCTTTTTTTTCTTTTGCATATTCTAATATATCTTCTATTTCACAGTAAGAAAAAGGTGGAACAAAAGCAATTACTCCTTGGTGATTTTTGTTATTTGCTATTTTTTCCATATCTTTTTTATCTTTTTCTACAATAACAATTTTTCTTTGCCTTGCCATTGCAATTATTTTTAGAATAGATCCGATGTTTTTCTCCTTTTTCTACAAAAATTTTATTTACATCTTTTTTACTTTCTAATAATTCTAATACAGAATTTCTTCCTTCTATTTGGTCTTGATAATCTTCCATTTTACACTCCTAATTTTCATCATCCAATTTTAATACAGATAAAAAAGCCTCTTGTGGTATTTCCACATTTCCTATTTCACGCATTTTTTTCTTTCCTCTTTTTTGTTTTTCTAATAATTTTTTCTTTCTTGTAATATCTCCACCATAACATTTTGCTAAAACGTCCTTTCTTAAAGCTGAAATTGTTTCCCTTGCAATTATTTGTCCACCAATTGCTGCTTGTATTGGTATTTTAAATAACTTTCTTGGAATTACTTCTTTTAGCTTTTCTACCATTTTTCTTCCTCTGTCATAGCTACTTTCTTTATGAATTATAAAGCTCAATGCATCTACTTTTTCTCCATTTATATAAATATCTAATTTTACTAAACTTGATTTTTTATATTCTTTAAATTCATAATCAAGTGATGCATATCCTTTTGTTTTTGATTTTAGATTGTCAAAGAAATCATAAATTATTTCATTTAATGGCATTTCATAAATTAGAGTTACTCTATTTTCATCTAAATATTTCATATCTATATATATACCTCTTCTTCTTTGACAAAGCTCCATTATATTTCCTATATATTCTTTTGGTGTTAATATATTTGCTGTAACAAAAGGTTCTTCTATATAAGATATTTCTGTAGATGGCGGAAGTTCTTCTGGATTATATAAATCTATTACTTGTCCATCTGTTTTATATACTTTATAAATTACTGATGGTGCTGTTGTAATTAGCCCTAAATCGAACTCTCTGTCTAATCTTTCTTCTATTATTTCTAAATGAAGCAGACCTAAAAAACCACATCTAAAACCCGAACCTAGTGCAGCTGTTGTTTCTGGTTCATATTCTAATGCTGCATCATTTAATTTTAATTTTTCCAAGGATTCTTTTAATTCTTCATATTGGCTTCCGTCTATTGGATATATTCCACAATATACCATAGGTTGTACTTTTTTATATCCCTTTAATGGTTCATCTGCTGGGTCTTCATTTAAAGTTATCGTATCTCCAACTCTTATATCAGAAATATTTTTTATACTTGCTGCAACATAACCGAACTTCTCCTGCTTTTATTTCAGAAGTAGGCATATGCGTTCCTGGCAAGAAATACCCTACTTCTGTTACAGTAAACACCTTGTTTGTTGCCATTAACCTTATCTCATCACCAGTTTTAATTTTACCATCTATTACGCGAACTGATGCAACCGCTCCTTTGTAACTATCATAATAAGAATCAAATATTAAACACTTTGTTTTTGCATTTTTATCACCTTTTGGTGAAGGTAAATCTGTTACTATCCTTTCTAATACTTCTTCTACATTTAGTCCCGTTTTTGCTGATATACAAGGTGCCTCCTCTGCTGGAATTCCTATTATATCTTCTATTTCTTTTTTTACTTCATCAGGTCTTGAATTTGGCAAGTCTATTTTATTTAATACTGGTAAAATTTCCAAATTATTATCTATTGCTAAATACACATTAGCTAAAGTCTGTGCTTCCACACCTTGGCTACTATCTACTACTAATACTGCTCCATCACAAGCTGCTAAACTTCTTGATACTTCATAATTAAAATCTACGTGTCCTGGTGTATCTATTAAATTTAATATATATTCTTGTCCATCCTTGGCTTTATACACCATTCTTACTGCTTGTGATTTTATTGTGATTCCTCTTTCTTTTTCTATTTCCATATTGTCTAACACTTGGTCTTCCATTTCTCTTTTAGAAAGTGAACCTGTCATTTCTATTAATCTATCTGCTAATGTGGATTTTCCGTGGTCTATATGTGCAATTATACTAAAGTTTCTTATATTTTCTTGTCTCATATTTCCTCCGTTTTTAATTTGTTATAGAAAAATTTTACCATAAAAATTATCAAATCTCAATAGTTTTGATAACCATTGTACAAATTATATACATATTTATATCCCATATTTCTTAACTCTTCTTTTGCTTTTTTACTTCTTCCTCCACTTGAACAATATACAATTACTATTTTTTCTTTATTAGGTAACACTTCTCTTGCTTTTTTCTTTATTTCATATTCTGGGAGTAAAATTGCCCCTTCCATATGACCTTCTTCATATTCCTTTGGACTTCTTACATCTACTAAGACTCCTCCCAAAATTTTTAATATTTTTTCCGCTTCTTCTTTTTCTATATCAAATTCATCTATATCACGATTCTTTCTCTTCTTTCTAAACAAAAATTTAAATTTAAATAACATACAAATCACCTTTTATTTATTATATGTTTTTTATTCTTAAAAGTTATCCACATAATTTTCTTTTATTTTTTTACATTATATATTATTTTTCTTTATTTTTCTACAGTTGTATTTTTACATTTATATTTCAAATATATTTCATATATCTGGTTTTCAAGGCTCATATTTCGCCATTTTTAGTGTTATAATATTGTTTTACTCTATTTTTCTTCTTTTTTCGCATAAATTTATTACTTTTTTGTTACGTTTTTCTTTCAATTATGTTATCTTTCCTTTTTTATGTAACTTGTTTTTTTCTTGTTTTGTAATATTTCATGTGTATAAATCATCTGTGGAAACTGTGGATAACTTTGTGAATAACTTTAAATAGTGTTTTTTAGATTGTGAGTTATTCACATTTATTTTTAGTTTATATAATGTTTTTTATTTTTTAAATTTTTATGTGTACCTTTTATTTGTTGAAGACAATTATTAATATTATAAAAATAATTAAAAAGACAGATTTATTTTCTGCCTTTATTTATGTTTATTATCTATACTCTCAAATTGTTCTACTTTCATATGAAGATGATATTTTTCTCTCAAACCCGCGATTTCTTTCATCATCGGAGATTTATGGTGTTCATCTAATGCTCCTTTATTTTTCCACTTATCAATTAAAAGAACTGTTTCCTCATCATCCATTGGAAAAAAATATTCATATTTTTCATTTTCTGGTTCTTTCCTTACTCTAGCTACTATTCCACTTAAAACCATCTCTTCTGCAAACTTCTTTGCATTTCCATTTTTACCAGTATAATATATATTTATTGTTATACTCATAACCAAAAACCTCCTTTTAATTTACTTTTTCAATAGTAACTTCAAACTCACCATTCATATTTTCAAGTATCTCTGTTCCTGATTCTATTGTTCCTAATTTATATAAAGAATTAGAATATCTAAAATCTTTATAAAATACTGATATATTTCCCCAAGGTGCATAGTAAGAGAAATCTCCTACTTCAGGTGTATATCCAGAAGGTAAGTCTTCTGTTGATAATTCATCTGGTAATGTTGCAATTTTTTCTGTTCTATTAAAATCTTCAAACATTAAAGTTAAAGGTAACATATCTAAAAATTCTCTGCTTGCTACATTATCATCTAATCTTACAAAAACCTCATTTCCATTTACAGTTAATTTTATTCTTTCATTTTCCATACTGCCTTCATCTCCTCTATTTTGTGAAACTTCTACTATATTATCATTATCGGTATTAGTATTTTCAATATTACTGTTTAATAAAGTTTCATTGTTTGTATTTAATGTATCTAATTGTTCACTTTGATTTGTAGGATTTTCTACATTACTAGTAAAATTATAAACTATACATCCTATTATAATTCCAATAATAATTACTAATGCTATTATTAATACAATCTTCTTCATAATTACTTTTCTCCTTATAATTCATTAAAATCCTATTTCATATAGCCATTCGTCCACTTCACTTTGTGAACTTTCTACATCATCATCTCTTATTGATAATCCTTCTGTTACAGTTGCATTTGGTTCTTCATCTTTGATATTTTCAGGTGTTTATAAAAAAACAAATGATTTTTATCATTTGCCTTTTTAATGTTTATTATCCATATACTCATGTCCCAAAATATCTTTTAAAACAAGCATTGCATCTAATTTACTGTAACCATATTCTTTCTCTAAATCATCAAATAATCTTCTTATTTCTTTAGCATATTTGGAAATATCTACTTCTTTTTGATATCTTACTAATATTGGATATTTTTTGCTCCAAGCTTTTGTCCAATTTATTTTTGATTCTTTCTTTTCATCTGTATTTTTTATTACTTCTTCTATTTCTTTTTGATTCATATCAAACTCAATTAATTCATCAAGTGATAAATTATATAATCTTGCTAGCTTTTTTGACTGATAAATATCTGGAACGGTTTCATCTGTTTCCCATTTTGAAACAGTTTGCCTACTTATACCTAATTTTTCAGCAACAAATCCCTGTGATAGCCCTGTTTTTTTTCTTGCTTGAAATAAATTATTTCCTAGACTCATTTTATCCACCTCCAAATTAAGTATATAACTTTTATAATTTTTTTCTATATAATATTTTTTACAAATTTGCTATTCTTATTAACATTTTAATTATTATATTTTTTATTTAATTATCGAATCATTAGTTTGCTTTTATATTCCAAATTCTTTAGCATATTCTACTGTACCAATTATTTCTTTATCAAAATCATTTAACTTTATTGCCATAAAATTTTCATTTGATACGTGAACTACCCATTGTCTAAAGCCAATGGGCTTCCTGCTTCTTAGACCTCGTAACCTACTATCTCCACAGGCGTTTA
>CALXHF010000027.1 GCA_944388035.1 uncultured Clostridia bacterium | reverse complement strand
AAGATGGGACTCGAACCCACGGTCTCCAGTGCCACAAACTGGCGCGTTAACCAACTACGCTACATCCACCATAGTTTTACTTGGCACATTTAATATTATAACCAATTTTCACCCCATTTGTCAACTATTTTTTAAAATTTCTTATTTATTGTTCTGATGTTCCCATTGTACTTGGATCTATTCCATATTGACTATATAACCAACTCATATAATCAAAAGGTGTTAAAGTCTCTGGTAAACCATAATCATATCCAAAAGTTTCAACTCTAATCGAAGTTATTTTTACAGGGTTAACTGGTGTACTTTGTTCAGTATTTCCAGTTTCTTCACTATCATCTGCAACTTTTACTTCAACATTTTCTATATTATGAATAATATCCATACCTTCAATTACTTTACCAAATGAAGTATAATATCCATTTAAAGAAGCATTATCTTTAGTCATAATAAAGAATTGTGAACTTCCAGAATTATAAGACTCTTCTGTTAAAGATGAAGAATATGATGTATAATCATTTCTTGCCATACCAATTACACCTTCATCAAATTTCAAATCATTATCTACTTCATTTGCTATAAATTCACCTTTAATAGAGTATTCTGTCTCTTCTCCACCATCTTTTAAATTAGAAATTTTTGCTCCGCCTTCACCTGTTCCTTCTGGATCTCCACCTTGTATCATAAAATCTTTAACTATTCTATGAAATGTAAGACCATCATAAAAACCTCTATTAGCTAAAGCAATAAAATTCGCAACTGTTTCAGGTGCTTTATCTGGATATAATTCAATCTTTACTGTCCCAAAATTTTCAACTTCCATTGTTGCAATTGGGTTTTTAATTTCCATTGTTGCATTTTTATAATATCCAAATACTACTACTCCTATTAATATTAAAATAACTATTAAAGCTATTATCCATAATATATTTTTAAACTTATTCATTGTTATCCTCCTATTTTTCATTAAATTAAATTATCAAAAATGAATTGTTCTTGCATCCTTTTTAAAGATTGTTTTATAGTTCTCGCTCTTACCTCACCAATTCCGTCAACTTCATCTAAACTCTCAATATCAGCAGCTAATATATGTTGAAAAGATTTAAAAGAATCTACTAAGTTTTCCACAATATTGCTTGGCATTCTTGGAATCTTATTTAAGATTCTATAACCTTTTGTATAAACTCCAACTTCATCATAATTATCAAAATTTTCATATCCTAATAATTTTGCAATTACAGCTTCTTTAGACAAATCTTCATAAGATAAATTATCTAAACTTTCTATCACTTTTTCTGGTGTTCTTTTATTTTTGCCCTTTCCTTTAACTATATAATCTTTTATAATAAGATTTTCCTCTTTTTCTAAACCACCTATTAATTCATCTAATTGCATCTTAACAAGTCTTCCGGTCACTTCCAAGTTCATATATTTGCCTTTGAATTTCTTCTACAATTTTCATAACCATTTCTGCTCTTTGTATTGCAATTACTACATTTTCTAGAGTTACTATATCATTAAATTCATATTCATTTAATATATTTAATTTATTATCAAAAACTTTCTTATATTTTTCTAGTGTTTGAATTGCCTGGTTTGCTTTACTTAAAACAGAATCTGTATCTTCTAGGATATATCTATCATTTCCTTTAAACACTGTAATAATACTTCTTCTTTGAGAAATACTAATTACAAGTTCTCCCGTTTGTTTTGCAGTTCTTTCGGCTGTTCTATGCCTTGTTCCCGTTTCTAAAGTTACTATTTCAGATGATGGAATAAGCTGAGCATTTGCATATAAAATCTTTTTTAAATCTCCACTTAAAACAATTGCTCCATCCATTTTTGCAAGTTCATATAATTTAGAAGATGTATATTCTTCATTAATGAAAAAACCACCATCTACAACCTCATTTAATACTTCTTCACTATCTGTAATTAATAATAAAGCTCCTGTTCTTGCTCTTAATATATTTTCTAGTCCATCTCTTATGGGAGTACCTGGTGCAATTAACTTTAAAATTTCTGTAATACTATCTTCTTTGCCTGTTCTCAAAATGTATTCTCTCCCTTCTAAAAAATTATTTTAAGCCAATTTTTTTCATAGCTTCATTTATATCCTTGATGCCTATTATATCTAATTTGTAATTATCTTTCAAGTCTTTTTTATTACTTTCTGGAATAATACAAGTTTTAAAACCTAATTTTTCCGCTTCTTTAAGCCTTTTTTCAATTAAATTAATTCTTCTAACTTCACCTGTTAAACCAACTTCGCCTAAAATTATCATATTTTTTGGAATAGGAATATTTTTAAAACTAGATGCTGTTACCATAGCTATTCCTAAATCAATTGCTGGTTCGTTTACCTTTAGGCCACCTACTACATTTAAATAAACATCTTGTGAATTAAGCATCACTCCTGCTCTTTTTTCAAGAACTGCAAGTAATAAAGAAAGTCTATTATAATCAATACCATTTGCAGTTCTTTTAGGATAACCAAAAACTGTATTACAAGTTAAAGCTTGGAGTTCTACTAAAAGAGGTCTTGTACCTTCCATAGTAGCAACTATACACGAACCAGCAGGATTATCTTCTCTTTCAGAAATTAGAATATCAGAAGGGTTGTCAATCTCTTGCATACCCTTGTCTTGCATTTCAAACATCCCAATTTCATTAGTAGAGCCAAATCTATTTTTAACGCCTCTTAAAATTCTATAAGAAAAATATCTTTCACCTTCTAAATATAGAACAGTATCTACCATATGTTCTAAGACTCTTGGACCTGCAATGTTACCTTCTTTTGTTACGTGACCAATTATAATAGTAGTAATACCTTTAGACTTACAAACTCTCATAACTTGTGAAGTAATTTCTCTTACTTGGCTAACACTACCGTGCCGCTGCTGTTAATTCTTCTGAATACATAGTTTGTATAGAATCTATTATAACAAGTTTTGGGTTTGTATTAATAATTGCTTGGTTTACAAGTTCTATATTTGTTTCTCCTAAAAATAAAATATCTTCATTGTTAATGCCAAGCCTATCAGCTCTTAATTTTATTTGTTCAGCAGACTCTTCTCCAGAAACATATAAAACTTTTCCATCTCCTTTTATCTTATCACATATTTGTAAAATTAGTGTAGACTTACCTATACCTGGTTCTCCTCCAAGTAACACTAAAGAACCCTTAACCAAACCTCCACCAAGAACTCTATCTAGTTCTTGGAAACCAGTATGAGTTCTAATAGTTTCTTTTGCTTCATAAGAATTTAAAGTTTGTGGAATTGCTAATTTGCCGTCAGATTGTGAAACACCTTTATTTTTAGTTTCAACAACTTTTTGCTCATAAAAACTATTCCAACTATTACAAGCAGGGCATTTACCCATCCACTTAGCAGATTCATAACCACACTCATTGCACACAAAAACAGTTTTACTTTTCATAATATAGGTAAATCGCCTCCTTCTAAAATTCTATTTTGTCTTCTACCCAATTTTCTAATTCATCTATTTTCAACCTTATTTGTTCCATTGTATCTCTATCACGAATTGTTACAGTCTCATCTTCTAAAGTATCAAAATCTATTGTTACACAGAAAGGTGTTCCTATTTCATCTTGTCTTCTATAACGTTTTCCAATACTTCCTGTTTCATCATAATCACACATAAATTTCTTAGATAATTTATCATAAACTTCGTTTGCTTTTTCTGATAATTTTTTAGAAAGTGGTAAAATTGCTACTTTATATGGTGCTAAAGCTGGATGTAAATGTAATACTGTTCTTACATCTCCTTTATCTATTTCTTCTTCCTCATATGCGTTACATAAAAATGCTAGAACTACTCTATCTGCTCCTAGTGATGGTTCTATTACATATGGTATATATTTTTCTTTAGTCTCTAAATCTTGATATGTTAAATCTTCTTTAGAGTGTTCCATATGTCTTGATAAATCATAATCTGTTCTATCAGCAATTCCCCATAATTCTCCCCAACCAAATGGGAAGTTAAATTCTATATCTGTTGTTGCTTTACTATAAAACACTAATTCTTCTTTGCTATGATCTCTTAATCTTATATTTTCTTTTTTAATACCTAAAGATAACAACCAATTTTCTGCATAATCTTTCCAATATTTAAACCACTCTAAATCTGTTCCTGGTTTGCAGAAAAATTCCATTTCCATTTGTTCAAATTCACGAGTTCTAAATATAAAGTTTCCTGGTGTTATTTCATTTCTAAAGGCTTTTCCAATTTGAGCTATTCCCATAGGTATTTTCTTTCTTGATGTTCTTAAAACACTTTTGAAATCGACAAATATACCTTGTGCTGTTTCTGGTCTTAAATATATTTCTGATTTTTTATCTTCAGTAACACCTTGTGATGTTTTAAACATTAAATTAAATTTCCTTATATCTGTGAAATTAGTTTTTCCACAATTTGGACAAGGTATGTTGTTTTCTTTTATAAAATCTATTAATTCTTTTTCACTCATACCGTCTGCTATCATATCTTTTCCTTGTTCATGTGCCCACTCTTCTATTAACTTATCTGCTCTATGTCGTGTTTTGCACTCTCTACAGTCTATTAATGGGTCTGAAAAGCCTCCTACGTGTCCTGATGCTACCCAAGTTTCTGGGTTCATAAGTATTGCACTATCTAAACCTACTACATTTTTTTGCTCTTGTATAAATTTCTTTCTCCAAGCATTTTTTACATTGTTCTTTAATTCATTTCCAAGTGGTCCATAGTCCCACGTATTTGCTAATCCTCCATAAATTTCTGAACCTGGGTAAATAAAACCTCTGTTTTTACAAAGTGCTACTAATGTTTCCATTGAATCTAACATAAAAATTCCTCCTTTTTTAGCTAAAGAAAAACTTCCCTCCTTAGCTAACTAAAATTTATTTAGCTAGGGACGAAAGTTTTTTCCGCGTTTCCACCCTATTTCCAAAATTAGATATTCTAATTTTGACACCTTAATTTATAAAGTTACTCCAAAGTTCCCCATACTTATTTATTGTAAGTATTCCACCATCACTTACTCTCTATAAATAAATTTTACAAGTATTTCTTCTTTTTCATTGTAACTATATTTATTTAATTTCATATATTTTATTATGGTTTCTAAAAAAAGTCAATAAATTTTTCTAAAAATTGTTGATAATTTTTATTTTTTGTGCTAAGATATTTAATGTGTTCAAAATATAGGGGTATAGTGTCAATGGTAGCACATCGGTCTCCAAAACCGCCTGTGAGGGTTCGAATCCTTCTACCCCTGCCACAACAATATTTTAAGGGAATAAAAGATAACTTTTATTCTCTGTTTTTGTTTTAGGAGGTGATTTTATTAGTAAAATACTAAATTCAATTATAATTTTTATATTATTTTTCACATTATTTATTTGCATATTTTTTATTCCAACTTTTGGTAGTTCTAATAGTTATGATGGTATTTCTTCAGAAATAATAGACTTTAACCCAAATGGTTTTGTATGGCCACTTCCTCGGATATACTAGAATTAGTTCTTATTTTGGAAAAAGAAAATCTCCAACATCTGGCGCTTCTTCTTCTCACTCTGGAATAGATATACCAGCACCAGAAGGTACTCAGTTTATTGCTGTAGCAGATGGTGAAATTACTTTTAGACAATTTTTAGGAGCAGGGGGCTATACTATTACTCTTTCTTTTTCTAATTTTAGAGTTACTTATTGCCATTGTGATCCTAATTTTATTGTAAAAGTTCGGTGATAAAGTAAAACAAGGACAAGTAATTGGCAGAGTTGGTCCTAAATATGTTTATGGTGTTCCTGGTAACCAATATTCTGATTCTTCTGGTAGACCTACAAATGGTGCTACTACTGGTTGTCACTTACACCTTGGAATTCGTATTGACGGTAAATATCAAAACCCTTTAGATTTTTTCTAATTTTAGATTAATTATTACATTATTTTAAGGAGCAACCGAATTTAGTTGCTCCTTATATTTAACTTTCATTTACATCTATAATTGAAAAAATATCTTTATTATTATTTAATTCTACAATATTTAAAATAACACCTTCACCCAAAACCTTTCCACCTAAAGCTTGTATTTTTTCTTTAATTTTTTCTATAGTATTTCCAGTTGCATAAATATCATCTACAATATAGAAATTTTTATTATTATATGTAGTATTTACTAACTTTGGTAATTCTAAAACATCTTCTCCATATTCTTTTTTATATCTAATTTCAGTTTCTACTGTAGAAGGTGGCAACTTTCCTTTTTTTCTAACAGGAATACAACCAATATTTAACCTATCAGCAATTGCAGTTCCAAGTAAAAATCCTCTTGCTTCTGGTGCTATTATATAATCTACATTTTTATTTTTAATCTCATCTATAAATAAATCTATAATTTCTTTTAGAGAATTTTTATCTATTATAAGTGGCATAATATCAATAAACTCCACGCCTTCTATTGGATAATTTTTTTCAGTTCTAATATTTAATTTTTGTTTTAATTTATTATTTAATACTTTCATATTTCTTCTTATTCCTTTACTTTATACTATTTTTATTCTTCTCCTTCATACTCAATATTACTATTAAAAGCAAGTACAGAATAGAATATTGGTGGAAGTATTAAAATACCAATTCCAAATAAACCACCTTTTCTAAAGTTCTCTGCTAAAAGTATTCTCTTCATAATAGCAAGTACAAACATAACTATCCAGCCAAAAATAGGTATTAACCATAAAAGCATTAAAAATGGTGATAAACCACATACTTTGTACATTGTAACTTGTCTATAAAAAGGAATTATGCCTGCAACCCAGTTTTTCCCTGCTTTTTTATATATAACACATCTTGTAATAGTACAATATAAGAATAATACAATTATTATTATTAAAGTTGCTCTTATTATATTATTTGCAAGTAAGATTTTTACAAATAACTCTATTTTTTGTAATGTTGTTGTATCTTCTACTATGCTTGCTACAGCATCACCAGCACTTTTTCCTTCTTTTAGGCTTTCTCTTATTTTTGTTATATTTTCATCATCTGATATAATATCTCTTACAGCTTCTTTACTCGTGTTTCTTATAAATTCTGCACCAGCATCAATTACTCCCCCACTTATTCCTGTCTCATTTGCAATTTGTTCTTTATTTTCTTTTATTATATCTGCTATTTCTTCATTAGAATATTTTTCAGTTATTTTATCATAAATATCTAAGATATCTTCATTAGAAATATTATCAATATTAAAATCTTCTGGTAATTCTACTGCATATATCTTGTTTGATAAAAAGAACATTAATATTAAACATATAATAAAAGTAGCTAAGCTTATTTTAATTATATTTAATTTTTTAAATTTTATATTTTCCAACATTTATTTTTCCTCCAAAAACACAAAAAATCTTTTTTCTTTTTTAAATCTTTCTTCTTCATTTAATGAAGAATCTATAAATTTAATATTTGTTTTTAAATTATTTTTCTCTATTTCTTTATTTTCTATATAATTATTAAGCAGATTTTCTTTTTCTAAAATATCTTTTAAGTGAACTGCTAATCTACTTGCTCCATTAAAAAATTCTATATCATTACCTAATACTTGTCCAATCTCTTTTTGAACTAAAGGATAATGAGTACAACCTAAAACTACATTTTTAACTTTTCCTCTATATTTTCCTATATTTTCTTCTAAATATTTTTTTACTTTTTCCTCATTTCCTTCTTCAATCAAGTCTGCTAGTCCAACACACTCTAGAAGTGTTGTTTTGTGATTATCATATTTATGATAAAGCAAATTAAATCTTTCACTTTCTATTGTTCCTTTAGTTGCCATTACCAAAGTTTCTTTATCATAACTATAATCATATACCATTTTATATGCTGGCTCTATTGCTATTATTGGTATATTATTATATTTTTTTCTTAAAATCTTTACAGCTATACTACTCGCTGTATTACAAGCAATTACAATAGCTTTACAATTATTTTCCAACATAAATTTTAGTAATTCATCACATCTATTTATAATTTCTTCTTTTTTCTTATCCCCATAGGGATTGTTTTTGGAATCACTAAAATAAATATAATTTTCATTTGGGAGTATTTTTATAATTTCTCTTAGTACCGTTACTCCACCAATTCCAGAATCAAATACCCCTATATTTTTTTCTTTTTTATTCGTTTCCATTTTTTCCTCTTTATTTGTATAATTTATTTTTATCTAATAAAATTAGTTTTTATAGGTTGTTCCCTTTTAGGTAATTCAATACCTTTTTCTTTTCCAGCTTCTATTGATTTTAAAAGAAATGCAATATTATTTCCAAGGTTTCTCATTGTTTGAAGTCCTTCTTCATCTTTTTCTACTTGTTCTTTATTACTACCGTGAACCATATTCCAATAGCTAGAACCTACAACAATCATATTACTCATTAAAAAATATTTATTAATTTCATCAAAAGCTGCAGTTGCTCCACCTCTTCTACAACTTACAACACCTGCTGCGACTTTATTTGCAAAGAAATTACCTCTTCCATAAAAAACTCTATCCATAAAAGAAGATAAACTACCGCTTATTGCTGCAAAATGCACTGGACTTCCAAAAACAAAACCATCTGCTTCTTCTACTTTCTCTAAAAACTCATTTACTTTATCTTCAATAACACATCTTCCTGTTTTAATACAAGCATTACAAGCAATGCATCCAGAAATTGCCTTAGTACCTAGCCACATCATTTCTGTTTTAATTCCGTTTTCTTCTAGAGTTTTACTAACTTCCTTCAAAGCCCTATTTGTACAACCATCTTGATGTGGTCCTCCATTCACTAATAAAACTTTCACACTAATCACTCCTTTACTCATCTTATGCTATTACTTTATCATTTTTTACACTTTTTTTCAATGGGCACATTTCCTTTTGCTTAATTTTTTGTCAAATTCTGTCGAACGATTTTTCTTGACATTAGAATAAAAATGTATTAATATATTAACAGATTTATTCAAATATTTTTT
>CALXHF010000026.1 GCA_944388035.1 uncultured Clostridia bacterium | reverse complement strand
GCAGTATTAGGATATTTAACACCAAAAGAGAAACGAGCTAAACTAGAAGAATTTGGTATGGTTAATTGTGCAATTTAGTTATATAGAATAAATTTTTATATAATTTTGTTTCACATCATTGACACAACAACAAAATTAGAGGTGGAAAATTTTGAAAAACACTTGCATTTTTCAAAAAAATTGGGTATAATATTATAGGTAACTAAGAAAAAGACAGAAAGAGTGGGAGCAAATCCCACTCTTGATTAGTATAAGGAGAGTGATATTTTGTCAAGAGTAGAAGAAAAAGTTGAAAGCTTAATTAAAAGTAAAATAGAAGAATTAGGCTATGAACTATATGATGTAGAATATAGTAAAGAAGGGAAAGATTATTATTTAACTATATATATAGATAGCCAAAAAGGAATAGACTTAAATGATTGTGAAAAAGTAAATAATGAAATAAACCCAATATTAGATAAAGAAGATGTTGTTAAAGAAAAATACTTTTTAGTAGTATCATCACCAGGAATAGAAAGAGTACTTAAAAAAGATAAACACTTAGAACAAAATTTAGAAGTAGAAGTTAATGTAAAATTATTTAAAAAAGATGAATTAGGTAAAAAAGAATATAGAGGAATACTAAAAAGTTTTAATAAAGATGGAATAGTGCTAGAAACAGAAGAAAACAATGTTAATATAGAAAGAAAAAATATATCACAAATAAAAACGGTTTATAATTGGTAAGGAGGAATATAAAATGAAAGAACCAGCAATTGATAATAAAGAATTAATATTAGCTTTAGAGGAATTAGAAAAAGAGAAAGGAATAAACAAAGATTATGTGCTAGATGCAATAGAAACAGCATTAGTTACAGCATATAAAAGAAATTTTAACTCTCTAGAAAATGTAAAAGTAGTAATGGATAGAAAAACAGGAGCAACACATATTTATTCAGTAAGAACAGTGGTAAAAAAAGTAGAAAATCCAGAAACAGAAATAACAGAAAAAGAAGCTCTAAAAATAAATCCTGATTTAAAAGAAGGAGATACAATAGATACAGAAATAGTACCAAGAAACTTTGGTAGAATTGCAGCACAAACAGCAAAACAAGTTATAATACAAAAATTAAGAGAAATGGAAAGAGAATTGACTTTTAATGAATTTAATGACAGAAAAGGTGAAATAGTATCTGGAATAATTCAAAAAGCAGACAAGAAAATAGTAGTAATGGACTTAGGAAAGTTAGAAGGTGTAATGCCAACTAAAGAACAAATACCTACAGAGCATTATAGAGTAAATGATAAAATAAAAGGATATGTATTAGATGTAGAAAAAGGTTCAAAAGGAGCACCACAAGTAATAGTATCTAGAAGTCATCCTGACTTTGTAAGAAAATTATTAGAATTTGAAATACCAGAAATATATGAGGGCGTAATTGAAATAAAAAGTGTTTCAAGAGACCCAGGATATAGAAGCAAAGTTGCAGTATATTCACCAGATCCGAACATAGACCCTGTAGGTTCTTGCGTAGGACAAAAAGGTGTAAGAATACAAAATGTTATAAATGAATTAAATGGTGAAAAAATAGATGTAATAGAGTGGAACGAAGACCCAAGCATTTACATAGCAGCAAGTTTACTTCCTGCAAAAATACTTGCAGTAGATATAAAAGAAGATGAGAAATTTGCACAAGTAATAGTTCCAGATGACCAATTATCATTAGCAATAGGAAAATCAGGACAAAATGCAAGACTAGCAGCAAGACTAACAAACTGGAAAATAGATATAAAATCAGAAACACAATTTAGAACAATGCTTATGGAAAAACAAGATAACAAAGAAAGTGAAAGTGCTGATAAAGCAGAATAAAATATAAAGCTGGACATAAAATAAGAAAGGAGAACTTTTTTATGGGAAAATTACCAGAAAGAACTTGCATGGGATGTAATGAAAAAAAGCCTAAAAAAGAACTAATAAGAATTGTAAAAAATAAAGAAGGCGAAATAAATGTAGATAGAACAGGAAAAATGCAAGGAAGAGGAGCATATATTTGTGATAATATAGATTGCTTGGAAAAATTAATAAAAACAAAGAGGTTAGAAAAGATATTTGAAACAAAAATATCAAACGAAATTTATGAGAAATTAAGAGGTGTAATACTTGATAAATAATAAAATATTAGGTTTAATAGGTTTTGCTGCAAAAGCGAGAAATATATGTTTTGGTTCAGATAGTGTAGAGGAAAGAACAAATAAAAATAAAGTGAAATTATTAATTGTTGCAGAAGATGCTTCAGAAAGAACAAAAGATAAATTTATAAAACTAGCAAAAGAAAGAAATATACCAATAATAGTTGGAGGAAATATTGAGATGTTAAGTAAATCAATAGGAAAAAACAATAAAGCAATAATAGGAATAGAAAATGTAAATTTATCAAATGAAATACAAAAAATAAATAATGGGGGTGGAACTATTGGGTAAGATAAAAATATATGATATAGCAAAAAAATATGATTTACCAAGTAAAGAAGTATTAGAAATAGCAAGAAAATTAAATATTGATGTAAAGAGCCACTTAAGTGGAGTAGAAGATGAAGAAGCAAAAAAAATAGAAGAAAAATTAAAAAGTGGTAGTAAAGAACAAAAACAAGAAAAAAAAGCAGAAAAAAAGAACGAAAAAGTTGCATCAAATAAAGGAAAATCAGAAGCAAAAAAAGATGAAAAAGCTCCTGTTATTATTAGGAGAGAAGTTATAATATCTGAAGAAGAGGAAAAAGAAAAGAAAAAAGAAAAAGAGAAAAAACAAGAAAAGAAAAATAGTGTTGGTTTTGTGGAAAGAAAACAAAACAAAGATTATAATATTGTCTATAGAAATAGACCAAGTAAACCAATGACAGTAAGTGAGTTGTTTGGCTTAGGTAAAACTGAACCTAAAAAAGAAGAAAAGGAAGAAAAAGAAGAAGTAAAACAAGAAAATAAAATAGCAAAAGAACCAGAAAATAAAGAAGTAAAAGAAGAAACAAAACCAAAAGTAGAAGAAAACAATAAAGAAGAAAAAAGAGAAAAAACATTAAACAATAATAAAGAAGTAAGAGAAAATAGAAATAGTAACCAAAATAGAAATTATAATAAAAATAATAGAAATGATAATCGTTTTAATAATGGAAATAATAAATATAACCATAATAATAGAAGTGGTAGTGACCGTTATGGAAAAAGACCTTTAGATGCTAAAGGAATCGAAAAGAATATTAAAAATATAATGTCTCAAGAAGTAGCAGAAAAAGAACAAACAAGAGAATATAACAGAGATAAAGGAATTGATAAACAAAAAAATAATAATCGTTTTGATGAAAATAATAATAAAAAGAAAAATAATAAATCTAGAAGAAATAATGGAAATAGAGATTTTGATGAAGGAAAATTAAAATCATTAAAACAAACAAGTAAATTATCAAATATGTTTGATGATGACCAAGAAGGTAGTATGCTAGATTTCTATGATTTAACAACAGAGCGTGGAAGAAGAGGAAAGAAGAGAAAAAATCAAAATAATGAAGAAAGAAACAAACAAAAAATATTTAAATTAACAGAAATAGAGATACCAGAAAGTATTACAGTAAAAGATTTTGCGGCTGAAATTAAGAAGACAACAGCAGATGTGATAAAAAAATTACTTGGTTATGGAATAATGGCAACTATAAATCAAGAAATAGATTTTGATACAGCATATTTAATAGCACAAGAATTTGGAATAACAGCTAAGAAAAAAGAAGTTGTAACTGATGAAGATATTTTATTTGATGAGTCTGAAGATAAAGAAGAAGAATTAGTTACAAGACCGCCAGTAATAGTTGTTATGGGACACGTAGACCACGGAAAAACTTCACTTTTAGACACAATAAGAAAAACAAATGTAATAGAAGGGGAAGCAGGTGGAATTACTCAAGCAATAGGTGCATATAAAGTAAAAGTTAATGGTAGAGAAATTACTTTCTTAGACACACCAGGACACGAAGCATTTACTGCAATGAGAGCAAGAGGTGCACAAATAACAGATATAGCAATATTGGTAGTTGCTGCAAATGATGGAGTAATGCCTCAGACAATAGAAGCAATAAACCACGCAAAATCAGCAGGAATACCAATAATAGTTGCAATAAATAAAATAGATTTACCTGATAGTAACCCAGATAAAGTAAAACAAGAATTAATGGCATATGATTTAGTACCGGAAGAATGGGGTGGAGATACAATATTTGTTCCAATATCAGCAAAAAATGGTACAAACATAGATCAACTATTAGAAATGGTTTTGTTAGAAGCAGATGTATTAGAATTAAAAGCAAACCCACATAAACAAGCAAAAGGTGCAGTAATAGAAGCAAAACTTGATAAAGCAAGAGGTGCAATTGCAACTGTGTTAGTACAAAGAGGAACTTTAGATGTAGGAGATACAATAGTCGTAGGTTCTTCAATTGGTAGAATAAGAGCAATGAAAGATGATAAAGGAAAATCTGTAAAATCAGCAGGACCATCAACACCAGTAGAAATAATGGGATTAACAGAAGTACCAGAAGCAGGAGATACTTTCTATGAAGTTAAAAACGAAAAAGTAGCAAAACACTTAATAGAAAGAAGAAAACGCCAAGCAAGAGAACAAGCAATAAATCAAGCTACTAAAGTAACATTAGATAATTTATTCAGTCAAATGGAAGAAGGAAAACTAAAAGTATTAAATTTAATAGTAAAAGCAGATGTTCAAGGTTCTGTAGAAGCTGTTAAACAATCATTAGAAAAACTAGAAAATGAAGAAGTAAAAGTAAAAGTAATACACGCAGCAGTAGGAGCTGTAAATCAATCAGATGTAACTTTAGCTAAAGTTTCAAATGCTATTATAATTGCATTTAATGTAAGACCAGATAATGTAGCAAAAGAAGAAGCTAAGAAAGATGAAGTAGAAATAAAACAATATTCTGTAATTTATCAGGCTATAGAAGATGTGGAAAATGCAATGAAAGGAATGCTTGAGCCAAAATACGAAGAAAAAGTAATTGGTAATGCAGAAGTAAGACAAACATTTAGAATATCAAATGTAGGAACAATTGCAGGTTGCTATGTATTATCAGGTAAAGTAGAAAGAAATGCAGGTGTAAGAGTAATTCGTGATAATGTAGTAATACACGATGGACATTTAGCAACATTAAAGAGATTTAAAGATGATGTAAAAGAAGTTGGTAAAGGTTTTGAGTGTGGTATACAAATTGAAAATTACAATGATATAAAAGAAGGAGACCAAATAGAAGTTTACATTATGGAAGAAATTAAAAGATAGGGACGTTTCTAAGAAAACGTCCCTATGGAACAAAAGGAGGAATAGATATGCCAGAGAGTAAGAGCAGATTAGAAAGAATCAACGAACAATATAAAAAAGAAATAGGACAAATTATTAATTATGAGCTTAAAAACCCAAATGCAACAGGTATGATTAGTGTGACTAGAGTAAAAGTTACAAATGATTTAAAATTTGCTAAAGTTTCTGTTAGTATTTATAATTCTAAAAATGTAAAAGAAACTTTAGTAGCATTAAAAAAATCATCAGGTTTTATTAGAACTGAACTAGCAAAAAAAGTTAATCTTAGAAATACTCCAGAAATTATTTTTGAATTAGATGAAAGTATGGAATATGGAGAGAAGATTGATAATATATTAAAAAAGATAATGCCAAAAAAAGAAGAGGAGAATAAATAATATGACTTTAGATGAAATTTTAGAAGAAATTAAAAAGGCGGAAACAATAGTTATATTAACACACGAAACACCTGACCGGTGATGCTATCGGAAGTAGTTTGGGGTTAAAAAATGCATTGGATAAATTAGGAAAAAATACAGATTTAATAATGTCTTCATATGCTAGAACTTTTGATTTTTTACCTAATTCAAAAGAAATTAAAACAGATTCTGATATTAAGGAATACGATTTAGCAATTAGTTTAGACTGTGCAACTTTAAAAAGATTGGATAAAAAAGAATATTTTGAACAAGCAAAGAAAACTATTGTAATAGACCATCACGGAAGTAATAATATGTATGGAGATATTAACTATGTAAATCCTGTTGCACCAGCTTGTTCTGAAATTATACTTGCTATGCTTTCTTACTATGAAATAGATGTAGATGTAAATATTGCAACTTGCTTAATGACAGGGATTATAACAGATACAGGCGGTTTCCAATATCAATCAACAACTGCAGATACTTTTGAATATGCAGCTGAAATGCTTAGAAAAGGTGTTAACATTTCTGATATTTGCACAAGAACTCTACAAACTAAGACAAAGGCTAATTTTGAATTACAAAAAAGAGTTATGGATAGGTTAGAATTATTAGAAAATGGTAAAGTTGCTTTTTCTTACATTGATAATAAAGATATGGAAGAAGTAAATGCAGAAGAAGGGGACCATGAAGGTTT
The DNA here is from genome assembly GCA_944388035.1 of uncultured Clostridia bacterium. Classification (GTDB taxonomy): domain Bacteria; phylum Bacillota; class Clostridia; order TANB77; family CAG-508; genus CAG-269. The sequence goes on along the minus strand of CALXHF010000026.1, from coordinate 2,979 downwards.
AGTTAACATTGGTAGAAGTATAGAAGGTGTAGAAGTTTCTATTTTTATTAGACAAAAAGATAATGAAAATATTTATAAAGTTTCTATGCGTTCTAGTTCATATGTTAATGTTTCTGATGTGTGCTTAATGTTTGGTGGTGGTGGACACCCAAGGGCAGCAGGTGCACAAGTTCAAGGAGATGTGGAACAAGTAAAAGAAAAACTTTTAAAAGAAGTTAGAAAGTATTTGTAAAATGTAATAAATTAAATATAATTATAACTAAAGAGTAGGAGAAAGTTATGGACGGAATAATAGTAGTAAATAAAGAAAAAGGTTGCACATCACACGATTTAGTAAATAAAGTAAAAAAAATAGTAAAAGAAAAAGTAGGTCATACTGGTACACTAGATCCACTAGCAACAGGAGTATTACCACTTTTAATAGGCAAAGGAACATTATGTTCTAAATATTTAATAAATCATAATAAAGAATATATAGCAGTGCTAAAATTAGGTGTTTCAACAGATACTATGGATATAGAAGGAAAAGTTTTAGAAGAAAAAGAGGTAGATAGTAATATTTTAGAAAAATCTAATGTGGAAAAAATATTATCTTCTTTTATTGGAAAACAAATACAAGAGCCCCCAATATATTCAGCAATAAAAGTAAAAGGTAAAAAATTATATGAATATGCAAGAAAAGGTGAAAGTGTAGAAATACCTATAAGAGAAATAGAAATATATGATATGGAATTGCGTGGAATAAATAAAATAGAAAATGAAATAGAATTTAAAGTAAAATGTTCCAAAGGTACATATATTAGAAGTTTATGTTCAGATTTAGCTAAAAAACTCGGAACAATTGGTTATATGAAAGATTTAAAAAGACTAAAAGTAGGAGAATTTAGAATAGAAAATTCAATTACAATATATGAAAAAACAACAAAAGAAGATATAGAAAAAAAGATAATTACAATTGAGAAATTATTTGAAAATAAAGAAAAAATAGAATTAGATACTAAAAAATTAATATTATTCTTAAATGGAGTAAAACTAAATTATAATAATAAAGATGAAGTTTATAGAATATATAGTTCTAACAAATTTATAGGACTTGGAACTATAAAAAATAATATTTTAAAAAGAGATATAATAATTTAAAACTAGATTAGAAAACACTAATCTAGTTTTTCCGTTTATAGAGAAATTGCAAAATGCGTGCTAAATTTAATCAATATCTAATTTTTCCTTCAACGCTTCTTGTAATACTTGTGAAAAATTGATATTGTTCTTTTCCGACAATGTATTTAACCATTCCGGAATGGTCAAGGTCTTTTTAACAGACCTTGTATTAAATTTTTTTCTATATTCATCCATATCTATATTTACGAAAGAAATAAATTGGTTTTTCTCTAATTTTATATTGTTAAAATCAGTTGTTGGAGTTGGAAAAGATATTTCGTTATCTAAAAACAACCCCATAGCATCTTGTGCCATATAGAAAGCTTCTTGTAAAGTCCTTCCATATGTTGTGCAATTTTTTAAGTCAATAAAATCTACAAGAAAATACTCTCCGTCATCATTTTGCTTTGTAAAAATAGCTGGATAAACAGTTAAAGTTGAATTTTTCATAAAAGCCTCCTTATATAATAAATTTAAAAAGAGGGAAAGTGCAAATATATTTTATGGAAGGGCTTATTTTAGCCCTGCCCTTTTTAGAATTACATTTACAGTTCCGATTGGGATATCTTTATTATGTACAGCTATAATTTCGGTTTTATTTCCGCTTTTTCATTTTTACGTGAGAACCGTTTTGTGAAACTTTTACCCAACCATTCTGCTTTAGTAATTTGATTAGGTCTTTTGCACGCATATGCAAATTCCCTCCTCTCTTCAAATATTATACTACGTATTTATACGTATGTCAATAAAAATTAAAAATTAATTTTGTAATTAACAAAAAATAACTAGCATATAAATTAATAAAGATATTTAAAGGAAGTGATTTTTTGTATTATATCCAAGAAACTGACAAGCCAGTTTTAATTGCTAGAGTTTTTAATTTAATAGAAATAGTAAATGATAGAATAATTTTGCCAATAGAGGAAGATGAAATAATTGATGAGAAAAAAATAAAGATATTAACTAAAAAGATAATTAAAATTTTAGATAAAACGAATTGTAAAACAATAATTTTAAGTAAATATTTAAAGAAAAACGAAGGCTTTGTGGAAAAGTTAAAAAGCAGTGGCTTAAATATAATAGATGGTAAATGGTTATTTTTAGTTATGTCAGAAAAGGTAATAGACTATGTTGTAAGAAAAAAAGAATTTAAAAAAGAAGAAACAAATGTAAGTATTTTAGTAAATAATAATTTTAATGATTATATCTTAGAAAATATAAAAGAAATAATTAGAAAATATAAAACTGTAAATATAGTTACAAAACAAATAGAAAAATTTAAGAAAATAGAAAAACAAATAATGGACGAAGAAGGTATAAATATAACAATAACTAATAATAAAAAGAAAAGTTTAGTTAGGTCAAATATAATATTAAATGTAGACTTTGATACAGAATTAATAAATAAATATAATATACCAGAAGAAGGCATAATAGTAAATTTACAAGAAAATGTTAAAATAACCAAAAAAAGATTTAATGGTATATCTATAAATGATTATGAAATTAAATATCAAAATTATGATGAATATGATTATGAAAAAGAAAAATATTATGATAAAAAAGATATGTATGAAGCAATGATTTATAAAAAACAACCATATGAGTACATAAAAAGAAAAATTGATAGAGATAAAGTAGAAATTGTAAAACTAATTGGAAATAGAACAGTTCTATAAATTCTTAAAAGCTTCTTAAAATTTTCTAAAAAGCTTTTCTTTTTTCAAAAAGTATAATATAATCTCAAGTTTGACACTTTTGAAAGAGTAAAAAGCCTGTAACACAGTATATATCTGTGATACAGACTTTTATGATGTT
>CALXHF010000025.1 GCA_944388035.1 uncultured Clostridia bacterium | reverse complement strand
TTTTTTTCTATTTTATTCTATTTTTTATATATTTTTTTCTATTTTTTTCATTATTTTAAATTATTTATTTATTCTTCATTTTTTAAATTCCGCCGTTTTTATGGCATTTGCTCTTTTTTTCTATTTTATTCTATTTTTTATATATTTTTTTCTATTTTTTTCATTGTTTAAGTTATCCACGGTTTATCCACAATGTCATTTTTATAGCATTATCTCTTTTTTTCTATTTTTTTCTATTTTATTCTAATTTATTCTATTTTTTTTAATTTTATAGTTATCCACATATTTAATTATCTCGTGTTTTCTCTTTTTTTCTATTTTTTTTAATTTTTTTCTATTTTTTTTGAATTTTTTATAATTATTTTTTTCCTAAGTTATCCACAGGGGTCTATGATTTTTAAATTTTCTCAAAAATATATAATTATCTTTTTTTATCTATTTTTTAACTATTTTTATCTCTTTTTTTCTCCACTTTTTAAAAATTAAGTTATCCACAATTTGTTACTTAATTGTGGATAACTTAAAAGAGGTAGTTCCTAAAAACTGCCTCTTCCTTAATCTTGTTTTTATTCTTCTTTTAATCTAATTGGTAAAATCATATATGTATAATCATTATTATCTATAGATTTTATTAAGCAAGGTGATATATTTGAACCAAATTCAACATATACTTCCTCATCATCAATTGCTTTTAAGCTATCTAAAAAATATTTTGGGTTAAAACCTGCTTCTAAATTTTTTCCTTCAGTTGAAACAAATAATTCTTCTTTTGCATCTCCAGTTTGGTTTGTACATGAAATTGTAACTTTTCCAATATCAACACTAACTTTTACTGGATATTTCTTTTCTTTTTCAACAGTTGAAGAAGAAATTAAACTTATTCTTTCAAAACTATTTTGTAAACTATTTTTTTCTACTCTCATCCTTGTTTCCCAAGTGTCTGGTATAACATTTTTATAATTTAAAAATTCTCCATCTAAAATTCTTGTAACAACTTTACAATTATCCATTTCAAATAAAGCTTGGTTTTTTGCAACTCCTATTTTTACTGGTTCAAAAGAATCTGATATTATTTTGTTAACTTCGTTTAAAGTTTTTCCAGGAATTACAGCACTAAAATCATTAGTTTGTTTATTTAAATAAATGCTTCGTAAAGCTAATCTAAAACCATCTACAGCAACAACATTTAATTTATTATTTTCAATTTCAAATAAACATCCTGTAAAAATTGGTCTTGTCTCTTCAGTACTTACTGCAAAAATTGTTTTTCTAATCATATTTTTTAACATATTTTGTTCAATTTCAATGGAATTTTCAACTTCTATTTTTGGAAGTTCTGGAAATTCATCTGGATTCATAGTCGCTAATTTATATAAAGAACCTTCACATTCTATTTCTAATAAATTATTATTATTTAAAGAAATATAAATTTCAGTATCTGGTAATTTTCTTATAATTTCACTAAACATTATTGCATTTACTACTGTACTACCTTGCTCTTCTATTTCACATTCCATAATGTATTCTATTCCAATTTCTAAATCATAAGTAGTTAATTTTATTTCATTATCATTAGTTTGAATAAGTATTCCTTCAAGTATAGGCATTGTAGTTTTAGAAGCTACTCCTTTTACTACGGAATTTAAAGCTTTAATAAGCTTATCTTTGTAACAAACAATTTTCATTTTGACTTCCTCCTTATATATTTTATAATATTAAATAATAATTATTAGTAGTAATAGTATTAGGTCCTGTGGAAACTGTGGATAACTATGTTGATAACTGATATCCCTAGTAAAATTGATGTTGATAACTCGGTGGATAACTCAATAAGTTATCCACACTTTCCACTTAGCTTTGTGGAAAAATGACTTATACACACGTTATCAACAGGTTTTCAACAGGACTATGTGGATAACTAATGTAGCTGTTCCGTAAGAACAGAAAGCATTGTGTTTTATCAAACAATTATTTTTCAAACATAGATTTTAAAAATAATTAATTTTTATTATTATATCTAGTCTTGTCCATTTATAATTATGTTTTTCACACTATCCACAATTAACTTTGTATTTGGTTTTTCTTTTACTTCCTTTTCTATTTTTTTACAAGCGTGCATTACTGTGGAGTGGTCTCTACCACCAAAGTCTATTCCTATTTGAGGATAAGACATACTTGCAACTTCACGACACAAGTACATTGCAATTTGTCTTGGAAAAGCAATATCATTTGATCTCTTATTCCCTGCTAAATCATTTTTGTCTATACTAAAATATTTAGCAACAGTTTCTTGAATAAATTCAGCTGAAATTACTTTTTCGCTTTCTGAAATAAATTCATTAATAACCATTTCAGCAAGCTCAATCGTTATAGGACTATGTGTAAGAGAAGCTCTTGCAACTATTTTATTAAATACTCCTTCTAATTCCCTAATATTTGAATCAATTTTGTTTGCTATATCAGAAAGAATTACATCATCTATAATAATATTTTCATCTTGAGCCTTTTTTCTAAGTATAGCTAAACGAGTTTCATAATCTGGGCAGGAAATATCTGCAAGTAAGCCCCACTCAAATCTTGATTTTAATCTATCTTCTAAGAATTGAATATCTCTTGGAGGCTTATCACTAGATAGAATAATCTGTTTTCCTTCTTCATATAAACTGTTAAAAGTATGGAAAAATTCTTCTTGGACTCTTTCTTTGCCAGCAATGAACTGGATATCGTCTATTAACAATACATCAATATTTCTATATTTATTTCTAAAAAATTCATTTTTGTTATCTTTAATAGCATTTATTAATTGATTAGTGAACTTTTCAGATGTAACATATAATACATTTGAATTTTTGTTATTTTCTAATATCCTATTACCTATGGCGTGCATTAAGTGAGTTTTTCCTAAACCTACACCACCATATAAAAATAAAGGGTTATAAGATTTAGCAGGCTCATTACCTACAGCCAAAGCAGCTGCGTGTGCAAACCTATTATTATTACCAACAACAAAAGTATCAAAAGTATATTTTGGATTTAAAGTTGATTTATTTAATTCGATTTCAGCCAAAGAAGCTTCATCTTTTTTATCAGCAATTACTTCGTTAGATTCATTATTGTTAGATTCTTCTTTTGAAATATCAATTACAGAAAAAGTCCAATCTTTATTTGTTATAAATCTTAAGGTATTAAAAATAAGACTTTTGTATTTGTTTTCAATAAAATCTTTTTGAAACTCAGAATTTGCTGTAAAAATAATATGATTTCCCTCAATACTTTTAATATCTAATGGCATTATCCAAGTATTATAAGATATTTCTGTAACTTCTGGTTTTAATAGTTCTTTTATTTTTGCAATCAGTTCTTCTCTCTCTATTGCCATTAAAATCATCCTTTCTATAAAGTTATCCACAAAGTTATCCACAACTGTTGATAACTTTGTAACAAATTTGTAATAAAACGTAAAAAACATACGAACGAAAATTTGAGTAATATCAACAAAAAATCGACTTATTTATTACTTTACACATAATAACAAATTTCACTATAAGAAGTCAATATACTTGTGGAAAAAATTTTTTAATTGTGGATAACTATTAAAAAAATTGTGGATAACTCTGTTTTTTTACAGTAATATTACAAAAATTTCAAAAAAAAAATTCTAAAAAGTTCTAAAAAAAGCTTGACATTAGTAGCTTTTTTAAAGTATAATTGATATACTTGTTATTTTGTAAAAAGAAAATAATCTTTTTTTTAAAGATATAATAGAAAATTCAGTAGGAGGTGCTAATAGTGAAAAGAACATATCAACCAAAAAATAGACAAGAAAAAAGAGAACATGGTTTTATGAAAAGAATGAAAACTAGAGCAGGAAGAAATGTATTAAAAGCAAGAAGACAAAAGGGTAGAAAAAAATTATCTGCTTAAATTAATTATTAGAAGGCCGCTAGAAAGCGAGCCTTTTACAAATAATTAAAGTATTTTTCATTTAATGATGTATTCTAGAAGGGAAGAGCCGTAGTGAAAAAAACAAAAATGTTGAAAAAAAATTATGAATTTAAAAATGTTTTTTCAAAAGGTAAGTACTATTCAGGAAAATATATCGAAGCATTTGTGATAGAAAAAAAAGAGTATTTTAAAAACCTTTTAGGAATAGCAATAAGCGTTAAAATAGGAAAAGCAACAAAAAGAAACCATATTAAAAGATTAATAAGAGAAAATTATAAAAATCTAGAAAATAGTATTAAAACAGGATATATATTTGTTTTTTTATGGAAAAAGAAAGTTGATATAAAAAATGCAAATTATATAAATATAAAAATAGATATGGAAAAAATATTTGAGAAAGTAGGAGCTTTTAAAGAGAAACAACAATGAAAAATATATTGATATTTATGATAGAAAAGTATCAAAAACATATTTCACCTTGGTTAAAAAATAAAAATATTGATTGTAAATTTTATCCAACTTGTTCTGAATATACAAAACAGGCAATTGAGAAATATGGAGCAATTAAAGGTTTATTTTTAGGAATTAAAAGAATTTTTAGATGTAATCCTTTTTCAAAAGGTGGATATGACCCATTAAAATAACTAAAATAGGGGGAAGATAGTAAATGTTTGAGTTTTTTGCTAATCTTTTTGGTTATTTACTGCAATTCTTATATGGATTAATAAATAACTATGGTATAGCAATTATTTTATTTACAGTAATAATAAAAATAGTATTATTACCACTTTCAATAAAACAACAAAAAACAATGAAAAAAAGTAGTGAATTACAAGAAAAAATGAAAGTAATTCAGTTTAAATACAAAAATGATCCAGAAAAAATGAATCAAGAAATGATGAGTTTATATAAGTCTGAAAATATGAGTCCTTTCAGTGGATGTCTAACAGCAATAGTTCAATTATTATTATTATTATCGATATTTTACTTAGTAAGAAGTCCACTTACTTTTATGGAAAAAATACCAACAGAAAATATAAATCATTATGTGCAACAGTTACAAGAAAGTGGTAAAGCCGTAAGTCAAGTTTATCCTGAAATTGATTTAATAAGAGAATATCAATTTTTAAAAGAAAAAAATCCAGAAGATGCAAATGTTGATAAATTAAATATACAAATGAACTTCTTAGGTTTAGATTTAAGCAAGATACCACAACAAAATATGACAGATTATACAGTATATATAATTCCAGCGTTGTATATTTTATCTTCTTTTATCTCAATAAGAATGACAACAGCAATGCAGATGAAAAATGCTAATAAGCAAAAAGAGGAAAAAGCTACAATAGATGGAACTACAGGTAAAGAATTAATACCACAAGAAGAAAATAATGAGATGGACGCTGTAATGCAAACAAATAAAATGATGTCTTGGATGATGCCAATAATGTCTATTTCAATCGCATTTATTGCACCATTAGGACTTGCATTATATTGGTTAGTTAGTAATATTCTTATGATAATTGAAAGATTAATATTAAATAAAGTTGTTAAATCTTAAAGTAGGAGGAACGTTAAAATGCCAAAAACAATCATTTCTGAAGGAAAAACAACAAATGAAGCTATAGAAAAGGGACTTAAAGAATTAAATGTAAGTAGAAAAATGGTAGATATAAAAGTATTAGATAATGATGATAAGAGAAGCTTTTTTAGTATATTAACACCAAGAGTCGTAAAAATAGAAATGACTCTTAGAGAGGATATAGAACTTAAAGAAGAAAAAACAGTAATAAAACCTAAAAAAGAAATAAATTTATCAGAAGAAGAACAAGAAACAGCAAGTAAGAATATAGAAGAATTTTTAAAAGAATTACAAAAAGAATTACCAGAAGATACAGAATATAGTATAAAAAAAGATAAAACAGCAATCTATGTTGAAATTAATAGTCCTAATCTAGGATTTTTGATAGGTTATAGGGGAGAAACATTATATGCTTTTCAAAATATTTTATCAGCAATAGCAGGGAAAGGTTTAGAAAATAGAGTTAGAGTTATCCTTGATGTAGAAGGATATAAATCAAAAAGACAAAAAACTCTAGAAGATTTAGCAGAAAAAGTTGCAAGAACTGTTATAAAAACAAGAAAACCTATAAAACTAGAGCCAATGCAAGCATATGAGAGAAAGATAATACATAGTAAACTACAAAAAAATAATAAAGTAGAAACAAATAGTATTGGTGAAGAACCATATAGGAGAATAGTAATTTCATTAAAAAAATAATTAAAAATTTTTTTTAAAAATAAAATCAGAGGTCAAAGGTCAGATTTTACAAGCGATACGTAATTTCTATCTTTGATTTTTTTTCTAAAAAATAAAAAAATGATTTGCATTTTTAAAAAATATGTGTTATAAGTAAAATACTAATGATGAGTAAATAAAAAAAATAATATTAACATATAAATAAAATATTTAATAAAATATTTATAAATATGGAGGAATAAAAATATGAGTACAATAGCGTCAATCTCTACGGCTCCTCGGAATAGGCGGAATTGGTATAATAAGAATTAGTGGAGATAAATGTTTTGAAATACTAGATAAAATATTTCTACCAAAGAAAAAACAAGATATAGAAGATATAAAAGGTTATACAATAAAGTATGGAAATATAGTAGAAAATGGGAGTGTTGTAGATGAAGTATTAGTCTCATATTTTAAAGCTCCTAAAAGCTACACAACAGAAAATATGTGTGAAATAAATTCTCACGGAGGAAATGTAGTTGTAAAAAAAATACTGGAATTATGTTTAAAAAATGGAGCAAACCTTGCGGAACCGGGAGAATTCACCAAAAGAGCTTTTTTAAATGGCAGGATAGATTTGTTACAAGCAGAGTCTGTAATAGATGTTATTAATGCAAAATCAGAAAAAGAGGCAAAAACGGGAATAAAGCAATTAGAAGGCTTTTTATCACAAAAAATAAATGAAATAAAAAAAGAAATAATGGATGTTATGGTAAATATAGAAGTTACAATAGATTATCCAGAATATGATACACCAGATGTAACAGAAAAAGAGCTTTCGGATATGTTAGATAGTGTAGAAGAAAAATTAGAAAAGCTAGAAAAGAGCTTTGATAATGGCAAAATAATAAAAGAAGGTATAAAAACTGTAATTATAGGAAGACCTAACGCAGGTAAATCATCACTTTTAAATGCGATTTTAAAGGAAGATAGAGCTATAGTAACACAATATGAAGGAACGACAAGAGATACAATAGAAGAATTTGTTACAGTAAATGGAATTCCTTTAAAATTAATTGATACAGCTGGAATTAGAGATGCAAAAGATGAAGTTGAAAAAATAGGAATAGAAAAATCTAAGGAATTAGTAAAAGAAGCAGATCTTATAATTGCAATATTTGATGCTTCAGAAGATTTAACAAAAGAAGATATGGAAATTTTAGATTTAATTAAAGACAAAAAAACAATAATAATATTAAATAAAAGCGATTTACAACAAAAAATAGTTGAACAAGATGAAAGATTAACAAAGGTAAGCAGTGATATAATAAAAATTTCAGCATTAAATAAAATAGGTATTGAAAAAATCTATGATAAAATAACTGAATTATTTAATTTGAACGAGATTAATTTGGACCAAGATATAGTAATTACAAATTTAAGACATAAAAATTTAATAACAAAAGCAATAAAAAGTGTAAGAAAAGCAAAAGAAACAATGGAACAGGATATGCCTTTAGATATAATTGCTATATTTATAAAAGACATTTTAGAAGATTTAGGAAATATAACAGGAGAAGTTGTAACAGAAGATATAATAAATGAAATCTTTTCTAAATTCTGTTTGGGTAAATAAAACGCATGAGAATCAAAAATAAGACAAAAAAGATAATTAGATATAAAATTATACTAAACAAATATAAAAAATGTTTTAAATCGATTCTAAAAGCAAATAAGATATATTAAAAATATAATTTCAAAACATTAAAAAAGCAATAGTTTTAAAAAGCAAAAAGTAAACAAAAATTGACGTGTTCGCATTACATAACATCTGCTGTTATATGTAAAATTTTACAAAAGCATTCGACAAAATTCGACAAATCAATGAATAATAGGGAAAAACTACAGGAAAACGCGTTCGACAGGTGTCGACAAAAACTAATTTGTTAAAATTTATAAAATACATTAAAAAGGGTGCCTTCCTTTTCATAAGGAATTAAAAAGTAAAACAAAAGCTTGCAAAGTCAACAACCGCAAGCGTTACAAGCATAAACAAAAATAAGAAGGGAGAGAAAATGAATTTAAAAAAAGGAGAATATTATGCAGGAGATTATGATGTTGCTGTAATAGGTGCAGGACATGCTGGGTGTGAAGCAGGCTTAGCAGCAGCAAGACTTGGTAAAAAGACATTAATATTTTCTATAAGCTTAGAGGCTATAGCAAATATGCCTTGTAATCCACATATAGGAGGAAGTTCAAAAGGACATTTAGTAAGAGAAATAGATGCCCTTGGTGGAGAAATGGGTAAAAATATTGATAAAACAATGATACAGATAAAAATGTTAAATACTTCAAAAGGACCAGCAGTGCACTCATTAAGGGCTCAAGCTGATAGAAAAAAATACCAAGCAGAGATGAAACACACATTGGAAAAACAAGTTAACTTAGAAGTAAAACAAGCTGAAATTACTAAAATATTTGTAGAAGAAAATTGCGTAAAAGCAATACAAACAGATATAGGTGCAATATATAATGTAAAAACAGTAATAGTTGCTACTGGAACATATTTAAAAGGAAAAATATTCATAGGAGAATATTCTAAAGAAAGTGGTCCAGACGGTGTTGCAGCAGCAAATAAATTGTCGGATTGTTTAAAAGAATTAGGTATAGAACTTGTTAGATTTAAAACAGGAACACCAGCTAGAATAAATAGAAGAAGTATTGATTTTAGTAAAATGGAGGTGCAAAAAGGTGATAAAGGGATAGAAACATTTTCTTTTGAAAATGAACCTAAAGATTTTGAACAAGTTGACTGTTATTTGACATATACAAATGAAAAAACTCACGAAATAATTAGAAAAAATTTAGATAGATCGCCTTTATTTGCTGGGATGATAGAAGGAACAGGACCAAGATATTGTCCATCAATAGAAGATAAAGTGGTTAGATTTAGTGATAAGCCACGTCATCAAGCTTTTGTTGAGCCAGTGGGTTTGGATACTGAAGAAATGTATATACAAGGTATGAGTTCATCACTTCCAGAAGATGTACAAATTGCTTTATATCATACAATACCAGGATTAGAGCATGCTGAGTTTACAAGACCTGCTTATGCTATAGAGTATGATTGTATAGACCCTTCAAATTTAAAGCTTTCGTTAGAATATAAAGGAATAAATGGGTTGTTTATGGCAGGTCAAATAAATGGTACATCTGGATATGAAGAAGCAGCAGCACAAGGGTTAATTGCAGGGATTAATGCATCAAGAAAAATTGATAATAAAGAACCAATAATTCTAGATAGAAGTCAGGCATATATAGGAGTTCTAATTGATGATATTGTAACTAAAGGAACTAATGAACCATATAGAATGATGACATCTAGAGCGGAATATAGGTTACTTTTAAGACAAGATAATGCAGATTTAAGATTAACACCAATAGGACACGAAGTTGGATTAATATCAGATGAAAGATATGAAAGATTTTTAAAGAAAAAAGAAAATATTGAAAAAGAAATAGAAAGGTTAAAAAAACAGGTAGTAAAACCAGAAGAAGAAGTAAATAAATTATTAGAAAATGCAGGAACCACAAAACTTACAAATGGTACAAAATTAAGCGAATTACTAAAAAGAACAGAATTAAATTATGAAATGTTATCAAAAATAGATAAAAATAGACCAGAACTTACAAGGATGGAAAAAGAAGAGGTAGAAATACAAGTAAAATATGAAGGATATATAAAATTACAAGAGGAACAAGTTAAAAAATTTAAAAAATTAGAAACAAAAATACTACCAGAAGATATAGATTACGAAACATTAAAAGGAATAAGCTTAGAAGCAAGACAGAAATTAAATAAATTTAAACCACGTTCAATAGGACAAGCATCTAGAATCTCAGGAGTCTCACCAGCTGATGTATCAGTGCTTCTAGTATATTTACAACAAAGAAATAATAAATAAGTTTTAGAAGGGAAAGAAATGAAATTAGAGGAATTTACTAAAATTTTTAATAACTATTTAGAAAAATCAAATTTAATATTAACAGGAGAAAAAATAGAAAAATTCTACAATTATATGAATTTATTAATAGAGTGGAATAAAAAAATAAATTTAACAGCAATAATTGAGCCAAAAGAGATTATACTTAAACATTTTATAGATAGTTTAACAATTCTAAAATATATAAAAAACAATGAGACTATAATAGACGTAGGAACAGGAGCTGGTTTTCCTGGAATACCTCTAAAAATCGTAAGAGATGACCTAAAAATAACTTTAGCAGATTCATTAAATAAAAGAATTAATTTCTTAAATGAAGTAATTAGTAAATTAGATTTAAAAAATATAGATGCAATACATACAAGAGCAGAAGAACTTGGTAAAAATAAAAAATATAGGGAAAAGTTTGATATTGCTACTTCTAGAGCGGTTGCAAATATGTCTACATTATCTGAATATTTAATACCTTTTATTAAAGTAGAAGGAAGATGCATTTGCATGAAGAGTTCTGATATAGATATAGAACTAGAAAATGCAAAAAATGCTATTAAAATATTAGGTTGTAAAATTGAAAGTAAAGATAAATTTAATTTACCAAATAGTGATTTAGGAAGAAGTATTATAGTATTAAGAAAAGTAAAAAATACACCTTCTAAATTTCCAAGAAAAGCTGGTACACCAGCAAAAGAGCCTATTTAAGAAATAAGAAAATAGTAATAAAAATGAAGAAAAAATAATACAAAAAAATTATAAAAAAGTCAAAAAAATATCAAAATTTTATTGACTTTTTTTCTTTATTTATATACAATTGTAATGTACAAAAAAGAAAACTTATTTATAAATATTAACTAAAATTGGAGGCAATAAAATTGGGAAAAATTATATCAGTAGCAAATCAAAAGGGTGGAGTAGGGAAAACTACTACAACTGTAAATTTAGCAACCATACTAGCTAAAAGAGGAAAGAAAGTATTATTAATTGATGCAGATCCTCAGGGTAATGCAACAAGTGGACTTGGATTAGATAAAGACATTGAGCCTTCTACATATGATATACTTGTTAATGAAGTAGAATTAGAAGAAGCAATGCAAGATACTATTATTAAAAATTTGAAGGTTTGCCCTGCTAATATGAATTTAGCTGGTGCAGAAGTAGAGCTTGTTTCTATGATGTCGAGAGAACAAAGATTAAAAGAGAAGGTTGACATAATTAAAGAAAAGTTTGATTATGTATTTATAGATTGTCCACCATCTTTAGGCTTAATAACTTTAAATGCTTTTACGGCATCTAATAGTGTTTTAATTCCTGTACAATGTGAATATTTTGCTCTAGAAGGTTTAGGACAATTATTAAACACGATTAATTTAGTAAAAAAACATTTAAATAAAGAAATAAGAATAGAAGGAGCTTTACTTACAATGTATGACATTAGAACTAATCTTTCTAATCAAGTTGTAAAAGAAGTTAAAAAATATTTTGAAAATAAAGTCTATAAAACAGTTATACCAAGAAATGTAAGACTTAGTGAAGCACCAAGTTATGGTATGCCAATTACAGAATATGACCCAAGGTCTAAAGGTGCTAAAAGTTATATTAAATTTGCTAAAGAATTTTTAAAGATAAATGAAGAAGAAAAGAAAGCAAAACATATGCAAGAATAAAATTTATAAAATAGGGGGAATATACAATGGCAAAAATGACAGGTTTAGGAAAAGGTTTAGATGCGTTATTTGGACCAGTTCCAGAAGATGAACAAATGAAAGAAAGCGATACTTTAAGAAATTTAAAAATTACAGAGGTTGAACCAAATAGAAATCAGGTAAGAAAAAATTTTGACCAGGAGTCATTAGAAGAACTTGCAGAATCAATCAAAGAATATGGTTTAATACAGCCAATAGTTGTAACTAAAAAAGATAATTATTATAGCATAGTAGCTGGAGAAAGAAGGTGGAGAGCTTCTAAAATAGCGGGGATAAAAGAGATACCAGCAATTATCAGGGAAGATGATGAAAAAGTAAATGCAGAGATTTCTTTAATAGAAAATATGCAAAGAGAAGATTTAAACCCAATCGAAAAGGCTACAGGAATTAAGACTTTAATGGATAATTATGGTATGAGCCAAGATGAAATTGCAAAAAAATTAGGAAAAGCTAAAACTACAATTATAAACTGGACAAGAGTTTTAAATTTAGACCCTAGAGTCTTAGAAATGGTAAGAGAAGGAAAGATAACAGAAGGACATTGTAAGGCTTTACTTGCAATAACTGATCCAGATAAACAATATATTGCTGCTAAACATATGCTAGAGAGAGGTTCAACTGTAAGAGAGATTGAAAATAAAGCAAAAGTGAAAATGAGTAAAGCAGAAGAATATAAAAGACATATTTTATATAAAAATATAGAAGATACTTTCCAAGGATTTTTTGGTTCAAGGGTTAGATTAGATCCAGGAAAAAGACGTGGTAAAATTATTATTGAATATACTTCAAATGATGATTTGGAAAGAATTTTAGGTTTAATTAAAAATGATTAAAAGAAAAGAGTGGTTTAATGGATAGTTTATTAGATACAATTGGAATTGATAATATTATATACATATTAAGTGCGTTAGTAATTGTTTTATTGATTGCTTTCTTAATTATATTAGGTAAAGTTATAGTTTTAAATAAAAGATATAAAAAATTTATGATAAAACTAGGGGAAGGAAAAGATTTACAAGAGGATTTAGAAAATTATATGTATAAAGTAGAAAGAGTTGAAAAACAAAACGCAGAGATATTAGGAAAGATTAGTGGTTTAGACAAAGATTTAGAAAGTTGTATTCAAAAAGTTGGAATATTTAGATATAGTGCGTTTCAAGATACTGGAAGTGATTTAAGTTTTACTTTAGCTCTTCTTGATGAACATAACGACGGTGTTGTTTTTAATGGCATTTATTCAAGAGAAATGTCTAATATTTATGCAAAACCTATTGAAAATGGTAATTCTAAATATACTTTATCTGAAGAAGAACAAGTTGCAATTAAGAAAGCAATTGAAGGGGATAATGAAAGAAAAAAACAATAATAAATATAACATTATAGAAAATATTCTGCCTTTTACAGAATATTTTCTTGCTTTCTAAGCAAATGTATGTTAATTAAATATTGTATAATAAAATAAGAGGTAATTATGGAAAAAGTAATTAATATGATAAAAAAATATGAAAATATATTTGTAATAATATTATTATTTGTATCATTAATTGGAGTTTCTTTTTATGTCAGTTTGGAAGCGAATGATGAATTATGGAATTTTCAAAATGTATATAAGATGTATAATGGATATCAAATATACCAAGATGCAAATGTTATTTGTACACCATTGTTTTTCTATTTAGGGAATTTGTTATTTAACATATTTGGAGCAAATTTTTTTGTTTTTAGAATTTATAATATATTAATTTTTGTGTGTTATTATTTTATGATATATAAAATTTTAAGATTATTGAAAGTGAATATGAAAATTTCACTTGGATGTATATTAGTGTTATTGATATTCGGAAACTATTCATTAGTAAGAGTTATGGCTAATTATAATTCATTGGCTGTTGTTTTTTGCTTGCTTGGAATATATTTTTTAATTAAAAGTCAAATAAAGATGAATAATAAAAATATTTTAATACAGTCTATAATCTGTTTTTTAATTATTCTAACTAAGCAAAATATAGGTTTATTTTATTTAATCGCATTAGTATGTACATTAATAATAAAATATAAAAGAGAAAGTATAAAAAGTATTTTTAAAATATGCTTAATATTAATTATATTTAGTATAGTATTTATATTATTTTTACATTTTCAGGGTATTTTAGACGGATTTATAAATTATGCAATATTAGGTATAAGTGATTTTGCAAGTAGTAATGTTTCTGTGAATTTATTATATATATTTATAGGAATAACTATTTTAATTTCTGATTTAGCTTGTTCTGTATTTTTTTTGAAACAAAAAAAGATACAAATTACTAATGAAGAAAAAGATAATCTAATAGTTTTGAATTGCTTTTCAATAATATTATTTTTATTGATTTATCCAATAATGAATATATCACATTTTTTATTATCAATACCTACAGCTATTATTCTATTTTTATATATTTGTAGTATTATAATTAAGAAAAGTGCCATAAAACTAAATAAAATAAGTAAAGCGATAAGTGTAATTTTATCAATATTAATAATATATAATTTGTATACAAATACTAATATTCTATTTTGGTGGATAAAGGTTGTTAGTAATGAAAGATATTATTATGAATATAATTCACCTTATTTTGGAACAATAATAAGCGAAGATTTATATAAAAACATTGAAATTGTTACTAAATATATAAAAGAAGAAAATAAAAAAGGAAACAATGTAATTGTTTTTTCTTCTAAAGCTTCATTATATATGGTACCATTAAAACAAAGTAATAGTTTTTATGATTTACCTTTTAATGGTAATTTTGGAAAACTTACTGAAGAAGATATAGTTAATGATTTAAAAAATAAAAAAAATACATTAATTTTACTTGTAAAAGATGAAGAAAATATGGAATGGCAAGAAAATAAAGAAATTGTAAAAAAATTAAAAGAAGAATTAGAAAGTATTGGAACAATTGAGGAATTTGAAGTTTTAAAGCCATAAAAAATTCAAAAAAGTCTTGACAATTAATATAAAAATATGCTAAGATATTAATTGTCCGCAAGACGTGGAGAGGTGGTCGAGTTGGTTTATGGCACCAGTCTTGAAAATTGGCGTGCGTTTGTAGCGTACCGTGGGTTCGAATCCCACCCTCTCCGCCAAAATATAATACCTTGAATAGAAAAATCACAAGGTATTTTTATTTTAAAATATAATGTAGGTGTACCCAAGTGGTGAAGGGGGCAGTTTGCTAAACTGCTAGGTCGAGCAATCGGCGCGGAGGTTCGAAC
>CALXHF010000024.1 GCA_944388035.1 uncultured Clostridia bacterium | reverse complement strand
TTTTTATTAAAAGGTTATAAAAAAATAGTAGAGTACTTTGAAAATTAAATAGTTTTAGATATCTTTGTTTAATAGTTAAGGGAAATACTATTTTTAGATAATTTTTTAATAAAGAAATTTTATTTCTTATTTTTTTAAACCCAAAGCACGACATAAATGACGTATAAAACTAACAAAAACTATTAAATATTAAAGTATAAATAAGAAAAATAAGGAAACAATTATACTAAAGAAAGGAGATTTTTTATGAAACAAAAAGAAATAAAAAAATTAAACAAAGGTATTACATTAATTGCATTAGTTATTACTATCATCGTTCTTCTAATCCTTGCAGGAGTAAGTATTGCAATGCTTACAGGTGAAAACGGTATTCTTTCTCAAGCACAAAAAGCAGGAGAACAGACAGATATAGGACAAGAAAAAGAAGCAATTGCTTTAGCATATAATGGAGCAAAAGCAGAAAACAATGGTGGAGATGTAGATGCTGACGATTTAAACAGAAATTTTGGTTATAATGATACAGATGCTACAGCAGAAGGAAGTAACCCAATAACAGTAACATTTAAAGAAAGCGAAAGACAATATACAATTGATGAAAATGGAGTTATTTCAGGACCAACAGAAGCAAATATTATAGCTAGTATAAGAATAGAAGGAGAAAAATCAGAAGAAACACCACCAATGCCATCAAGTGATTTTTCATATGTAGAAGGGTCAGTAGATGATGGATATGTAATAAAAGATGGAAAAGGAAACGAATATGTATGGGTACCAGTAGATAAAAACCAAAAAATAAAAGTAAATGTAACAAGTAAAGAAGATATAACAAGTATTACATTAACAGATCCATATGGAGATACAATTTTAACAGAAAGTAATAAAGGAACATCTTATACTAACGATAATATAACACCAACAATAAATGGACCATATATTTTAAAAGTAAAAACAGCAAATGAAGAAAAAACAACAATGTTAGGAGTTCATAGTTTATATGCGCAAGATACTTTTAGAGATTGGGAGATATTAGTAGATTCTAATAGTATAGAAGAAGCAATTGAACTTGAAGTAGAACAAAGGCTAGAGGAAATTGAAAAACAAGCAAGTGAAGCTGGTTATGATAATGTGGAAGATTTTGCCAATGCAATGCTTGAAAGTCAAGGACAACCAACACTAGAAGAAATGGGATATTCATCTGTAAGAGAATTTTTAGAAGAAATGTGTTATCAAGAATTATATTCCCCAGATATGAAAGAAGATTATTCAGACCCAGAAGATTATACAGCATCAGTAAATGAAAATGGAGGCTTTTATATAGGAAGATATGAAGCAAGTTATGAAAATGGAAAGCCAGCTAGTAAAATTTCAACAGCAGTAGATGTCAGTTATGGACATACAGTAACAGAAAATGGTATGTTGTGGAACAATATATCACAAACAGAAGCATTATCAAAAGCAAAAGGTTTGTATACAAGTGGAGAGTTTACAAGCTCATTATTAACAGGTTCAGCTTGGGATAGAACATTAGGGTGGTTAGAAGAAACAGGAGCTGTACGTCCGATTGAAATAGTAGGAGATAGTAAAACTTGGGGAAATTATTCAGATGATGAATTTGAAAATTCAGAAGGTTTACAAAATACTGGTTCAATACCACAAACAGAGAAAAATCATATATTTGATTTAGCAGGAAATGTAGATGAATGGACAACAGAGGAGGCGTCTACAGGCGACAGAGTCAGTCGAGGGGGCAATTACAGCTATACTGGTTCTGGCGGTCCTTGCTCTCAGCGTTTCTTCTTTAGTCCAGTCCATAGCTCTTCCTTCTTCGGTTTCCGTTTAGCTTTATATTTGTAGTACTGAAAGCTATTTTAAAAGGTCCGATAGAGTGCTAATTGAAGACGCTATAAAAATTTGAAGGTCAAAAATTGACATAAGTCAGTTGATGACCTTTTTTTGTTTTTCTTTTGTTTTTCTTTTCTTTTTCTATTGAAAAAAACTTATTAAAAATATATAATAATGGAAAATAAAGAATAAAAATAAAAGTGAAAATTTAAATTAAATGAGAAAAAGGAAAGGTGGAAAAATGAATAGAAAAGAAAGAGGAGTAACATTAATAACTTTAGCAATAACAGTTGTTGTGCTATCAATAATAGCAGGTATAGCAGTGTATAGTGGGTCTGAAACTGTAAGAAAGGCAAAATTAGAAGAATTAAGAACAAATATGTTATTAATAGAAGCAAAAGCAAAAGGGTTGGTAGAAGAAGCAAATTTCCAATTAGGACCAAATAGTCAAAAAGAAGGAGAATTAGATACAACAATAAGACCAGAAATTTATACTACTAATAATAACTTACAAGTAGTTACAGCATCTCCTATAACATTAGATGGAAAAAATATAGAAGTACCATCAGCAATACCAACTGGAAACAATGTATATGCTTTAACAAATGAAACTTATAATAAATGGGGGTTAGAAGATATTAAACTAGAAGATAATGAAGCATATATAGTAAGTTTTAACGAAAAAGAGGCAACTGTAGAAGTTTATAATACTTTAGGTTATGATGGAAAATATTCATTAACAGAAATAGATAATATAGAAGAATAGAGGCTAAAATGAAAGAAAAAGAAATAGAAAGACTAACAAAATTAAAAGAAATAGAAAAAGATTTATATAATAAAGGGTTTAAAAATATATGTGGAATAGATGAAGCAGGACGTGGGCCTTTAGCAGGACCAGTAGTTGTTGCAGGTGTGATTATGCCAAAAGATTCTATGATAGAATTTGTAAATGACTCTAAAAAAGTAACAGAAAAAAGAAGAGAAAAATTATATGATGTAATTATGGAAGAAGCAATAAGTTATTGTGTATCAGTAATAGACCAAGATGTAATAGATGAAATAAATATATTAAATGCAACAAAAAAAGGAGTAACAGATGTTGTAGACGGTTTAGAAATAAAGCCAGATTTAATATTAGTAGATGCATTAGAACATATAAATACAAGAGGAATACCATATGAGCCATTAATAAAAGGAGACGCTAGATGTTATAACATAGCAGCAGCATCAATTTTAGCAAAAGTAACAAGGGATAGAATAATGAGACAATGGGACGAAATATATCCACAGTATGGTTTTCTATCAAATAAAGGTTATGGTACTGCAAAACATATAGAAGCAATAAAACAATATGGTTTATGCCCAATACATAGAAAAAGTTTTACAAAACATTTTACAAAGGAGTAATTTAAAAATATGACTATATTAGATATTATAGAGAAAAAAAGAGATAAGAAAGAACTAGAAAAAGAAGAAATAGAATTTTTTGTAAATGGTTATACTAAAGGAGAAATAACAGATTACCAAGCATCAGCTTTAGTTATGGCAATATATATTAATGGTATGACATATGAAGAAACAACAAACTTAACTCTTTCAATGGCACACTCTGGAGAAATATTAGATTTAAGTAAATTAGATAAAACAATAGTAGATAAGCACTCAACAGGTGGAGTAGGAGATAAAGTATCATTAATATTACTTCCACTTGTTGCGTCTTTTGGTGTTCCAGTTGCGAAAATGTCTGGAAGAGGTCTAGGCTTTACAGGTGGAACTGTAGATAAATTAGAATCAATACCAGGTTATAAAACAGATATAGATATCAACAAATTTGTACAAAATGTGGAAAACATAGGAATAAGTATGATTTCACAAACACTTAATTTAGCACCAGCAGATAAAAAACTATATAGTTTAAGAGATAGTATTGCTTGTGTAGAAAGCATACCACTAATTGCATCTAGTATAATGAGTAAAAAAATAGCAAGTGGAGCAGATAAAATTGTATTAGATGTAACAGTAGGAAGTGGAGCTTTTATGAAAGATTTAAAATCAGCCGAAAAACTTGCAAAAGAAATGATAGAAATAGGAAAATTAGCAAAAAGAGAAACAGTAGCAGTAATTACAAATATGGATGAACCTTTAGGAAGAAGTGTAGGAAATTCTTTAGAAGTAAAAGAAGCAATTGAAGCATTAAGAGGAAATATTTTAGAAGATGTAAAACAAGTAGTATTAACCTTAGGTTCATATATGTTAAAATTATCAGGAGTGGAAGAAGATTTAGAAATAGCTAAAAAAATGCTAGAAGAAAATTTAAATAATGGAAAAGCATATAAAAAATTCTTAGAATTAGTTAAAAACCAAGGTGGAGATATTACATATATTGAAGATATAGATAATTTAGAAGAAACAAAATACATAGAACCAATATATAGTGAAAAAACTGGATATATTTATGGTATAAACGCAAAAGAAATAGGAAAATTAGCTTGCTATTTAGGAGCAGGAAGAGTAACTAAAGAAGATAAAATAGATAAATCTGTAGGAATAGAGCTTCTAAAAAAAGTAGGAGATAGAGTTTCAAAAGATGAAGTTATAGCATATTTACATATAAACAAACCAGAACATTTGGATATTGCAAAAAATAAAATAAAGGAAATTATAAAAATAGGAAAAGAAAAACAGGAAAAATTAAAAACGATTATAAAAGTAATAAAATAACTATTTGAAAAATGCTTAAAATGTGCTATAATATATAATGTGAGGTAAAAAAGAAAGGAAATGAAAAAGATGAAAAAAGAAAAAATTAAACAAGAAAAGAAAACAAATAGACATGACAAAGGACAAATATTTGTTAAGGTAACAGCAGGAGTTTTAGCAATATTAATGGTAGCTGGAACAGCAATAACACTTGTTTATGCTTTAATGTAGTAAAAAATAGGAGAAAAATATGATAATAGATTTAGGTATGAATTGGGAAAATTTCTATAAAGATAATATAGTAGCATATATAAAATCATTACAAACAAACCCATTTGAGCTTATAACTTTAATAATAGATTTAACAATTGTATGTTTTTTAATATATTGTTTTTTTAGAGTAGTAAAGGGTTCACGTGCTTGGCAATTAATAAAAGGAATAGTTCTTTTAATAGTTGCAACAGCATTAAGTGGTTTATTTAATTTAAAAATATTAAACTGGATATTAACTGGAATAATGAACCTAGGAGTTATTGCAATTATAGTAATATTCCAGCCAGAATTAAGGCGTGCTTTGGAGCAACTTCGGAACAAATAAATTTACAAAATTTTTTGG
The DNA here is from genome assembly GCA_944388035.1 of uncultured Clostridia bacterium. Taxonomy (GTDB): domain Bacteria; phylum Bacillota; class Clostridia; order TANB77; family CAG-508; genus CAG-269. The sequence goes on along the minus strand of CALXHF010000024.1, from coordinate 10,360 downwards.
AATAGATAAAGATTTAGCAACAAAAACTAAAGAAGATATTTATAAAATAGTAATTGCAGCAACAGAGCTTGCTAAGACGAAAACAGGAGCTTTAATTGTAATAGAAAGAGATATCAAAATACAAGATATAATTGCAACTGGTGTACCTTTGGATGCAGAAGTTTCACCACAATTATTGGTAAATATTTTTGTACCAAAAACACCTCTTCATGATGGTGCAGTTGTGATATCAGGAAATAAAATAGCTGCAGCAGCTTGTGTACTTCCACTTGCTGATGATAAAGATATTGCAAAAGAGTTAGGAACAAGACATAGAGCAGCAATAGGAGCATCTAAAGAATCTGATAGTATAGTAGTTGTTGTATCTGAAGAAACAGGAAAGATTTCAGTTGCAAAAGATGGAACTTTAATTGCAGATGTAAGAGAAGATGTTTTAAAGAAAATATTAATTAGTAATGTTGTAACAAAAAGATTTGCAGTAGAGAAGAAAGAAAGAAAAAACAGATTAAAAGAATTAAGAGAAAAAATAAAACAAAATAAAGAAAAAAACAAAGAAAAAAAATATAAAGAAGAAAAAAATAATGAAAATAAAAATTAAAAGTCGTATAAAACGACTTTTAAATTTTAGGAGTGAATGCATTTTGAGAAATATTAAATTAACAATAGAATATGATGGAAAAGATTTCAATCGGTTGGCAAAAGCAACCAAATAAATTAAATATTCAAGGGACTATAGAAGAAGCAATTAAAAAAATAACAGGAGAAGAAGTAGAATTAATGGCCTCTGGAAGAACAGATAGAGGAGTACACGCATTAGCCCAAGTTGCAAATTTTAAGACTAATTCTACTCTAGATATTAATAAATTCCCAATTGCAATAAATAGTAATATAACTAAGGCTATTAGAATAAAAGATGCAAAAGAAGTTGATGAAAAATTCCATAGTAGACTTAGTTGTAAGAAAAAAACATATAGATATGTAATAAATAATTCTATATATGGGAGCAGTATATATAGAAACTTAGAAACACATATACCACAAAAATTAGATGTAGATAAAATGAAACAAGCAGTAAAATATTTTGAGGGAGAACATGATTTTAAAGCTTTTAAATCTAGTGGAACAAGTAGTAAGAGTAGTGTAAGAACAATTTATAAAGCTGATGTGATTGAAAAAGAAGATAACAGAATTTGGATAGAACTTACTGGAAATGGTTTTTTATATAATATGGTAAGAATAATTTCTGGAACATTAGTAGACGTGGGCTTAGGAAAAATAAAACCACAAGATATAGAAAATATTATAAATTCTAAAGATAGACAAATGGCAGGGAAAACATTAGCACCACAAGGACTATTTTTAGTTAAAGTAGATTATGAACAAAAATAAAAAGTAAAAATAAAATATTAACAAAAAATAGAAATATGAATAAAATATAGTAAAACATAAAAGGAGAGAAAAATTATGTATGTTTTACTATTATTTTTTGCACTTCCACTTGCTACAATAATTATTTCAATAGCTTTACAAAAAATATTAAAATCTCCAGCTTTAGTTGCAGGAATTATTTTTTCTATATTTCTAACTGTTACTTTTGTTATAGGTAATTTAAATTTTCTAATTGCTACAATTATATATACTTTGATTAGTTATATAACAGCAGTTTTAGTTAATTTAATTTGTAGACTACTAAAAAGGATAGAAAGATGTAGAAGAGATAATAATTGTAGTTGTTGTATTAATAACGAAAATAATACGAACGAATTACTAACAATAAATAGTAGTTGTGGAAATAATAATAATGGTAATTTACTTACCATTTCTAGTACTTGTCAAAACGGAGAGAATAATGATTTGCTAACAATTAACACTAATCAGCGAAATTCTAATAATTGTTGTAATGATAATTGTAACAGCAATTGTAATAGTTCTAATAATGGAGTTTCAGCAAGAATTAATGTTATACCAAATGATACGAACAATGGAAGAACAGGTTGTATTTGTGGAAGATATAGAAGAAATTAAGGTTTCCATAATTTGACTTAATTTAAATAAAGTGCTATAATTAAATATGCAGTATTAATATACTCTAGATATAGGAGGGACAATGGAAATTACCAAAAATCTACAACTAGAGACGTGGAGGCTTAACAAATTAGGTATTAGTTTTCGGATGTTCGAGCAAAGTCCGGGGATGTTAGGAATTGTAATCAGGGAGGCTGATGCAACTCCTGAAAATATCCAGAAAGTCGAAGAGGCTGGATATGTAAGTTCGGGTAAGTCAAAAAAGGATAAAGCATTGCTTTATGAAATTTCTCTTGAAGAGCTAGAGAAGGTACATAGCCAAATGCTTAAGCTTCTTGAGCTTGAGTGCAAGAGAATTGCAACTATCGGAGATCCATTCTTTAGGTACAGAATTTCAAACGATGGTGAATTTGTCATCAGTGTACTTGAAGATTGTAATGATGATAGAATCTCAATTGGACTTACAGAGATGGGATATAGTAGTAGAAGTTGGAACCCTAGAGGGGATATAGCTGAATATACTATTCCTATTTCATATCTGGAGGAACTCTACGGCATTTCTGTTGTAGATACTTCTGATTAGAAGGTCCCAAAAGGAGAAAGGGCTTAATAGTTCTTTCTCCTTTACAATTTTTTAAAAATGTGCTATTATAGGAAAAGTAAAGGAGAAAAATAATGTTAGAAATTATAGAAGAAACACTAATAGATGGTATAAAATTATTACCATTTTTATTTATTACATATATAATAATGGAGTATATAGAACATAAAACAAGCAATAAAACAAAAGATATAATAAAAAAATCAGGAAGATTTGGACCATTTATAGGAAGTTTATTAGGAGCAGTTCCACAATGTGGTTTTTCAGTTGTAGCAACTAACTTTTATGCAGCAAGAGTAATAACATTAGGAACACTAATATCTGTATATTTATCTACATCTGATGAAATGATACCAATCTTTATCTCAGAAGGAGCTTCTATTATAACTCTTTTGAAAATATTGGCAATAAAAATATTAATTGGTATGATAGCAGGTTTTGTAATTGATTTTATTTTAAGATTAAGGAAAAAAGATAATGAAAAAGAAAGAATTATAGATTTGTGTGAAAAAGAACATTGTCATTGTGAACATGGAATTTTGAAATCAGCTTTAAAACATACAATAAATATATTTATTTTTATATTAATAATTACATTTATAATTAATATAGCAATACATTTAGTTGGAGAGGAAACCATAGGAAATTTTGTAAAATCAAATGTGATATTAGGACCAGTACTTGGTGGAATTATAGGCTTAATTCCAAATTGTGCTTCTTCTGTAATACTTACACAATTATATTTACAAAATGTAATACCTATATCTACAATGATATCAGGTTTACTAGTAGGAGCAGGAGTAGGTCTAATTGTTTTATTTAAAATGAATAAGGGAATAAAGCAAAATTTAAAAATAACTGCATTATTATATATAATAGGAGTATTATCCGGAATTATAATCCAATTAATAGGAATACAAATCTAAATAAAAAAGAAAAGTACATTTTTAAATATGTACTTTTCTTTTATTTTTTAATTTTTCTTTTTTCTTCTAAAATTAACAACTATAGCATCTTGGTTATCAAATAAATATTTAGAATCAGTTGTATCTGTTTGGATAGGATCAATTTCATTATTTTTATCTCTAAAATTAACATTTCTTGGGTTAAATCTTCTGTGAGCTTTACTTGATGTATCATCTTCTGTGTCTGTTGTAACACCATCTGAATATTTACCAAAATCAAAAGTTTTAACTTTATGAGGTTCTTTGTATTTAGCTTCTAGGAAAGATAGTTTTGCAGGACCTACCATACATTTACCATTTGCTGCTCTAATTTTGTAAGCACAATCTTTAGTACCTAGAGCTTGTAGTTTACCAGCTTTGAAGTTAGCAACAAATTCCCATTTTACGTTTCCATATTTAGAATCATATTCCATTTTTTCCATATCCATATTATTTACATATGTCCACTCTCTATGGTTACTAAATTCGCCTTCCCACCAAACTAATTCATCATATGCTGCATTTCCAGTTAGAACTTTACTTGCACAGTTTGATAAAATAGTGTTTTTATAATTAACTGGAAGTTCAGGTGTCTCTAGTTGTTGTAAACTTTGTACAGAAATAGTAGTTCCAACCTTATATTTTCTATACATTGTAAACATAGCTTCAGTATCTTTACAAATAAAGTCTGAAAACTCATCTATATATACAAAATAAGGTACTCTAGAAGATTCAACACCAGGTCTTCTTAAAACTGAGTTTTGCATAGTGATTAAGAAGAATAAACCAAAAGCTTTATAACCTGCAGCTCCTAAATCACCACGTCTTGTACAAATAAAGATAACTTCTGAGTCTTTAAGTATATCATCAAAATTAATATTATTATATCTATTACATAAAATACCTTTAATACCAGGAATTCTAAGTAAATTATCTAATTGGCTAACAACTGAATATATATATTTTTCCATATTAGATTTTGCTGGTGCATCACTATAAAAATTCTTTTTAAAATATGTAAGTAATACACGATATTTATCTTTAGCAAATTCATCATTTTCAATTTCGTGTTCTAATATTTTACACATCTTTTCTATTAAATCAAAATTAGTAAACATTTTAAGCATATCTTCCATATTAGGAAGTTTACCTTCATTAATTCTTGGATACACTTCTTTTAATAAAACAACTAAATTCTCAATTGCTTGAATAACTATATCTTCTTTATAAGCTTCGTCAACATCTGCGTGTGATGTATTGTACATAGATTTTATAACAGCAGATATAGTTGTAGCGGTTTTTGAAGAATCTTCATAAACAAAAGGGTTTAGTCCTACTGAGTTTGAATTAGATGGATCTATTAAATTATATTTAATACCAAAATTATTACAAACATCAATCATATGTGAAATTTCTTCAAAATCAGGTGCCATAAGTGTAAGACCAAGGTTTTTATATGTTATATCAGTACCAATAGTAGATAAAATCATTTTTTTCATATAAGCTTTATATAAATCTTCTTTACCGTCTAAAGGAACTAACATATTTAAATTAAAGTTTTCATTTAAATAATCGTTTTCATATGGAGCATCTAATGTTGCAAGACCTGTTTTTAGTGCAGTATATCCCATTTCTTTAGAAACTTCTTTAAAGAAATATTTTCTTTCTAAGTCTCTTGCAAATAATGGTTCAAATACTAATGAAGTTTTACCAGAACCAGAACCTCCACACACGAATAATGATTGAAATCTAGATTCTTCAGGAATTGTAATAGATTTACCCGTTTCACTGTCATTTGCAAAATAAACTTCACAAGAATATGGACCTGAATTTTCAGGTTTGCCTGCTAAACTAATTCCACCATAGTCCCAAATAGAACGAATTTGGTCTTTGCTATCATTAACCCCAAAGAACAATTTCTTGAAAAATGGAAATATAGTAGCAAGTGGTAAATAAAGAGAAATACTTACCATAGCAGGGGTTACTAAATCAGAAAAATCAGTAATAAGTTCTACGTAGTTGGGAACAGATAGAAGTAGTAACCAAGCTCCCATATTAAGCCATTGTGTAAACATTGAAATTGCTATTATATATAGACCAATTACATACAAATAAAACAATGTAACTTTTTTTGCTTTAGATGTTGCAAATTTTGACTGCCCTGAAAATAAATATGCAAAAACAGGACAAGCAAGTGCAAAAGTATAAGCAATTGGTCCCCAATAAGAATAAGAAACACCTGTAAATATCATAAGTAACATTTCAACTAATCTATCAACTGCTAAATATACTGTGATTAATGTTAAAATGTATGTGGCAAAGGTATTTCTATCAGTATTCAACTTTTTCAAAAATTTATCTATAAGTTTCATCTAAAAATTCCTTTCATAAAATAAATTCATACATATATATTATCCTATAAAAATAGGAAAAAAACAAGTATTTTAGTGAAAATAATAAAAAAATAACTCAAATTGTTTAAAATAATTTTAATGAATAGAAATATATTAATTGGAATATAATAGAAATGAAAAAGTTAAAATTAAAAATTAAGGAGATGTAGTATGCAGGAAGAATATAGAAGAGAGCAAAAAATAATAGAAAAAACAGAATATGAAAAGGAAATTGAATTGATAAAGGCAATTATAAAAACAAGAGAAGAGTTAAAATCAAATAATAAAAATTTTGAATATGCACAAGATGAACTAGTTGATTATTATACTTATCAAATAAAAGCAAACCAAGCAAAGTTGGATTATTTAATTAAACTTGCAAAGATTAAGGGAATAGAAGTAGATATAATAAATAATAAAAAATATAGTTTTGAAGAAGATGCTGGATAGAAAAATTAAATAGTTAAGAGTAAAGAAGAGAGAGTAAAATAAAAATAGAAAAGTTTTTAAGTAATATTTGTCCATTTTTAATCATAAAAATTAGTAATAATAAGAGTTAAAAGTTTTGGAGTGATTAAAAATGGATATTAATATTATTACATATTTAGCTTGTATTTGTTTTATATTTATATTTGGAAGAATTTTTATTGTGCCAATAAAAAAGATTTTAAAATTGGTTTTAAACTCTATACTAGGTGGAGTAGTAATTTTTATAATAAATTTAATAGGTGCAAATTTTGGTTTTCATATAGGACTTAATTTCTTTACAAGCATATTAATTGGTTTACTTGGACTTCCAGGAGTAGTATGTTTAATAATAATAAAACTTTTGATAGGGTAGAGAGGTCTCTAATGCACACATCTATAAAAAGCAAGTAGATTATTCTACCTGCTCTTTTATTTTTTAAAACAAACTATGTTATAAATTCAACTTTTATGTGTGCAATAGAAACATTACTATTCAACTGTTACTGATTTTGCTAGGTTTCTTGGTTTATCCACATCTAGACCTTTCTCTTTAGAGATGTAGTATGCAAGAAGTTGAAGTGGTACTACAGAAAGTATTGGAGAAACAAATGGGTCTGTTTCTGGAATACGAATTACTGTATCAAACATTTTACTATCGACATCTTGGTTTGTTACTACTAATGTTTTTGCTCCTCTTGTTATTACTTCTTGGATATTACTTACTGTTTTTTCTACAAGTTTTGGGTCTGTCATTATACTGATAACAGTAATTCCATTTTCAATTAGAGCAATTGGTCCGTGTTTTAGTTCTCCTGCTGGATAACTATCTGCGTGTATATATGATATTTCTTTTAATTTTAATGCTGATTCTCTAGCAACTGTTTCATCAATGCCTCTTCCTAAGAAAAATACGTCTTTTTCTTGGTAAATTCTATGACCAAAACCTTTTATTCTGTCTTCACATTTTAGAGTTTCTTCTAATTTTTTTGGTAATTCTAAAATTTCTTTTTTTAGATTTAGAACTTCTACTTCTGATTCTTCTAGTGTTTCTGCAAAATATATTGCAAGCATTGCAAGAAGTACTACTTGTGATGTATATGCTTTAGTAGATGCAACTGCTATTTCTGGTCCTGCATGAGTATATATTGAATAATCAGCTTCTCTTGTTATTGAACTTCCAATTACATTACTAATTGCTAAAGTTTTAGCTTTCTTTTCTCTAGATAGTTTTAAAGCTGCTATTGTATCGGCTGTTTCTCCTGATTGAGAAATAAATATACAAAGTGTTTTATCATCTATTATTGGATCTCTATATCTAAATTCAGATGCAATGTCTACTTCTGTCGGAATTTTACAAAGTTTTTCTAGAATATTTTTTCCTGCTAAACCTGCGTGCATTGCTGTACCACAAGCTACTAAATATATTTTGTTAAGTCCTTTTAAATATTCTTTTGTGAAATCTAATTCATCAAATGAACATTTTGAATTTTCAGATAGTTTTGCTCCTATTGTTTCACGAATAGCCGTTGGTTGTTCGTGAATTTCTTTTAACATATAGTCTTCATAACCTTCCTTTTCTGCACTTGCGGCATTCCATTCTATTGTTTGTACTTTTTTGTCTATAGGTTGTAAGTCTGTATTATAGAATTTAATATCTTCTCTAGATAATACGGCAAATTCTAAATCATTTAAAAGATAGAATTCTCTTGTAAATGAAAGTATTGCTGGTATATCAGATGATATATAATTTTCTCCATCTCCTTTACCTATAACTAAAGGGCTATCTTTTCTTAAAACTATCATATGGTCTTTATCATATTTTGAAATTATTTCTAATGCAAAACTTCCTTTTAAATCTTTACAAGCATTTTTTACAGCTCTTAATATTTTCATATCATCATTTGAAGTATCTTTACTGTAATAGTAATGAATTAAATTTGGTACTATTTCAGTATCTGTTTCTGAATAAAATTTATATCCATTATCTGTTAAAAATTTTCTTAATTCATTATAATTTTCAATAATACCATTATGCACTACTGCAAAACTTTCTGAATTATCAATATGAGGGTGAGAGTTTTCTTTTGATGGTTTTCCATGTGTTGCCCATCTTGTGTGAGCTATTCCTATTGTTCCTTTTAAATCATCAATTCCTGGTAAATTATATAAATTTTTAACTCTTCCTTTATCTTTCATAACAGAGATTTTATCATCTTCCATTGTTGCTATCCCAGCTGAGTCATAACCTCTATATTCTAATCTTAAAAGTCCATTAATAAGTATTGGACTTGCTTTTTTTGTTCCTATGTAACCTACAATTCCACACATAGTAAATCCTCCTTTAAATTTTAAATTCATTATATATTATATTTTTTATGGAATTGAAAGTTATGCAAATAAAGCTTAATTGTATTAACTCTTTGTTCCAATATCACTACTGGTTTTTTAGTTAATACTTATGACCTTAAGCAAAGCCACTAAGGAACCCGCCGAATCTTTCGAATACCTTAGACCTCGTCAACACTTTATCCTAAGTGTCCTGGCGCTATAACTAAAATAAATTACTCCTTTCTTTTAAAATTTGTTTTTTTATTTTGCATTTCTTTCAATTTACTTTATTATATTACATTAAAATAAAAAAAGTTGCAAGTACTATTTTTAAATTTAAAAATGTTGAAGAAATAAAAAAAACATAGTATAATAATTTTGGAGGTTAGAAGAAATGGATAAAATAGGTATAGTTGTTGCAATGGAAGAAGAAAAAGATGCGGTAAAAAGTTTAATGAAAGATATAGAACTAGAAGAAAGTTATGAATTAGATTTTTATAAAGGAAAAATAGGAAATAAAAAATGTATTTTAGTTCAAAGTGGTGTTGGTAAAGTAAATGCAGCAAGAACAACTCAAATTTTAATTGATAAATACAAAGTAAGTAAAGTAATAAATGTAGGTGCAGCAGCATCAATTGACCCAATGCTTAATATAGGGGATATTTTAATTGGTAAAAAAGTTGTTCAACACGATTTTGATATAACAGCATTTGGTCATAGTAAAGGTTATATAACAGGTGTTGGAAATGATGTTAGTTGTGATAGTGATTGGTTAGATAAAGTAAAAGATGTTGTAAATGAAAAAAGAGATTATAAAGTTAGAACTGGAATAGTAGCAACTGGAGATATTTTTTGTACAGAAGTTTCATTAAGAGATGAGATAAGGGCTACTTTTAAGGCTGATGTTGTTGATATGGAGTGCGGAGCAATTGCTCAAGTTTGCTATTTAGACAATATTCCTTTTTTAGTAATTAGAGGAGTTTCTGATACTCCAAATGGTGAAAATGAAAAAGATTTTGATAAAAACTTAGAGCTTGCTTCTAATAGATGTGCAGAAATATTAAATGAAGTTTTACAGAAAATGTAAAATTTAAACCATCAAATTAAACTTTTCGAATAACACTTGATTTTTCCTATGAAATATGCTAAAATTAACATATGTTTAAAAGAGAGGTGAAACTTTATAATTATGAAAAAAGTTAATGTTAGAGAAAAACAAACTAACTGGAAAGAATTATTTAGAGCTTTTTTTAGTTCTGATGAACAAATAGAAGAAACAGATAGTGGTTTAAAAAAATATATGAATAATCCAGAATATATAAATGATTTTGATGTAGCAAATAAATCTATAAAAAGTTTGGAAGATATGTTAATACATAGTGATAAAAAAACAAGAAGAAAAACTCCAAGAAAACCAGAAAGGTTAAAAACAAGAGAGACAAATGTAGTAAGTAGAGATAAAAAATTAGATGATAGAGAACAAGATTTAGAAAGATAATACAAGAATTTTAAAAATTCTTGTATTTTGTAGTGTTACAATTGATGTGAAACAAAAATAATAAAAATTGAATAAGTGATTCAAATCATATATAATTAAGTTG
>CALXHF010000023.1 GCA_944388035.1 uncultured Clostridia bacterium | reverse complement strand
AGTAATGACCCAATTATGCAAAGAATAGCAGACTGGAAAGAAGACTACATAATAGAAATGAATACCACCAAAACTACTAGTGAAAGAAAAGGATATAAGCAAGGTCTTGAACATGGTCGTGAGCAAGGTCTCGAGCAAGGTCGAGAACAAGGCAAAAAAATAGGAATTAAACAAGGCGAAATAAACGAAAAAAAAGAAATTGCAAAAAAACTTAAACAAGATAATATGTCTTTAGATTATATATCAAAAATAACAGGGTTATCTATAGAAGAAATAGAAAGATTATAATCATAAATAAAAAACTAGGAACTTCCTAGTTTTTTATCGTTTACAATATTCTTATTAAATATTCTTTATATTTTTCTTTTTAAATATTATAAATGTTGGTATTAACATTATAAACATATAAATTACGCAGATAATTGTTGAAAACTCCGGTGTTAATCCTTCCATTAATGGTAAATTACCATATAAGTATTGTGAAAAGTCCCAATTTAATGTTACAAAATATTTCAAAAATTGTACATTGTATTGTATTGATAATTGGTTTATAATTGCTACTCCCATATATCCTAAAAGTGGTAAAGCTATTGCAAGTGGTGAATTCGTAAATATTGTACTTAATGCAAATGATAATGTTGCAAGTAATATTATACTTGGCAAAACACTTATTATTTGTATTCCTAAATAAGTAAATATATTTATTTCTTGTATAATATTTTTACTAAAATCATATACCACTACTGGTATTTTTAGACTGTCAAAGCCAAATACTATGCCACCTACTATTAATTGCATAGCTATTGTTATTATAACTGTAAACAATATCATAACCAATATTGTAATAAATTTTGCAAGTAAAATTTTTCTTCTACTATATGGTTTTACTAATAACAACTTTATAGTTCCTTTGTTAAATTCTTCACTTACAATTGTTCCTGCTATCATTATTACAATTACTATTATAAATAAGCCAAATTCATTGAAAAATCGTGATAATATTCCTCTTAAATCATTTGCTTTTTCAGCATCTACGTGATTTTCTATTATATATTCACTTATTTTACTTGTTTCTAAAGCATCATTATATTGTTTCTTTTGTTCATATGTTAATTCTTCATTTGAATTATTTATTTGTTCTACAATATAGCTATTTTGCTGATAATTGTTAAGTGCTTTATTCATATAGTCATTACCATATTTTATATTTTCATCAATTCTATATTTTGCCACATTTAAATCTATTTTTGCAACTGCAATTTCATTACTTAGTTCTTCTAGTCTTTGTTTATCTTCAGTTGCATTCTTTTCTTCCTCTAACATTTTTACTTTTTCTTCTGCACTTTTTAGTTCTTCGTTTGCAAAATATTTCCAGTCATCTTGTTTTAATTTATCCTCTAAACTTTTTATTTTTTCATCTATTTTTTTAGCTTGTTCTTCATTTTTTTCTGTTCCATATAAATAAGTGTTTCTTTCTTGTATATAATTTCCTACATTTGATGCTATTATTTGTACCTGCCAGTCATCATTTTTATATTGTTGCATCATATCGTATATATCTACTACTGTTTTATATTCTATATATAATTGCGTATCACTTGGTTTTTCTGGGTCTAATTCTTTAATTTGTCTTTTTGCTTCTTCTACATAAACTTCACTATAATAAGAATAATTTCCACTATTATAAAAATATTTATACATACAATTTGATAAAATCACAAATGCTAATGTTACTAATAAAACTATATAAATTGATTTTTTCTTAAATATCTTTGTTAACTCATTTTTTATTAAATTACTCAATTATATTCCCCCCTGTCTTTTCAAAAAATGCTTCTTCCAATGTTTTCTCTTCTTTTTTCACTTCATATATTGGTATATTGTTGTTTACCAATAATTCTACTATTTCTGGTACCTCTTCTTTTACTACATTTATTTTGAATTTATTACTATTAATCACTATTGCTCCAGGAAGTAAGCTTTTAATTTTTTCTATGCCATTTACTTCAAATATTTTATAATTTGTTTTTGCTTCTTTCTTTATTTCTGTAATACCACTTGTTTCAATTATCTCACCATTTTTTATAATACATACTTTATTCACCAAATTGTCTAATTCTGCTAAATTATGACTTGATATTACTATTCCCATATTTTCATTTTGGGCTAAATTTACTAATAACTCTCTCATTTCTTTTATACCTTCTGGGTCTAAACCATTTGTTGGCTCATCTAATATTAATAAATTCGGTTTATGAAGTATTGCTTGTGCTATTCCGAAGTCTTTGCCTCATACCTAGTGAATATTTCGATACTTTATCATTTATTCGATTTTGTAATTTCACTAATTTTACTACTTCTTCTATTCTTTTTTCGTCTACATTTTTATATAGATTAGCTATTAATTTCAAATTTTCATATCCTGTTAAATACATATATAAGTCTGGGTTTTCCACTATTGCTCCTACTTTTTCTATTGCTTTTTCAAAGTTTTTTTCTATATCGTAATTATTTATAATTACCTTTCCCTTAGTAATATTTTGAAGTCCTAATATTAATTTTATAGTCGTTGTTTTTCCGTGCTCCATTTGGCCCAATAAAACCTAATATATCTCCACTATTCACTTTAAAAGAGACATCTTTTAGAATTTCTTTTTTTCCAAAATTCTTATGCAAGTTTTCACATTTTAAAATTACTTCCTCCATTTTCTACCTCCCTCTTTTTTATATTTTTATTTTACTCTGTCCCTTTTATATTTACAATTTATTTTTTCTTAAATAAATATGAAGATTTTATTAAGCAATAAAAAATTTTAATTTTTTCTAATAAAAAAAAAGCAAAAGCTAATTGAAAAAAGCTCTTACTTTTTGTTACTTATTTTATTTAAACTTTTTTAAAATTTTTCTAAAAGCATATCTTTAATTTAACTTCAAACCTAATTATACCTTTCTTTTAATTCTTTTCTTATTACGATAATATTAAAAATAATAAATACTACTAAAGATATTATGGATATTATAAAGCTTATTCTTGCTAACATTGTCCCTGTGTATTTAACAGTTATTTCTCCTTCTTGATTGTTTAAATCTAGCTGTATAAAACCTGTTTCTGATTCATAATATTCCTGTTTTTGTCCGTTTACCTCTATTTCATAACCCGGATAATATAAATATGGTAATTCTATTTTTGTTCCTTCTTTGTTATTTTCATATTTTATATACATATTAGAACCATCTTTAGTTTGCTCATTTATTTTCAGTTCACCTGTTAATATGATCACTTCTTGCTTTCTATTTCTTAAATATTCTGCATTTATAAATGCATTTGTTGGTATATATTCTAATGATGATGTTGCTTCTGATAACCTTGTTCCTTCTGTTAATTTATCAACTTGTTCAAATTTTTCATCTGTAATACTATTATCAAAGTCATTTGCAAATACCAATGGTGATATATATATTAATATTATTGTTGTAATTATTGCTATCTGTTTTAATTCTATTTTTTTAAATAATTTTTCCAAATTTATTGCTGCAATTATTGTTAAAGTAAATGTTGCAATAAATAAGAATCTCCAAGAATATTGTATAAATGATACCCATTTTGGCATTTCCTCATATGGAAATAAAGTTGATGCCATTACTATTGATATTATTCCTACAAATAATGTTACTACATAATCTTTTTTCTTTTTATTATCTATATCTTTAAACACAAATGGAGTAAATAATAATGGTACTACTATGTATAAACCAAGTTGAAAACACATATCTTCCTGTATATTATATGGGTAATCTAAAACCTCACTAAAACCAAATTGCATTTTACCAAATAATATTTGTGGCAAATATACTGCATTCTCTTTTATTGTTTCTAGGGTTGCCATTTTGCCATACTCAAATACTTCATAATTTACACTAAATTTTGTTTCTAATAATGTTAAATAGAAAAATGATGTCACAAGCATTATAAATATTATATTTATTATTATTTTTTCTAATATCTCTTTATCTTTTAACTTTGTAATATTGAATAATACATATATTCCAGCCATAGCCACTGCAAAAATTGCTCCTATATTATGTGATAATAAAATTCCTATTGCTCCAATTCCTATTAATGTGTATTTCTTTTTATTACCATTAATTAAATTATATATTCCTAAAAACATTATTGGAAAAAATGCATATACAAGTATTTCTCCTTGTGCAAATCTTGTATATATATTTACTAACAAATATGGTGCGCATATATACATTATTCCCGCTAATAAGGATATATTTTTTCTTCCTTTTGTTATTTCTCTTACTAATTCATACATTGCTATTCCAGCTATTATTACTGAAAATAAAATCGTTAATTTTACTGCATTTTCATATGTAAATACAAATATTTTAAGTATTACTTCTAAATATGTTACAAGTGGTGGATAAAATATATTCCAAGAATAACCAAAACCATTTGCGTAATTTGATGTTATTAATGCGGGAAATTGCCCTTCGCTTAAAGCTTCTCCTGTTCCCACTGCTCTTGCTAAATGTGAATCTGCATCGTGTCCATTTGGCAATCCTTCTATTAATAGACCTGATGTTATTATTATTGCTATAAATATTATTATTAAATAATTTTTTATATGTTCTTTTAAATATTTTCTCATAGTATTATCTCCATTAAAACATTTTCACAAAAACTTTAAATTTCTGTAATTGACTGCCTTAAGTATTTCATATTGATTTTTGTTTGTCAAGCACATTTTATATATATAATTTTATTAGTATTTTTTTATTCTTTTATCTCTTTTGCGAGTTTTCCTATTGCTTTTGTCTCAATTCTAGATACATAAGAACGTGATATTCCCATCATATTTGCTATTTCATTTTGTGTTTTTGGTTTTTTACCACCGAGTCCGAATCTTAATTCTAATATAGTTTTTTCTCTTGTTTTTAAAACTTTTTTCATTTTCTCATATAAAAGCTTTATTTTCATTTTAATATCTACCTCATCTTCTATATTTCTTTCGTTATTTTCTAAAACTTCTTGAAGTGTTACTACATTATCATCTTTATCTTTTCCTATTGGTTCATTTAAATACACTTCTGCACCTAATTTTTTATTTGCTCTTAAAAACATTAATATCTCATTATCAATGCATCTAGCAACATATGTAGAAAGTCTAGTATTTTTTTCTATATTAAAACTATTTATTCCTTTAATTAAACCAATAGTTCCAATTGATATCAAATCATCTTGTTCTACTTTTGCTGTAGAATATTTTTTAGCAACGTGAGCAACTAATCTTAAGTTTCTTTCTATTAAAATATTTCTTGCATCAATATCTCCCTTCGCCATTTGTTCTAAATAGTTTTTTTCCTCTTCCTTTGATAACGGTTCTGGAAATAAATTTCCTCCTTGAATATATCCGAACTACAAATACAGCTGTTCTTAAAAATTCAAAAAAACCATATAAACCTGTGAAACAAAGTGCCGATAACATATAAATGCACCCCCTATTATTTTTTCCATAGATATTTTTCTGCTATCTTTTTCAACTATTTTCATTATATGTGAAAAAAAAATAAAAGTGCCTGACCATAAAAATTATTATTTCTAGAATTTTTTTGTTTTTATAAAATAATATTTAAAGAGGTGTTTTTATGGTATTTTTATTAAATTGTATAAAAGGTATATTTATTGGAAGTGGTGCAATACTTCCTGGTATTAGTAGTGGTGTTATTTGTATTGTTTTTGGTTTATATGAAAAACTTTTAGATAGTTTATTAAACTTTTTTAAAGATATAAAAAATAATTTAAAATTTTTATTTCCTATTATATTAGGAATTGGAATTGGTGTTTTAATTTTTAGTAATTTTTTAAATTACTTTTTAACTACATATCCATTACAAACAAAATCTATTTTTATAGGTTTGATTTTAGGTAGTATACCTTCTTTATTAAAAGAATCTAATAATAATAAAAATATTAATAATTTAAAGACAATTGATTTTCTATTTCTTTTATTTTCTTTTTTAATTGGTATTTTTTTAGTTGCTTTAGAAAAATATATTCCTGATAATTTTTCTAATTCTTTTAACTTTTTATATTTATTTATATCAGGTTTTGCAATGTCCATTGGTGTTGTTATTCCTGGTATTAGTAATACGATTATTTTAATGCTTTTGGGTGTTTATAATATTTATTTAAGTTCTCTTTCTAATATTTATTTGCCTGTTATTATTCCTATGGGGTTAGGTCTTCTTTTGGGCTGTCTTGTTTTTATGAAGTTAACTAATTTTTTACTAAAGAATTTCCATACTAAAACTTTCTTTTCTATTATTGGTTTTTCTTTAGGTTCTATTTTTGTGCTTATTCCTAATATTTCTTCTTTTTTAGGCTTTAGTATTTTCTTTCTTTCTATTTTACTTGGATTTATTATTTTTTCATTATTTAATAAGAAAGATTAATTATTATTAACCGTTTTAATTATATTCTTTAAAAATCTACTTTTATAATATCGAAATGAGACAAAAAATGGGTGTCCCATATTGTCTCATTTTTTTCTTCTTATTATGAAGTCTTTTTCACATTTTATAGGTAATTGTATTTTTACTTTTTGTCCTTTTACTCCTGGGCTTATTTCTGTTATTTCTTCATTTGTTTCATTATCATATAATTTTTCTATTTTAAACTTATATGGTTCTATTTCATTTGGTATAATTATTTCTAAATTATCTCCAACTGATAATTTATTTTTTATTTCTATTGTAGAAATATTTTCATCATATTCTACAACTTTTCCACCAAATTCATAATTTTCATTATACTGTCTTCCACCATATTCTTGTATATCTTTATTATTTCTATCATTAAAATAAAAAGTTGTTAAACCTCTTGTTTTTACTTTTTCTAGTTCTTCTAAATATTTTGTAAAATCATAATTTTTAGGTTCTTTAATATAATCATCAATTGCATTTCTATATGCGTTTATCACACTTGCTAAATAATATTCTGTTTTTAGTCTTCCTTCTATTTTTAAACTATCTACTCCCATATCTATTATTTCTGGTAATTCTTTTATTAAACACAAGTCTTTTGATGAAAATATACTTGTTCCATATTTATCTATTTCTATTGGCATTAATTCTCCTGGGTTATTTTTTTCTTCTGCATATAAATTATATGACCATCTACAACTTTGTGCACAGTCTCCTAAATTTGCACTCCTACAAGACAAGAAATCACTTAAAAAACATCTTCCAGAAAACGCAAAACATATTGCTCCGTGTATAAATATTTCTACTTCCATATCTTCTGGTTTATTTTCCATTATGTATTTTAGTTGTTCTTTATTCATTTCTCTTGCCATTATCATTCTCTTGCAACCATTTTTGTACCAAAAATTTGCAGAATGAAGGCTTACTATATTACTTTGTGTACTTACATTAATTGGTACACTTGGTGAATATTGTTTTAACACATCTATTACACCACCATCTGCTGCAATTATCCCATCTGGTTTTAATTCTTCCAATTTTTTTGCCATTTCTATTATTTCTGGATATTTTTCATCCCAAGCAAATATATTAAGTGTTACATACACTTTTTTTCCAAGATTATGTGCATATTTTATTGTTTTTTCTAAATCATCATCTTTCATATCTGCTCTTGTTCTTAATGACAATTCAGATGTTCCACAATAGATAGCATCTGCTCCATAAAGAAAAGCTATTTTTGCTTTTTCAAAAGAACCTGCTGGTGCTAATAATTCTGGTTTTTTCATATATATTTCTCCTATCTTTTCTATTTTTTTACTTTACATATTATATATTAACATATTTTTTTATTTTTTTCAAAATTCTTACCAAAATTCTATATTTTTCATATTATGTAAAGAGAGATTATATCTCTAGAAAGGAGTTATTATGAATAAATATATTAATAATTTAAGTAGAATTCTAATTATTTTATTACTTAGCTTATTTCTATTTGGAAATATTTTTATTACTACCTTTGCCTTTGGACCTTCTAGTTCTAATATATATCAAGGTATAGATGTAAGCTCTTGGCAAGGAAATATTGATTTTAGAGCTGTTAAAAATTCAGGTATTAATATTGTTTATATAAAATCTAGTGAAGGTAGTAGTTATATAGACCCATATTTTGAACAAAATTATAGAAATGCTAAGGAAAATGGTTTAAAAGTAGGTTTTTATCATTATGTAACCGCAAGAAGTGTGGAGCAAGCAAGATCTCAAGCTAATTTTTTTGCACGTGTTATTTCAGGTAAACAACCTGACTGTAAGTTAGCTATGGACTTTGAGTCTTTTGGTAATCTATCAGTTACGGAAATTAATGAAATTTCTAAAGTTTTTTTAGAAGCATTAATAAATGCTACTAAAAAAGAAGTTGTAATTTATAGCAATAGTTATTCTGCTAGAACTATTTTTAGCTCTGAACTTGCAATTTATCCTCTTTGGGTTGCAAATTATGGTGTGTCAGAACCACGGAGGAAATGATAAATGGTCTACGTGGGTTG
The DNA here is from genome assembly GCA_944388035.1 of uncultured Clostridia bacterium. Taxonomy (GTDB): domain Bacteria; phylum Bacillota; class Clostridia; order TANB77; family CAG-508; genus CAG-269. Next base: position 7,393 of record CALXHF010000023.1, on the reverse strand, counting down.
GTTGGCAATATACAAGTACTGGCAGAGTTTCTGGAATTTCTGGTAATGTTGATAGAAATAGATTTACAGATGGCATTTTACTTTCTAGTACTGAACCAATTCCTACACCAGAAGTACCAGATCAACCTGAAGAAAACACTACTATTACTTATACAGTGAAACCTGGTGATACCTTAAGTAAAATTGCAAGAGAATACGGAACAACTGTAAGTAATATTATTTCTTTAAACCCTAGTATTAAAAACCCTAATTTAATTTATCCAGGAGAAATATTTACTATAAAACAATCTGATAACGAAAACGTAACTTCAACTGTTTATACAGTAGTTAGAGGTGATACTTTATCAGAAATAGCTTTAAAATATGATACAACTGTATCTAATTTAGTTAAGTTAAATAATATTAGTAACCCTAACTTAATTTATCCTGGACAAAAAATCATTATCTACAATAATGTAAATTTACCTAATGAGTGTGGAAAAACTTTTTATACTATAAAACGTGGTGATACTTTAACTAAAATCGCAAAAAAATTTGATACAACTATATCTGCAATTGTAAGTTTAAACAATATAAAAAATCCAAATCTTATTTATGCGGGTGAAACTATTAGAGTTCCCAACTGTAGAAAATAGACATAGAAATAATTTTCTATGTCTATTTTCTAAGAACAATAACCACAAAGAATAGATTCTAAACCTATTTCTAAATCTATTAGTCCGTTTTTATAATTAATGTCTAAATCTCGTAGTTCTTGTAAAATTTTTCTTAGCTCTTTTTCTGTAAAATATCTTGCTTGCGTTTTATATTTATTAACTAAAAAAGTTTGATTAGGTTTTAAATTTAAAGAACTTACTATGTCTTTATTATATCTAGTAGCCAACTTTAAAAAATATAATTTCTTAAAATGATTGTAAAGCATAATTAATATTCTCTGAACTGGCTCTTTATTATAAATTAAATTCTTTAATACCTCTATAGCTATAGCTGTCCTCTTTTGTCCTAAATTATCTGTTAAATCAAATATAATTGCTTCTAATTTTTTTATTGTTAAACTATCAATATCTTCCTTTTTTATAGTTCCACCATTTCCAGCATATTCTATTAGTTTTCTTATTTCATTAATCACATCTTGCATATTTGTTCCACATATTTCAATAAAATATTTAAGTATATTATCCTCTATATTTACTCCATACGCATTGCAAATTGCTTTAACTCTTTGTTCTACTTGGAGAGGTTTTAAATAATCAAATTTACAAACTGTTCCTTGCTTTTCTAATGTTTTAAATATTTTTAATCTGCTGTCTACCTCTTCTTCTATAAAAACTATTACAACACTTTCATTTATTAATTTTATATTATCATTTATATAATCATTTAATTTTTCCTTAAAATCACTAATTTCTTTGTTTTTTCTTTTTCCTTCTGCTTTAAAAAGACCTGTATTTCTTGCTATTATAAGTTTTTTTTCATAACCAAATGCAGGAGTTTCTATATCTGAAATAAGTTCTTTTACATTTGTTTCATCAATTAAAACATAGTTTATACCTTTTACAGTTTCACCAAATAATTTTTTTATCTTATTTAAATTACTTTCTAATAAAAATAATTCTTCTCCATATAAAAGGTATATACTATTTAATTTTTCTTGTTTTAATTCTTTTTCTAAATTATCAATACTAATCATTTTACATCTACTATCCTATTACTTTTGGTTTATTATTTCCTTTTGTTAATTTCAATAAATAATTTAATACTTCTTTACAATTTTCATCCGTTATTTTACTAATACATCTCTCAAAACAAGAAGCATCTAATCCATATGCTGATGCTTGGAGAATAAATTCTAATTGGTCTAGGTTTTTAACAAACTTTGCTTCTTCTGTTTTATTTTCTTCAAACTCTTCCCATAATTCTAGAAAATCATTATCAAAGTCTAAACTATTTAATATTTTCATTATAGCTTCTTTTTCCATATTATGCTTATCCTCTTTAGTTACTTTATCAAAAGGCGTATAATCTCCAACATATACTTCTCCTAATTCGTGAACTATACACATTTTCATACATTTTAGTGTATCATATGGTAATTTATATTTTTCTATCATAGTAAGTGCAAGAAGAGCCATAGAAAATGAGTGATCTGCAACAGATTCACATTTAGATTCATATTCTAACCCAATTCTAACTTTAAGCCAACCTTGTCTATATATGTTTTTTAAGTGATTATATTGCATATAAAATGAAATTACACTATTATCAATTTCTCCAAATCTTTCAAATGGGTTTATATCTTTTATATAATTATTGTTTTTATCTTTTAACATATAAAACCCTTCTTTCTTATTTTCCAAGTATTATTCTAAAGACTTCTGCAACACTCCAACATTGTGCAATTGTTCCTTTAGGTAAATTAGGTATCTTTGAGTCATAAAGTTCTGCAATTGAACCAATACAACCTCTTTCATTAATTTCTTTTGAAAATGTTTTTTTAGTTTTTTCTATAAATTTATTTATTTTTTCTTCTATCTTTTCTTTTTGTTCTTTATTTTCTAAATAGCTTTTTATATTTTTAAGTGAATTATAATATAAACCTAAAAGCCAAGGCCAAGTTATACCTTGATGATAACTTAAATCTCTATGTTTTTCATCTCCTTCATACACTTCGACATAATTTTCTTCACCTTTTGCTAACGTCTTTAATCCATAAGAATTTAATAATTTTTTCTCTACAACGTCAATTACATTTTTAGTAGCTTCAGAATTTATATCTAAAATAGGATATGTTAAACTTAGAGCAAATAATTGGTTTGGTCTTACTTTACTATCTCCTAATACATCATATAAACATTTTGTTCTTTCATTATAAAATTTATCATTAAAAGAAGCCTTGCACATTTCTGATAATTCTTTATATCTAATAGCATTTATTGGATGTCCAAATCTTATACTTAAGTCTTGCATAATTTTATTTGCATTATACCATAAACTGTTTACTTCTACTGCTTTTCCATTTCTTGGTGTAACGGCTTTTCCTTGGAACTTAACATCCATCCAAGTATTTTGTGTATTTTCTGTTCCTGAAACAATTAAACCGTCTCTGTCTAAGTAAATATTATTTTCGTCAACATCAATTCCATTACAATAATTTTCAATTATAATTTTCATTGTTTCATACATTTCTTCTTTTACAAATTTATAATCTTTTGTATAATTTATATACTTTTGTATAGCCTCAAATAGTAATAGTGATGCATCTACACTATTATATAAAGGTCTATTATCATAACCTGAATATCCATTTGGAACTAAACCATATTTTACATCTCTAATACCTGTTTTTAATAATTCTTTTGCTATATCAAATCTCTTAGTAATAAGTAAAGTTCCCTCAAAAGAAATTAAAGCATCACGTCCCCAATCTAAAAACCAATGGTATCCTGCAAGCAAAGTATGAAGTCCAAAACTATGTCTATTTACGACAAAATTATCTGTCGCTCTAATAAATGTTTTTATTAATTCATTTTCTTTTTCTTGTTTTTTACTTGTTGTTCTTTCTTTTACTAGACCTGAGTTTTCATATATTTTATTAATTCTTTTTTCTTCTTTTTCAATTAAGTTTTTTACATTTATTTCATCAATATTCTCTTCTAAAGAACATACAAAAGAAATTTCCTTTTCTTCTCTTGCTTTTATTTCAACTTCATATCTTCCAGGGACTGCGTGGTTTTCAACAGATGCAAAACCTCTTTTTTCTTCTTCAACATAAAACATATTATTAAAACTATCATTTTTATGTTCTATATATTTTCCATCTGATATATTCATATAAATAGGTGTATACGAATTCCCATCTACTGATACTTTTACTTTGTTACCTTTAATTATTTGTTTTACATCAAATATATGGTCAGTATTTACTGTATGAAAATCTCTAAAATTAATTATTGGAGCTAATGTTAGTTTTGATTTATATGCTCCATTTTTTATTTTATAGTATATTCCAACTGTATTTTTTCCATAGTCCATACAAATTGTTTTAGTTATTTCTATCTTCCCTATCTTATATGTAAAAGTAGGAACTACAGTTTTTTCAAAAGACTCTTGATATTCATATCCTTTTGAAATATATTCTTTACCTATGTTTGTATATAAATCATATTTTCTATTTCTAACTTCAATACTTTCATCCACTTTTGAAAGTATTACAAATCTTCTTCCAGGAGGTGTTAGACTTGCTACTAACAAGCCGTGATATTTTCTAGTATTTGCACCTATTATACTAGATGAACTATATCCACCAATTCCATTTGTAATTAACCACTCTTTGTCTATTCCGTTTTCTAAATTCAAACTTTCTTTTGTAAATTTCATAATTTTTCCTACTTTCTATCATTTAATTTACTATTTTCTAATTGTTTTAACATTTCAGCTCTAATCTCTTCTCTTGATTTCTTTTTTACATTATTATTTTTAGTATCTGCAAATCTTTTTGCTGTTGTTTTTCTCTTTTGTGTTTTTCCTTTTTTACTATTTTTCATACTTCTTTTATTATCTATTTCAAATTCTTTTTTATTCATTACATCTGCATCAACCCTATCTTTACTTCTTGCTGTTCTTTGTTTTTTCTTTCTTTCCGCTTTTGCATCTGCTTCTCTTATAGATGCAATTCTATCACTATATTTTGTACTAAACTTACTCTTAGATTTTAAACCTCTGTCGTGTTTTCCTAATTTTCCTTCTGCTATTTTTCTTTCTTTCTTTTCAGTTTTCTTCTTAATCTTATTAATACGTTTTTCTTCTCTTAATTTATTATTAAGCATCAAAAATTGTGGGTCATTTTGTTTATCTTGGTATTTTAAATCATCACATATCAACTCAATTATAGAAGAAGCAACCAAGCTTGGATCATGCCTAATAAAATCATCTTTTACCATAGATAAGTTTCTTTGTAAAAATTTAATTCCCTTAACTTTATCTACATCTTGTTCTACTAAATCTTGACCTTCTAAATTATACTTCTTAATAAACTCTGGTATAATTTCTCCTGTATCATAAATACAATAATCAAAAACTCCTGTTCCACAATGTTCTGTAATCGCGTTTATATGGTCTGATATAGAATAATTATCAGTTTGACCTGGTTCTGTCATTATATTACATACATATATTTTAATTGCAGTACTTTCTTTAATAGCTTTTGCAATACCATTTATTAAAAGTGGTGGTATTACATTTGTATATAAGCTTCCGAGGTCCAATTACAATACAATCTGCTTGTTTTATCGCTTCCACAACACCAGGTGTAGGTCTACAATTTGTTGGATTTACTGTAATCCTATTTATTTTTGTTAATTTATCTGTTACAACTTCTGGTATTCTTGATTTTTCTTCTACAATATATCCATTTGCAAGTTCTGCTACAATTTTCATTTCATCTAAAGTTACAGGTATAACTTTTCCTACCATATTTAAAACTTCATTACTTTTTATAATTGAATCTTCAAAATTACCATTAGCACCTTGCATTGCTAAGAAATATATATCTGAGAAATTCAAACCTTTTAATTTACCACTTTTAAATTCATAATTAAATAATTTATCAATTTCACCTTCTTTAGAGGCTAAAGACACTATACTATCTTTAATATCATCTAAAGGTAATGTCTGTAATTCTTTTCTAGAATTTGATATTACTTCTCCATAATCAGATACAGTAACGATTGCTGTTAAATTGTTTGTATAATTTTTAAGACCAGATAAAACAGTATTTAACCCTGTTCCTCCACCTATTACAACAATGTTTGGTCCTTTATCATAAACGGTTTTATTAAAAATAAGTGAATTCATATTAACATTTTTATTGTTTTCCATCCTTTCATCACTTGCTTCAATTAAAACCTCTAATGTTCTTTTATTTAAAAATACAAGCCCTATTACAATTGCAAGAAAACCTGCAACAAATATTGCAACAACTTGCCCTACATCTATAAAAGATATTTCTTTCATAACAAGTATTCTAGCCAATCCATAACAAGCAAGAATAATACCAATTAAAATTAAAAACATCCATCTTTTCATTTTACTACTTGATTTAAACCATTGAAAAAAGCCTTTCATATTTCCTCCTATTTACCTATTATTTCTACTTCTAGTTCTATTTTTTTATTATATTTTTTCAAAATTTCTTCTTCTACTTTTTCTACTAATTCTAGTACATCTTTTGCAGTTGCATTTCCTTTGTTTATTATGAAACCACTATGCTTTGTTGAAACTTGTGCATCCCCTACAGACAAACCTTTTAAACCTGCTTCATCTATTAATTTTGCAGTTATAAAATCATTACCTCTTTTAAAAGTACTTCCAGCACTTGGATATTCTAAAGGTTGTTTTTCTTTTCTTGAATTAGAATAACCTTCCATTTTAGCTAATATTTCTTCTTTATTTCCTTTTTCTAATTCTATTTCTACTTCAGTTACAATGTATTTTTCTTCATTTAAGATACTTTTTCTATATTCAAATTTCATTTCAGCATTTGAAAAAGTTTTTTCGTTTCCTAAATAATCTACACATTTTACAGATTTTACAATATCTTTCATTTCTTTACCATTTGCTCCTGCGTTCATCCTTATTGCTCCTCCGAAGCTTCCTGGTATTCCTGATATTTCTTCAAAACCTGTTAAACTATTATTTAAGAAAATTCTTCCCATTTTAGTAATCTTTTCTCCTGCTCCAACTGAAATTACAAATTTTTTATTATCTAGAGTATGAAAATTATAACCTTCTATTTTTATAATTAATGTAATTCCTTTAATACCTTCATCTAAAACTAATACATTACTTCCATTTCCTATTACTGTAATTTTTATATTATTTTCATTTGCTAGTTTTAGAACTTTTTTTAATTCTTCTACATTTTCTACTTTTATTAAACACTCTGCTAATCCACCTATTTTAAATGTTGTATATTTTTTCATAGGTTCATTAAATAATATTCTTTCTTTTGGAATCTCTAAATTTGACTTTTCTATTATTTCTCTAAGTTCCAAATTCACACTTCCTTTTTATTAAAATTCCTTTTAACTATATCATTTTTTTGTGAAAATTACAAGTAAAAAATAAAAGAGAAAAAAACTAGAAAATCTCTAAAGCTTCTAGTTTTTATTATAAATTATAATTTTTCAATTTCTTCTATAGATAGCCCTGTTATTTTTGATATATAATCTAAAGACATATTATCTTGTTTAAGTTTTTTTGCAATTTCTTTTTTTTCGTTTATTTCGCCTTGTTTAATTCCTATTTTTTCACCTTGCTCACGTCCTCGTTCAAGACCTTGCTTATATCCTTTTCTTTCACTTGTAGTTTTGGTGGTATTCATTTCTATTATGTA
>CALXHF010000022.1 GCA_944388035.1 uncultured Clostridia bacterium | reverse complement strand
GACAACTTAATTATATATGATTTGAATCACTTATTCAATTTTTATTATTTTTGTTTCACATCAATTGTAACACTACAACTATCTTCTCTAAAGTGGTTATTACCAATTATTTGAAATTTTATTATCATTATCTAAATTAATTGTATCATATACTAATTTCGTAACTACTATTATACTATTGGTTTTTTGATTTATTTCGTAGCCTAAATGTTATGCCATTATATATAAAACTATTATTTCCACTTACACTAAAATTACCTGTTTCATTTTAAAGCAAATATCATTACAGATACAATTAATATATCCCTATTTTTAAATAAGTGTTTTTTAATACCCCTTTCCTTTCTAACTAATTTGCATACGTTTCTGATAAATCTCTAAACATTGTATCAAAGTAAGTATTATTTCTATCTCCATCTACATTTACTGCATATCTTGCTAAATCTCCTCCTGAGTATACTTTATAAATTATTTCTACATATTTTCCTGTTTCTTTTTCAACTCCAGAAATCATTACAAAGTCTTGGTCGTTTTCTGTGTATTCTGTCCATTTTACACCACTCATTACAGCTTTAGTTGCTTGTTCCCAAGTATAACCTGTTTCATCTCCCCAAAAAACAAATTCTGATTGTTTCAATTCTTTTATTAGAGGTGTGTCTCCACATCCTGTAAGTAATACCAACATTAGTACTCCTAATACTACTAAACTTACTACTTTTAATACTTTCTTTTCCATTTTTATTCCCCTTTCTTTTACTTTATTTTTTATTTATATTTAAAACATTAAAAACTTTATTTATTTTTATATTCTTCTACTGCTGTTTCAAATATGTTCGTTTTTTGTTCATCTGTATAATCTTCCATCAATGTATATGTTTTTAAAATTTCAGGCTCTATATTAGTATTTTCAAAATATAGTGATGTTATTTTATTATATTCTTCTGGTGTTATATCTTCTTGTTTTTCTCCATTAGCATTACTTATCCACATATTATAATTGCCATCATATCCTGTAAGTGTTTTTTCTTGTAAATCTTGTATAATTTTCATCCACTCTTTTGTAGCTGGATTATACTCATCATAATGAATTATTATATTTTCATCTGGTATTTTTACAAACCTTTCTTCATGTCTTATTGCTGTTTTTGTTTTATATGTCACTTTTCCATTTTCTATTGTATATACATATGTATACATATCTCCTGCATTGATATATTCTTCTGCATCATAATATAGTAATTCTGGAATATCATCAAAATTTAAATCTATTAATGCAATAAATGGTCCTATTAATGGGTCATCTTCAATTGCATTAGTACTTTCCTTTAAATCATTTTTTATAAAACTTAAATAAAGATTTTCCCAATCACTACTATCACCATATTCTTGAGAAAGTTTATATGTTTCTCCCTGATATAAGGTTTTATCAAAAGTCATTCCAAAACCAATATTATCTTTTAATGAACCATCTTCTAGTATTTCAAATTCTAATTTATCATTTATCTCTTTTTTTGTCATATCAGCTGTATTTTGGTCAAAATATTCTACTTCATTATATGTTCCTACTAATTTATTATCTTCTATTTTAAATGTTCCTATTTGTGTAATTTGTGCAAAACCATCTACAAGTGTTAACTGATTATCATAAATTTCTAAATAGATATCTTCATCTGGTAATTCTTCTACACTTTCTATTACCATTTCATATTTTCCATTTTTTATTGGACTTTCTTCTACTACTTCGTTTTCTACCATATTATTTTGTGTATTTTCTACTACTTGTTCTTCATTTTTTTGTCCACATCCTGTAAGTACTATTAATGTAACAAACAAAATAAGAACTAAAACAAAATTAAATATCTTCTCTTTTTTTACCATTTTTCTTTTCCCCTTTACAAATATTTAATAATTTATCTTAACTTCCCAATGTTGTGCTTCCTGATACTAATGTTGTTTTTCCAGTATTGAAGTTATAAACATACCCATCTCTTATATCTAAATATGTAAATTCTTTACTATCTGTGTTATATACAGAATGTGTGTTTTTATCATAAAAACTAATGTCACCAGTTGTATCATTAAAGATATAACCAGAATCTGCATCTATATATGTTTCATTTCCATTTTTGTCTATAAAACAACCTATTCTATCATCTATAAAGCCAGATGCACCACTAGTTGCTGCAACTGCTTTTAACATTTCCCTATTTTTTTCTCTTCTTGCTTCTTCTTGCATTTTTGCTTCTTGCTTTGCTCTATACATTTCAGCAGTCGTTGTTTCTGGCAAATATGCTCCTATACTTGTATATGTATCAGATACTGCTTTAGCACCTTGATTTCTATTTAGTTTATTAATAAAAGTTCTTGCATCTTCAATTCCTAATTCTAAAGCTTTTTCTAAGTTTTTTCTTGCAATTATTGTATTTTTTGTAACAATTTTCCCTTCCATATATGCTATGCCAAGTAAAAAATATGCATTTGGACTTCCAAGTTTAGCGGCTCTTTCATAGCAATCAATTGCTTTTTCTAGATTTTTTACATTGTCACTTCCATTTTCTAAAAGATATCCTTCCATCACTAAACATTCTGGGACATCACATTCTCCACCTTTAGAATACCATTCCAAAGCCTTTTTTTCATTATTTAAAACATTGTTGTCTGGTAAATACAAGTTCCCCATACAAATGGCTACAATTCTTTTTCCATGTTCAAATGCTTTTTCATACCAATATATAGCTTTATTATAATCTTGTTCTACATATTGTCCATTTAAATACATTTGAGCAATAGCATCTTCTGAATCAGCATAGCCCATTTTAGCTCCCATCTCAAAATATTCAAAAGCTTTTCCAAGGTCTTGTTTTATATCTTTTCCATAATAATATATAGCTCCTATACTTTGATATGCAATTCCACTTCTATATAATTTAATTGCTTTTTCAAAACATTCAATTGCTTTTTCTATATTTTTACTAGTATCTAATACTCCTAATTGGTAAATTGCTCCTAAATCAATTAAAGCTATTTCTTTTTCTTCTTCTGCTAGTTTTTTACATGTTATAAAAGTTTCACTGTAATAATTTTCTTCTCTTAATGCTAATACCACTCTAATTAAATTATGACAAGCAACTTCATTTTCATTTGAAAGTTTTAATAATTCTTCTATTCCTTCTTGTAGTTTTCCTTCATATTTTACTTTATTTATTGCTAATGCTATTTTTGCATTAACATCACCTTGTTTTGCTTTTTCTTTTATAGCCTTAATCATTTCATTTTCTTCCATACTAACACTCCTATAATGCTGGTTGGTCATTTATAAATTCGCCTGCATAACATTTACCATTTTCTAATCTCAAAACACCGTCTACTCTAAGACCATTTACCCAGTCACCAACATATGCTCCGTCTTTATATAATTGATAACCTAAACCATGCTTTACTCCTGCTTGTTGTTCACCAACATAACATGCTCCATCTGTATATATTAAAGTTCCCATTCCTGTCATTCTATGTAACTCATCAAACTCACCTAAATATCTTAGGCCATTTTGCCAAATATATAACCCTTTTTTTAAAAAACCATTTTGCACATACCCTTCAAAATAATCTCCGTTTTCATAGAAAATTCTTCCATTTCCACAATGTGTATCTCCACCAGTTCCATCTTTGAAAACTACATCTCCAATATTTCCTTTTGCTGGCACAAAGTTTTTAACAAAATTTATAAATTTCCATGAGGCCTTCTCATATAATTTTATTGTTTCAGATACATCTTTTACTATATCTCCTGTATATTTATAATTTGCTGCTCCTGTTATAATATTTCCTACACCTTGGGTTGCCATATGTGCTCCATACCAGCCTCCGCCACTTACTGCACCCATAAGTCCAAAACCTGCTTTTAATATTCCTTTAGCAATTCCTCCTCTACCCATTTTTTTACCACCTTGTGGGTTTGAATATTTAGTGTATACAACTTCAGTTTCTTTTATATTATCAAGTGGTTTTTCAAAATTAACAAAATCTAATTCTTTTATAACTCCATGTTCTTGTCTATATTTTTCATCTTCTTCGTTCATAAAAACCTCCTTAATTAATTTTCTTTTTTTCTATTCTTATATTTACTGTTAATTCTTCTTTTGTATTTGTAGTTGTTTGCTTTGTTGGTAAAAGTAATACTATATTTCCTTCTTCTTTACTTATTACAAATTCATCTACTATTGTATCTATTGGGTTTTTATCTGTTCTTTGGTTGTTTAACAATTTTACTTTATTTCCTTCTATTTCATAATTTCCAGCTTGGTTGTATTCAAATGACATTCCCATATTATAAGTTCCATCTTCATTAAATACAATACTATTATTTTTTGTTAATTGTGAGCCAAGTACAAATGAAATTCCAAATTCTAAACTATCTGTTGTTGTTGCTCTCCACTCTCCAACTAAATCTTCTTTTGTAATTATTCCCTCTTCATTTTCTTCTGTTTTATTTTCTGTATGTGTATCTGATCCTTCTACAATATAAGACATATTTCTATAAGTTACATTTGTTTTATTTTTTTCAAAAGTATCTTTATTTATTATATAAGTATCTATATATGCTTCATAAGTATCATAATTATTTCCATCTATTTCTGCTTGTATATCACCATTTGATAAAACATATATTTCATCTATATTACTATCTGGAGTAGCTTCTATTATTTCTTTTATTTTTCCATTTTCATATACTTTTAAAGAACTTTCTGTAGAAGATGGTCCTAAATCTCTATTAGTTGCATAATATAATTTACCATTATCATAAAAGCTTGTATTTCCAAATCCGTATTCGTCCATATATTCGTCTATTTTGGTTTCTTCAGCAGTTGTAACATTATATTCATAACCAGTTGTTTTACTTGTAAATTCATAGCCACTTGCTTCATCTACACCATAATTTCCTTCTACTCTTTCATAATATATAAATCCATTATCTGTTACAGGACCAATATAAAATCTTTTTCCTGCTTCTGTATTACTATCTGTGCTTTTTTTATACTCTGCTGTTTTTAATTCTGTCTTTTCGCCTGTTGCTATATTATATGTTCCTAAAGCTCCTCCCCAATCATCTCTAAAAATTTTAACTGGTGATTTTGTATAATAGATATATCCTCTTTTTTTATCAACTACAAAACTTCCGTCTATATCTCCATTATATTCGATTTCTTTTGTTTGTTTTGTTTCTAAATCATGTCCTTCTATTAATTGATTCCCTCTATTATAATAAAGCACTCCATCATATACATACATAATTTTGGGTGTCCAGTCTGGCTCTGATGAAACATTATAAATACTCTCTAGTTGATAATTTCCATCCCCTTGATTTAAATCTATAGAAAAAAATTCTGTTCCTTTTTGTAGATACAGTTTTCCAAAACTATAATCTAAAGCTTCATACTCTACTTGTTTTCCTTCCTCTAAGTTGTGCTCTACTAAAGTTACTTCACTTCCGTCTTCTTTTAAAGCTACTGTACTTGCTTTTCCTTCTTCTGTTTTGTTTGCAAAAGCATATACTCCTTCCAATTCTGGATTTATATCTGCTGTTAACAAAGTTCCTTCTTGGCTTTTTTCTTCTACAATTGTATTATTTTCATTATTATTTCCACATCCTGTTAGAGTAAATAACATAATAAAAATAACCATCATTATACTTAATTTTCTTATTTTATTTTTCAAACCATACCCCTCTTTTCTTATTATTTAAAGTTTTAGAAAAAAGAAAAAACTTAAAATTATGATTTTAAATCACATTTTAAGTTCTTATTTTGGCATAATAAGTCTGTTGTTATTTCTAACAACAAAAGCAAAAACATCAACACTTGTAATTACAATGTTTTCAATATTTTTCATATTTATACCAACTTTCCCCTTTATTTCCATTACTATTATACCAAATAAATTTTATTTTGTGAACATTTTATGATAAATTTTAAAAAAGAATAATAAGGAAGTAGAATTTACCCACTTCCTTATTAGAAATAATGCTACTTGCTATGCTTTTTAAGTTCTCCCAAGCAATACATAAGATTATTAACTTCTGCTTCTATATCTTCAATTGTTATACTAGAAACATCAGCTTTTCTATCATTTGTTATTGCTTGTTTAATCTCTTCTACAATAGCCTTTGCTTGCCGAACAATTGCCTCTCCTGCAACCTCAATTCCCTTGACATCACAAAACATAACATTGTTCTTTGCATCAAACATTATTCCTCCTAACATAGTATTAAAATACTTATGTTAATATAATAGCACAAATTTCAACTATTTTCAACAAAATTTATTATAAATGTAAAACTCTTTGTTTTATTTCTTTAGTTTTACCAACGTTCCAGAAGTTTTCTCCTAAATAACCACAAGTTCTTCTTACAACTGTCATCTTTTTGTGATCTTTATTGCCACAATTAGGACATTCCCACTCATTATCTTTATTAATAATAATTTCTCCATCAAAGCCACATATATGACAATAATCTGATTTTGTATTAAATTCTGCATATTGGATATTATCATAGATAAATTTAACAACTGTTTCTAAAGCATCTATATTTTTATTCATATTAGGTATTTCAACATATGAGATACAACCACCAGTTGATATTTTTTGAAATTCACTTTCAAATTCTAACTTTTTAAAAGCATCTATTTTTTCTCTTACATCTACATGATATGAATTTGTATAATATCCTTTATCTGTAACGTCTTTAATAGTTCCAAATCTTTCTTTATCAACCCTAGCAAATCTATAACACAAACTTTCTGCTGGTGTACCATATAAAGCAAAGCCTATATTTGTTTCTTCTTTCCATTTATCCACTGTAGCTTTTAATTTATTCATAACTTTTAATGCAAACTCATGTCCTTTTTCTGTTGTTTGAGATTCTCCTGTCATCAATTTTGTTGTTTCATATATTCCAATATATCCCAAAGAAATTGATGAATATCCACCATATAATAATTTATCTATCTTTTCGCCTTTTTTTAGTCTTGCAATTGCACCATATTGCCAGTGAATTGGACTTATATCAGATGTTGTTCCAAGAAGTGCATAATGCCTACACATTAAAGCTTCTTTACATAGTTCTAATCTCTCTTCTAGTAATTTCCAGAATTTTTCTTCATCTCCATCTGCTATAATTGCAATTTGAGGTAAGTTAATACTTACTACACCTTGATTAAATCTTCCCTCAAATTTGTAATTACCTTTTTCATCTTTCCAAGGTGATAAGAAACTTCTGCACCCCATAGGACTAAATACATTACCTTCATAATTTTCACGCATTTTCTTTGCTGATATATAATCTGGATACATTCTCTTTGCTGAACATTTTACAGCAAGTTTTGTTAAATAATCATATTTACCACCTTTTAGCGAATTAAATTCATCTAAAACATATACAAGCTTTGGAAATGCTGGTGTTACATATACACCTGCTTCATTTTTTATTCCTTCATATCTTTGTCTTAATACTTCTTCTATTATCATTGCATTTTCTTTTATATATGGGTCACCTTCTTCTAGATGTAAAAATAATGTTACAAAAGGTGATTGTCCGTTTGTTGTCATTAAAGTATTTATTTGATATTGAATTGTTTGTACTCCTGCTTTTAATTCAGATTTTAATCTTTGTTGTACTAAATCTTCTATTATATTATTTTTTATTTTACCCTTATATTTTCTTTCAATTTCTGCTTTAAATTTATCATAGCTTTTTCTTAAATATTTTCCTAAATGTTTTAAGTTAACTGATTGTCCACCATATTGGTTACTTGCTACTGCTGCTATAATTTGTGTTACTACAGTACATGCAACTTGGAAACTCTTTGGACTTTCTATCATTTTTCCATTCATTACTGTACCATTATCTAACATATCTCCAATATTTATTAAGCAACAATTAAATATTGGTTGTATAAAATAATCTGCATCGTGAAAATGTAAAATTCCTTCTTCGTGTGCTTTTGATATTTTTTCCGGTAAAAGCATCCTTTTTGTTAAATCTCTGGATACTTCTCCTGCAATATAATCTCTTTGTGTTGAAGCTAACATTGTATTTTTATTTGAGTTTTCTTCTGCTAATTCTTTGTTTTCATTTCTAATTAAACCTAATATAGATTCATCTGTTGTATTTTGCTTTCTTACTAATGCCCTTGTATAACGATATACTATATATTTTTTCGATAATTCATATTTTTGAAATTCCATTAGTTTTTGTTCTATAATATCTTGAATATCTTCTACTAATATTCTTTTTTTATCTAAGCCTTCGATATAATGAATTATCTCATACATCTCTTCCTTTGTTGCTCTTTCTTTTGTTCTTACTTCTTTGTTTGCTTTTGAAATTGCTGTTTTTATTTTCTCTCTATCAAAGTCTACAACTCTTCCATCTCTCTTGATTACTTTCATTTTACATTTCCCCCTTAAGTGTTTTATGTTTTACGGTCATATTATATATTTTAATTTTTTCGTTTTTCTGTTGCAAAAACAACAAACATTTTTTACCAATTTTCTACATTGCTTTTTTCTAAGATTTATCTCTATTGTTACATTTATATTACAAATGTGTTACATTATTTTTGCAAACTTTATATTTAATTTTGGATAATCTATGTCTTTAAAGAATTTTAAATAATTTTATCTTGTTTTTGTTGCAAAAGCAACAAAAATATATTATAATACTTTTGGTTTTAAAAATATTTGTAAAGGATGTTCAAAATGACTAATAGTTTTAACATTGATGAATTTATTTATGATTTTAAAAACTGTTGTAATAAAGTACAAAAAAGGAATTTTAATAAAGATGAGACTATTACATCATATATTAGAAATAGAAATCAGTTTTGCATTTTAATTTCTGGTAATGCAGACCTTGTTAGATATGACTTAAACGGTAACAGAACAATTATAGAGCATTTTTCAGAAAATGATATTTTTGGTGAAGTTTTTTATTCTATTACTACTAATAATGAATTATTGGTAGAAGCTAAAACTAAATGTGATGTTTTAATTTATAATTATTATGATATACATACTAAGTGTACAAAAAATTGTAAATTTCATCAAACTCTATCTGAATATTTACCAGAGTTAATTTTAAATAAGATTACAGACCTTAATATGAGAATTGAACTTTTAACTAAAAGAACAACTAGAGATAAATTACTTGGTTATTTTAATTTACTTTCTACAAGAAATTTAAATAAAACTTTTAAAATACCTTTTTCTCTAACAGATTTAGCTGATTATTTAAGTGTTGACAGAAGTGCTATGATGAGAGAATTAAAACTTCTTAAAGATGAAAGCTTTATTGATAAAAATGGCAAAGAAATAACTCTTTTATATAAATAAAGAATAGATATTTTTCCTATCTATTTTTTATTTTTCTTTTTTCAATATTTCTTCTATACTTAATCTGTTCTCTGAATCTATTTTTTGGTTAAATTTTGTTAAATAATATAATTCTAATGCATTTTCTAAAGCTTCTTTTTTTGTTTTTGCTGGCTTATATATTTTTAACTTCCATAAACTTAAATTAGAATTAATTTTTACCTCTAAATTTTCTATTAAACTTTTATTAAATAATTTTATTTCTTTTCCTTTAGCTTTTATATTATCATCTATTCCAACTATAATAGTTATAAATTTATCTTGTTTTAATTTAGCTGTGTATATAATTACATTATCTGGTATTTTTCTATCTATATTTGTATTAAATGCCATAACATTTTTAGGTATCTTCGGAAAGTTATATTCACAATTTTCAAAATAATTATTATTCTTATCACATTTTATATTTAATATTTCTTTACTACTTCCATAATGAGTAAATGTTGCTTTTTTTAATGTAATAACATTTAAAATATTTTTGTTACAAAATATTGGTGTTAAATCTTCATAAATGCCTATTTTTTTATTTTTTATTCTAATATTTTTTAATTTTTTTATAATATTATTAGGTATTAACATCATACCTGTATCTATATTTATTTTTCCATTTTTAATAAAACCATTTTTTTCTAATGTATATAAACTTTCTTTTTGAAATACTTTTGTAACTTTATTATTACTACTTATTTTAAATGCTCCGTGTCTTGTTCCAAATTCTTTATCTACCAAATTTGAAAACACATATACTCTATCTTTTTCTTTAAAATCTATTTCTTTATTAAACTTTATTACTACATCACTACAGCAAATAAATATTCCTTCTTGTATTTTATTTAATATTGGTTTAGTATTTTGTAGAATTTCGTCAAAAATAGTTTTATCCTCACCGTTTTTTAGTTTTTCTTTTGTTGTTATCCATAATTTACCTTTTTTAAAAATAGTAAAATGTTCTTTGTGATTTTCCAGCAGATGGGATATATAACACTTTTTTACCATACACATTTATTTTTTTAATAAATTTATTAATGCACTTCCTGTTTCAAAACCTTTTTTTACTACTCTTATTATTACTTTTGTATCTTTACAGATATATTTTAGTTTTTTTCTTTTTAATATTTCCTTTTTTGCAAATTCTTTTTGCTTATAGTTATTTACTGTAATTATTATTATATCCCAATTATTTTCCATTTTGCCATAAATATTTTTCTGCATTTTCCTTATACCTTTCTAAAATCATTTTATTTTCCAGATATTCTATTTTAGATTTTCTTGTTATTTCATAATCTTTTATATTTTACTCAAAATATCTTTTATTTTTAAAGTATCTTCTAAAGTATAGGCTTTCTTATCTAATTTATCATTTCTATCTAAAATTGATAAGTTAATTTCTTTTATTTCTAAAGAATATGGTAACTCATCTAATCTTGTTTTTCTAAGTATTTTACCAACTCTCTGGTTATTCTTGCATCATTTTTTATAGCTAAAATTGGGCCTGTTTCTTTCTCTACATCCTCTACCATTGTCCTAAATTTATACTTTACAAATTCTTTGCCTTGTTTAGTTATCCTTTTTTGTTTATATATAACCTTACCTTTGCTATCCAATTTTATTAAAACAGAAATAATAAGCATAATTAGTAAAGTTGCTATTATTATAAAAATAGAAATCGCTATATCAAAAATTCTTTTTTTCACTTATTGGTATTTTTTAGTTTATATTCTTCCATATTATTTACTACTCTTCTCAATATAATTCCACGAATCTTTACACATATCATCTAAAGTTTTAGTTGCAACCCAACCAAGTTCCTCTTTTGCTTTCTTAGGATCAGCAAAGCAAGTTGCAATATCACCTTCTCTTCTTGGTGCTATTTTATAAGGAACATTTCTTCTAGTTGCTTTTTCAAAAGCTTTAACCATATCTAAAACACTATAACCATTACCTGTACCCAAATTATAGATATATAAACCTTTTTGTTCCTTATCTAACTTGTTTAAAGCACATACGTGTCCTCTTGCTAAATCTACTACGTGAATATAATCTCTAACACCTGTTCCGTCAGGTGTATCATAATCATTACCAAAAACAGATAATTCTTTTAATGTACCTGCAGCAACTCTTGCTACATATGGCATTAAGTTATTAGGTATACCTTTAGGCTCTTCTCCAATCAAACCGCTTTTGTGAGCTCCTACCGGGTTAAAATATCTAAGGATACAAATATCCCAAGTATTATCTGAATTATATAAATCTTTTAAAATTTGTTCTATAAATAATTTAGAAGTACCATAAGGATTTGTAGTTCCACCTGTTTTACAATCTTCTGTCAATGGTATTCTTTCAGGCTCACCATAAACAGTAGCAGAAGAACTAAAAATAAATTTTTTAACATTATATTTTTTCATAGTCTGTAATAAAACTAAACAACCTGTTATATTATTATGATAATACTCTAAAGGTTTTTGAACAGACTCTCCCACAGCCTTATACCCTGCAAAATTTAGTACGGCATCTATTTTATTTTCCTCAAAAACTTTTTCTAAAGCTTCTCTATTTAAATAATCTAATTCATAAAATTTAAAATCTTTACCTGTTATTTTTCTAATACTTTCTAAAACACTAGGTTTACTATTAGAAAAATTATCTACTATAACAATCTCCTTACCTTCATTTAATAATTCAACAGCAGTATGACTTCCAATATAACCTGCTCCTCCTGGTAATAATATTGCCATAATCAACAACTCCCTTCAAAAGAACGTTTCATCTGCGAACTTTTAGTCGCATTTTGGACACATCTTTTTTTTACTTTTTAGATTATATTACAACTTTTCTTGTTTTACAAGGAAAAAAGAAAATAATATCGAGAAAAATAATATTATAAAAATAAAAGATTAAAAAAGACAGAGAAAATTTCTCTATCTTAATTGTTATTTTTTACTTATTTCCACACCATCTTTTGTATCTTTTATACTATAACCTTTTTCATTTATTAAATTTCTTAATCTATCTGATTCTTCCCAATTTTTATTTTCTCTTGCTACTTTTCTTTCATCTACTAACATCAAGATTTCTTCTGGTATTTCTTTTTCTTTAGTACTTTCATTATCTTCATCTATTTTTAAACCTAATATTGTATCAAATTTTATTAAAAGTTTTGCGAGTTTAGGAGATTTCTTTTCATTTCTAACTACTTCCCAAACAACACTCATAGCAAGAGGCATATTAAGGTCATCGTTTATTGCTTTATGGAATTTTTCTTCATATTCATTTATAATCTCATCTTCTACATCATCTGTTCCATTTAAATGTAATTTATAACCATTTTTTAATCTCTCTAGAGCTTTATCTGAAGATTCCATACTTTCCCAAGTAAAGTTTAGTTTATTTCTATAATGTGATGAATATGTTAATAATTTGTATGATAATGGGTTATAACCTTTATTTGTTATATCTTTTAATAAATAAACATTTCCCAAACTTTTTGACATTTTTCCACCGTCTATTAAAAGATACTCTCCATGAAGCCAATAGTTTGCTGGTATTTTCCCACAATAACCTTTACTTTGTGCTATTTCATTTTCGTGGTGTGTCGGTATTAAATCTATGCCACCTGTATGAATATCAAATTGTTCTCCTAAATATTTTTGTCCCATTGCAGAACACTCAATATGCCAACCTGGATAACTTGGTCCCCAAGGGCTATCCCATTTCATCAAATGATTTTCTGGTGCTTTTATCCAAAGTGCAAAATCATATGGGTTTTTCTTTTCTTTATCTACTTCAACTCTTGCCCCTGCTTTTTGTTCTTCTACATTTAAGTTTGATAAAACAGGATATTTGTCTAATTTTGATACATCAAAATATATTGCAGTTGATGTTTCATATGCAAAGCCTTTTTCTACTAAAACTTTTACATATTCTAGCATTTCTTTTATATGTTCTGTTGCCTTACATATAATCTCTGGTGTTTCTAGGTTTAATGCTTTTAAATCATCAAAAAACAATTTAGTATAATGTTTAGCAATTTCTTCTGGAGATTTATGTTCTTCTCTTGCTGATTTTACCATTTTGTCTTCGCCTTCATCTCCATCTGATACTAAATGCCCAACATCAGTGATATTCATTGCGTGTTTTAATTTATAACCATTATAACGTAAAACTCTTCTTAATACATCTTGGAATATACTTGTTCTCATATTTCCAATTGTAGCATCTTTATACACAGTTGGTCCGCACGAATATATTCTAACTTCCTTTTCATTTATTGGTTTGAAAAGTTCTTTTTTCCTTGTTAATGTATTATAAAAAAATATATCCATAATACTTCCTTCCTTGTTATAAAATACCAAGTTATCTTGGTATTTTATAACATTTTTATTCTTATTCTTTATTTCTATCTCTTGTTTCTGGAGTCTCTGGTGTTTCAGGTTCTTCTGGAGGTGTTGTTTCTCCTCCTCCTGTTGTATTACCTCCTCCAGATGGTTCCTCTGGCTCTTCTGGTTCTTCTTCATCTGGTGTTTCAATTGGTCTTGTTATTGTATTGCCTTCAGGTTCTTCTGGTTTTGGTTCTTCTTTTGGCTGTGTATGTATATCACAGGTTTCTGTTATCCTTCCATAGTCATCTGTTACTTTTCTACCTACTGGAGTCCAAAGTTTCAATTGTTCTTTTGGTAACACTGCTCCATAGCTTTCAGTTTTTACCTCACAATATTGTGAACAATACTCAGTTGCAAGTTTATTTGATTCAGTACACACGCTTTGTGTTCCGTGTCCTTGGCATTCTTCTGGTAAGTGTTTTTCATCAAATATTTCTGTATATGTATCTCTACATCCATCTGATGCTAAACATCCTGACGTTCTGCATACTGTTTTTTCTACTATTCCAGATGGTCTTTCAAATCTTACTCCTTCTAAATCTTTATGAATATCTGTCATTACAGCATCCCATATTTGACCAGCTGGGTTGTTTCCTGACCATCTTACTTCTTCATTATTATCATAACCAAACCATGTTGCTGCTGCATAATATGATGTAAAACCACAAAGCCATCTATCATTATTATTATCTGTTGTACCAGTTTTAGCAACCACATCCATACCTGATATTGCACAATACGTTGCAGTACCACCACTTTTTACTGGTTCCATACCTATTTGTTTTGCAAGATATGCTGTTTGTTCTGAAAATACTCTTGTCTCTTCTTGTTTTGGCTCTAAGACTGTATTTCCATTTGAATCTACAACTTTTGTATAGAAAGTTGGTTCTATATAAACACCATCGTTTGCAATTGTACCATATGCAGAAGCCATCTCTAGTGGACTTGCACCGTGTGTCATACCACCAATTGCTAACGCTAAAACTTGATCTTCTTCTTCATCTAATGATTCCAAGCCCATTTTCTTTAAATATTCTATAGATTTCTTAGGTGTTAATTCTTTCATTATCTTAACTGCTGGTATGTTTTTAGACCTTTTTATAAAATATCTTATATCCATATCTTGATTATCATACTTATCTTCATTTTTAGGTATATAATTATTTCCAAAGTCAGTCTTTTCATCTATATATCTAGTTGATGGTGTGATAACACCTTCTTCCAGTGCTGGTGCCACATCTGCTATCATTTTTATTGATGAACCTGTCTGTTTTTTCATCTGTGTTGCTCTATTCCATCCAGCACCTTCTTTTTCGCCTAAACCACCTGCTACAGCAACTACATTTCCTGTTTTATAATCTACAATTGCCATACCTGATTGCGTATGTTCATTAAGTAAATTTCCATCTTTGTCTTTTTCTCTACCACTTTTAATATATTTATCTTTTTTATATTCTTCTTCTAATCTTGTTTGTATGTTATTATCAACTGTTGAGTATATTGTAAGTCCACTACTATATACATAGTTTTCTGCTATTTGCCTTGAAACATCTTTTTCTTCCATTACTTGGTTAATTACTTGGTCTAATACTGCATCTGTATGATAAGAATAGTTTGATGATGAAGATACATTTCCTTTTGAAAATGCTAAACCATTATCAACTTCTGCCACAGCTGTATTATATTCATCTTGACTAATAAATTCTAACTCTAACATTTTATTTAAAACTGTTTTTGTTTTATTTTTAATTTTCTCAGTGTTATCTACTTCTTCGTTAAATGGGTTATATGAAGATGGTGAGCTATTTATACCAGCCATATATGCACATTCTGCTAAACTCAAATCTTTTGCTGATTTATTGAAATAGTATTCAGCTCCAAGTTCAACACCGTGAAGGTTTCCTTCTCCACCTACATATAATATATTTAAGTACAATTCTAATATTTGTTGTTTTGATATCATTCTTTCTACTTGATATGCTTTTGCCCATTCTCTTATTTTTCTATATATACCTGCAAAACCACTTGATTCATCATCTTTAGTTAAGTTTTTAACAAGTTGTTGAGTAATTGTACTACCACCATAGCTTGAACTTCCTTTAAATATAGTATTAAAAATAGCTCCTGCTGTTCTTTTCCAATCTACTCCATGATGTTTATAAAATCTTTCATCTTCTATTGCTACATATGCTTTTGGTAGATATTTAGACATATCATCATAAGCAATTATTTTTCTCTTTTCATCTCCACTAAGATTTGCAATTACTGCTCCATTTGCATCAACAACAACAGAATTTGACGCACCAATTTTTAGCTCTTCTTTAGTTATTTCAAACTCATCCCCAAATAAACCAAAGAATATTCCTGCAACTATTCCTGCTCCTATTACACACAATAGTAAGAATATTATAATTGCAATTTTAAGAGCCATTTTTAATTTTGGGTTCATTTTCTTTTTCCCGTTTTTCTTTTTTCTTACTTTACTATTTGATTGTTCTAAATCTTGTCTCTTTCTTGGTTGTGGTCTTTTTTTCATACTTGATGTTCTTTTTCTATTTTGACTACTATTTCTACTTCTTTTATTACTACTATCTGGCATTTTCTTACCTCCTTGCCAAATTAATTTCTCGACAAATACATTATATTATACTTTTTGAAAAAAGAAAAGCTTTTTAGAAAATTTTAAGAAGCTTTTAAGAATTTATAGAACTGTTCTATTTCCAATTAGTTTTACAATTTCTACTTTATCTCTATCAATTTTTCTTTTTATGTACTCATATGGTTGTTTTTTATCGGGAGTTTGACACTTTTGAAAGTTTAAAATTGATGTAAGCATTTAAAATGCTTAATTTTTTTGTCAAATTTTTCTT
>CALXHF010000021.1 GCA_944388035.1 uncultured Clostridia bacterium | reverse complement strand
TTAAATAATTTTATCATATATGTTAATTATTTAAAACTTTTTTCTAACTACCCGTGTCTACTTTTTATTATACAATACTGATACAACAAATCTTAAACTTCCACCTAATTCATCAATTATTTCTTTAAATAACTTTCTTCTTATATCAATATTGAATTTTAACAAGAAATTACTAATTTTTTTTACTATATTTACAATTTTAGTCTTATTCTTTTTTTCAATACCTTGTTCTATCTTTTTGTAAATAGCTTCTACAAGCAAAGGCACACCAACAAAAACAGATACTTTATATTCTTTCAAATTGTCTTGTACATAACGAAGTCCATCTGGAAATGCTGTTGTTATACCACAAGCGAGCATTACTATTAATGCAGTTGAACCAAAAATATGGTGAAAAGGTAAAAAAGCTAAATTAACATCTGTTGGTAAAAAGTTTTCAACTAATTGCATAGCATATACATTAGAAGCAATATTGTTTTGTGATAACATAACCGCTTTTGATTTTGAAGTAGTACCAGATGTAAACAATAAAATATTCATTTTAAAAGAATCTATTTTAGTCTCTACATATTCATTATTTCCTGCTTCTAATAATTTCTTTCCTTCTTCTTTTAAAGAAATCAAATCTTTATATCCATCTTTTTTAGACATACAAATATAATCTTCTAAATATGTATTATTTCTTTTTTTAATTTCTTCTATATTATCTATATATTTCTCATCAAAAACAACAATATTTGCCTTACTTCTTTTAATGCTACTTTCTAATTCATCTACTTGTAACTCTTTATCTAATGGAACAGAAACAATACCTCCGAAGCATATTAGTTAAATGTGTTAGAGACCATCCATAACTATTTCTTCCTACAATTGCAATTCTTTTTTCTTTATAACCCAAATCAAAAAATTTAGTTCCTAAACTATTTATTTCTTCTAACAATTTTTTATATGTAATATTTTCATACTCAATTTCTTTTTCCTTTTTATGTTTTAAGATAAAAGCAATATTATTTTCATATTTTTTTACAGAATTATAAATTATCCCTTTAATATTTTCAAATTCTGTAGCTTCAAAATATCTTTCTCTCATATTAATATCTCCTTCATCTAGTATTGATAACTAAGTTATCATATATTAAATATCTTGTCAAGTATTTGACTATTCAGGTAAAAAATGCTATAATCACTACTGTAGAGGTGGTTTTAGTGAATTCTAACGAACTAAATTTAGATGAGGAAATAAAAAAATTCCACTTACCAAGGTGGAACGAAATTCCAGAAATAGATCTATATATAGACCAAGTAGTTTCATTACTACAAAATTATTTATCAAATTATATAAAAAGTGATAATGAAAAAGACAATAATATAATTACAAAAACAATGATTAATAACTATGTAAAACATGGTGTCGTAAAAGCACCTGTTAATAAAAAATATAGTAAAGAACATATTGCATATTTATTTGTTATTTTTATTTTAAAACAAATTTATAGTATTGATGAAATAAGTAAATTAATAAAATTGGCAATAAAAACATCTCCTGTAGATATTGCATATAATAGATTTTGTTCTGAATTGGAAAAAGCAATTAAAATGACTTTTACTGGTGAAAGTTATATAAATAATGATAAGCTTTCAAAAGAACAATATCTACTAAGAAATGTTGTACAATCTTTTGCAAATAAATTATTTGTGCAAAAAACATTTTTAAAAATAACAGAAAAATGAGAATTTTGGGGACGGGGCTTTTTTTTCTCATTTTTTCTTAAATTATACAAAAATGAGTATCCCCAAAAGTTGAAAAAAAGCAGTAAAGAGTTTCTCTTTACTGCTTCTTATCTTAATTAAATACATTTATTGCTAAAACAACCGCCTCTTTTCTATCAGGAAATTGAACAGTTACTGGATAAACTCTGTTTTCATCAAGCTTTCTACTTTTTATTACAACGAAAATAGGTTTATCTGTTTTAAGTCTATTTACTTCTATGCTATTTTTAAGTTCTTCATATTCGTTTTCATAGAAATATGAAATACCAAGTCTGATATTTTTTATAGCAAGTAGTCCACCAAATATCCTGCTCCAGGTTCTTCCTGCAAGAATTGCGTGTGGATATTTACTCATTTCTTCGAGAAGTCTATATTCATCTCCCTTGATGTTCAATGTTGAAAATCTTTTTAGCATACGATTAATATCATCTTCATACCATTTCCCCGACGATTTTTTAATTTCAATTTCTGCAGACTGTTTAGCGATTTTGTTCTGTAACATTTTTGCTCCTATCTATAGAAACTTTACAGAACTTGAGACTTAAATCAAGAACAATTATTCTTTTCATTTCGTCTCAAACTACTAAAATAGTATAAAATGATGATAGCACTTAAATAACTTATTGTCAAATAGAAATTTTTTTGTTTAATGTAATTTTTCTATTATTTTTTAATCTTTTTACCAAATTGAGACAAAAATTGCCTAGACCCTGACCCCAAATTTTCAAATTAATTTTTCCCAAGGTAAATTTTCTTTTCCAAAGTGTCCATAGTTTGTTGTCTCTTCATATATTGGTCTTTTTAAATTCAAATAACTTATTATTCCATCTGGTGTTAAATCAAATTTTTCTTTAACTATTTGTACTAATTCTTCTTCTGACTTTACACCTGTTCCAAATGTATTTATATAAATAGATAATGGTTCTTTCATACCAATTGCATATGATACTTGTATCTCACATTTTTTACAATAACCTTTTGCAACAAGATTTTTTGCAATATGGCGAAGCATATATGCTGCTGATCTATCTACTTTACTTGGGTCTTTTCCTGAAAAACATCCTCCACCATGACGAGAATATCCACCATATGTATCTACTATTATTTTTCTACCAGTTAGTCCTGTATCTCCTAAAGGTCCTCCAATTACAAATCTACCTGTTGGGTTTACATATATTTTTGTATTTTCATCTATCATATCTTCTGGTACTACAGGTTTTATAACATTTTCTATTATTCCATTTCTTAATTCTTCTTGACTTACACTATCTAGATGCTGAGTTGATATTAATATTGTTTCTATTCTTTTAGGTATATCATTTTCATATTCTACAGTTACTTGTGTTTTTCCATCTGGTCTTAAATAATCTAATATTCCTTGTTTTCTTACATCTGTTAATCTTTTAGAAAGTTTATGTGCCATAGAAATTGCATATGGCATATATTCTTTAGTATCTGAACACGCATATCCGGAACATTATTCCTTGGTCTCCTGCTCCACCTACATCTACTCCCATTGCTATATCTGGGCTTTGTTTTGTTATATTAATGTCTATTTCACAAGTTCTGTAGTCCATATCTGTTTTTTCATTATCATATCCAATTTCTTTTATTTTTTCTCTTACTAATTTCTCAATATCAACTTCTTTTTCAGTGTTTGCAGTTACTTGTCCTGCAATTGTAATTTTATTTCCAGATGCAAATGTTTCTACTGCTACTCTTGCATCTTTATCTAGTTTCAAATAACTATCTAATATACAGTCAGATATTGTATCACATAATTTATCTGGATGCCCTTCTGTTACACTTTCTGATGTAAAATAATATTTGCTCATCTTTATTTCCTCTTTTCTTAAATTTAACATATATTATTATACCATTTTGAATTATTTTGTCAAATTTAATTTTAAAATTCGAACAAAAATGTTAGTTTCATTTGTTCACTTCCTATTTACTTTTTTATTTAACTTTAAAACAATTTTCTTTACTTTTATTGTATACAAAAAAAGAACCCCTTAATTTTAAGAGGAAAGAATTTTTTCTTTTTTAATTGGAGCTATTTTTCCTTAAGTGTTAATTAGAAAGTATATTCCTCATTCTTCTTCCAAATTCTTTACTAGGTCCCTCTGGTTTTCCAGGCTTTCCTAAAGATGCGAGATAATTTTTATATGCATCTTTAATGAGTTCGGGAGACACTAAATACTTCCATGGAGAAAAATTCTTTTTAATACCACAAAGAATTTCTCCATCTTCTGCTAGAAATTCATTTCTATCAAAAAACCTAAATTTAGCAACTCCCTTTGGCAAATCAAAAGAATTTTCATCTCTTTTTTCCACTTCCAAATCTTTAGTTCTTACAGGGGTAATGAAAAAAAGTTCAACATAGTGCTTAAGCATTTTTAC
The DNA here is from genome assembly GCA_944388035.1 of uncultured Clostridia bacterium. GTDB lineage: Bacteria > Bacillota > Clostridia > TANB77 > CAG-508 > CAG-269. The sequence continues at coordinate 12,656 of CALXHF010000021.1, read as the reverse complement.
TCCAATCTACTTTTTTGTCACTATAACTTTATAGTAACAATTCCTAATGGTATTTTGTACCAATTTATAATCAATTTTAACATAAAAGAAATATAAATACAACAAATGCAACAAATGGAGACAGGTCTTTTCATTGCATTTTCCATTTTTTACCAAAATGAGAATTTTTAGCCCCGTCCCCAAAATTCTTATTATTTAACAACTTCTACATCTATGTCTAGTTTTTCTCCATTTATATTTGTTGTTGTATATTGTTCTCTATCCTCATGATAAACAATTTTATTTGCTAGTGTATCGTGTTTTATAAGTTCTTCGTTTTTTCTTATTACTTCTTCTAACTCAGAATTTCCTGCTACATATAAGTTTATTCTATCTAACACTTCAAAACCATTTTCTTTTCTCATATTTTGTACTTTAGATAAAACTTCTCTTACATATCCTTCTTCTTTTAATTCTTGAGTTATTGTTGTTTCTAGTACTACTCCTAGTTCTCCTTCACCGCTAAATGCAAAACCAACTTTTCCTTGCATTGTTACGAGTAAGTTTTCTGAATTTAGTCCAATTTCAGTATCATCAATTTCAATATATTCTGTTCCACCATTTTTTACCTTGTTTGCTAAGTCCATTTGATTTAGTTTTTCTATTTCTTCTCTTATTTTAGGAATTAATTTTCCATATTCTTTTCCAAGTACTGGTAAGTTTGGTTTTATTTCAAAATCAACATATTTACTCATTTCTGCACCAAATTCTATATTTTTAACATTTAATTCATCTTTTACTATGTCTTCATAATATTTTGGTAAAGTATTTATTGAAATTAACATTTCTGATAATGGTTGTCTATTTTTAATATTTACACTATTTCTTGCACTTCTTCCTAGTTTTACTAGCTTATATGCTAAACTCATTTCATCTTCTAGTTTTTTGTCAATTTCACCTTCATTTACTTCTGGCCATAAGCATAAGTGGACACTTTCTGGTGCATTTTTATCTAAACCTACTACTAAGTTTTGGTATATTTCATCTGTCATAAATGGTGTAAATGGTGCTGCTATTTTTATTAATGTTGTTAATACTCTATATAATGTTACATATGCTCCTATTTTCTCATCTGTTAGTTCTTGAGCCCAGAATCTTTCTCTATTTCTACGTACATACCAGTTTGACAATTGGTCTGTAAAGTCTTCTATTAATAATGCTGCTCCTGTTATATCATAACCATCTAATTTATCTGCTACTTCTTTTCCTAATGTATTTAATTTTGATATTATCCATTTATCCATTACATTTGTTAGTTTGAAATCTTTATATTCTAACGGATTAAATTCGTCTATTTCTGCATATAAAACATAGAATGAATATACGTTCCATAATGTGCTTAAAAATTTTCTTTGTGTTTCTTGCACATTTTTTATTCCAAGTCTTTTTGGTAGCCAAGGACTACTACTTGTATAAAAATGCCATCTTGTCGCATCTGCTCCTACTGTGTCTAATAATGTTATTGGGTCTACACCATTTTTCTTTGATTTTGACATTTTTTGTCCGTGCTCATCTAGTACGTGCCCAAGTACTATACAATTTTCAAAAGGTGTTCTGTTGAATAATGCTGTTCCTACCGCTGTTAATGTATAGAACCATCCTCTTGTTTGGTCTACTGCTTCTGATATAAAGTCTGCTGGAAAATTATTGTCAAACATTTCCTTATTTTCAAATGGATAATGCCATTGTGCAAAAGGCATTGAACCAGAGTCAAACCAACAGTCAATAACTTCTTTTGCTCTTTTCATTTTTTTACCACATTTAGGGCATTTTAGATATACATCATCAATATATGGTTTATGAAGTTCTATATCATCTGGACAATCAATTGCTTTTTCTTTTAGCTCTTCTATTGAACCTATGCATTCTCTATGTCCACAATTTTCATCTTCACAAGTCCATATTGGAAGTGGTGTTCCCCAATATCTATCTCTTGAGATACCCCAATCTATTACATTTTCCAAGAATTTTCCGAATCTTCCTGTTTTTATTGTTTCAGGATACCAATTTACTTTACTATTATTTTCAACTAGCTCATCTCTTAATTTGCTCATTGCTACAAACCAACTCTCTTTTGGATAATAAAGAAGTGGTGTATCACATCTCCAACAATGTGGATAAGAGTGAACGTGTTTTTCTTTACTAAATAATTTGTTTTTTTCTTTTAGCCATTTACAGATATCCTCATTACAATCTCTTACAAATCTTCCTGCCCATGGCTCTACTTCGGATGCAAAGTTTCCTGATTTATCTACTAAATTCACAAATGCTATTCCATTTTGTTTGCATACAACACTATCGTCTTCACCATACGCTGGTGCAGTATGTACTACTCCTGTACCTTCTGTTAATGTAACAAAGTCTCCATGGATTACTTCAAACGCTTTTCCTTCGACTTTTGCAAACGGCATTAGTGGTTCATATTTTGTTCCAAGTAATTCTGCTCCCTTAAATGTCTTTACTAATTCATAAGGAGTTTCTCTTAAAACTTCGTCAATTAAGTCTTTTGCTAAGATATAGTTTTCATACTTTGGCTCATCATCTGTTCCTACATTTGCTTTTACTTCTGCATATTCATATGATTTATTTACTGTTAAAGCTAAGTTTGATGGTAATGTCCAAGGTGTTGTTGTCCATGCTAATATATAAGTATTTTCTTTGTCTAATACTTTAAATTTAGCAACACAAGTTAAATCTTTTACATCTTTATACCCTTGTGCAACTTCATGTGAAGAAAGTGCTGTTCCGCATCTTGGGCAATATGGCATAACTTTATGTCCTTCATATAGAAGACCTTTTTTCCACATTTGTTTTAAAGCCCACCATACTGATTCTATATACTCATTGTGGTATGTTACATATGGATTATCCATATCTACCCAAAATCCAACTTTATCTGTCATTTCTTCCCACATATGAACATAAGTAAATACGCTTTCTTTACATTTTTTAACAAAATTTTCTACACCATATTCTTCTATTTGCTCTTTACCTGAAATTCCTAAAGACTTTTCTATTTCAAGTTCTACTGGAAGACCATGTGTATCCCAACCAGCTTTTCTAATTACCTTATATCCTCTCATTACTTTATATCTTGGAATAATATCTTTTATTACCCTTGTTTCAATATGTCCAACGTGTGGTTGTCCATTTGCTGTTGGTGGTCCATCATAAAATGTAAAATATCTTTTTCCTTCGTTCATTGCAAAATTTTTCTTCACGATATCATTTTTCTTCCAATATTCAGAAACTCTTCTTTCCATCCCTACGAAACCATCTTTTAAATCAACTTTTTTGTACATAACATCTCCTCCTTAAAATTTATTTTATATTAAAAATTAAAAACTAAAACAAAAAGAGTTTTTTCAAATCCATTAGGACGAAAAAACTCCGCGTTACCACCTAAGTTAGTAATTTAAATATATCTTTGTTTTAAATTTACTCTCTCAATTTTCTTTTAACGCAAGATTACGGCTAACTTACTAATTTTCAGTATAGCAACAAACTAAGGTGATAATAAATAATTTTTACTTACTAAACTTACAGCAAATGTTTAGCTCTCTTAAAGATATTACATTATTTATCTTGTCCTTGTTATTGTTTTTAACATTTATGTAACTATTATAACACCTTTTTTAGATTTTGCAAGTATTTTTTCTTAATTTTTAAACAAAAAATAACACCTTATAAAAGTGTTATTTATGCATTTTCATTTTCTTTTTTTGTAACTATTTCTTTTCCATCATAATATCCACAATTTTTACAAACTCTATGTGGCATTATAGGTTCGTGACAACGTGGGCATTGTGCCATTGTTGGTTGTTCCTTTTTCCACATTGATCTTCTTTTATGTGTTCTTGCTTTTGACCATCTTCTTTTTGGTTGTGCCATTTTTTCTCCCTCCTTGCTAAAGATATATTATATATCTATTTCATTTACTAAATTATTAATCACTATAAAATTATACAAGTATTTTCCTTGTTTGTCAAGACAAACTTTCCTTATTCACAATATTTTTCATATTTTTTTCTAAGATTTCTTTTATTTAATGTAGTTTCAAGCCCATTTTTAACTATTTCTTCTAATATTTCTGTAACAAAATTAGCAGTTTTTTCATTAATTCGTATTTTTTCTTTTTCTTTTAGCCAATAATCCAGTTCATATTCATAAGTAAAATCCTTCTTTTTGTATGTCATACCTGCTGCTAATTTGTCACAAATCATTTCTACTGTATATTTGTATGGGATAATTGGTGTTTTATCTGGTGCATTATCATCTACCCAATATTCTGCATGATGTTTATTTCTACCTTTATGATGAAGCCAAGCATTAGAATATCCTTTATCTTTTTTTGCTCCTGTAATTGGCGAATTTGTACCTGTATAATATTTTATACTTTCAAAAAATTCAGTTGGAGAATATTTGGACAAATCGTGTACGAAACCTCTCCAAGGCTCTCCTGCTTTTAAACATAATTTAAAAACTAACCATCTATGATGTGTAATTGTTCCAAAATGTAAAAATATATTTTTAATTAACATTTTTTACTCTTCCTTTCACCTAATTTATATTACTATAAGTTTTTCTAAAAATCAATAAATTTTTTCTAAGTTTTTGCATAGAATAAACTAATGGAGGTATTTATTATGTGTGGTTTTGTAGGTTTTGCAAATTTAAAATCTGGAATTACAAAAGATAGAACAATTTTAGAAAATATGAATAAAACTTTATCTAAAAGAGGACCAGATGAAGAAGGTTATTATATTGATAAAAATGTTGCATTAGCTCATAAAAGACTAATCGTAATAGACCCTGAAGGTGGAAAACAACCTATGATAGAAAAATATTCTTTTGGTACATATGTTATTGTATATAATGGGCAAATATATAACACAAAAGAATTAAAAGAAGTTTTAATAGAACACAATTTTGAAATCACAACACATTCAGATACAGAAATACTTTTAAAATCTTATATTTATTATGGTAAAGATGTTGTAAATCATTTAAATGGTATTTTTGCTTTCGCAATTTTTGATAATTCTAAAAGTGAAATATTTTTAGCAAGAGACCATTTTGGTGTTAAACCTTTATTTTATACATTTTCTAACAACACTCTAATTTTTGCTTCTGAAATAAAAGCTTTATTTGAATATCCCGATATAGAAAAAGTTTTAGATAAACAAGGAATTTCTGAACTTTTTGGTATTGGTCCTGCTCACACTCCTCGGAACTACTGTTTTTAAAAATATTTATGAATTAAAACCCGCTCATTTTGCTGTATTTAACAATTCTGGTATTCATATAAAACGTTATTGGAAATTACAGTCTAAAGAACATACTGATAGTTTAGGTAAAACTTGTGAACATTTAAAATATTTATTAAATGATTCAATAACAAGACAACTTGTTTCAGATATGCCTCTTTGTACCTTCCTATCTGGTGGTCTAGATTCAAGTATTATTACAAAATTTACTGCTGATTATTACAGAGCTAATGATCTACCCACTTTAAATACTTATTCTATAGATTATGTTGATAATGATAAAAACTTTGTTAAAAGTGATTTTCAGCCAAATTCCGATACTTTCTATGTGGATTTTATAAGTAAAAGACTTCGGAACTAATCATCATAAAATTGTAATAGATACACCTGAGCTTGCTGAAAGTTTAAAAGATGCAATGATTGCACGTGATATGCCTGGTATGGCAGATATAGACTCTTCACTTCTTCTATTTTGTAAATATGTAAAAAAAGATATGACAGTAGCTTTAACAGGAGAATGCGCAGATGAAATTTTTGGTGGATATCCTTGGTTTTTCCGCGAAGATGCATTAAATAGCAATACTTTTCCTTGGTCAATTTCTATTAAAGAAAGACAGCATTTATTAAAACCCTCTATCGGTGAAAAAATTAATTTAAAAGAATATATAGATTATCGTTATAATGAAAGCTTATCTGAAGTAGAAATTTTAGATACTGACTCTTCCGAAACTGCTGAAAAAAGAAAAATTTCATATCTTACTTTAAATTGGTTTATGCAAACTCTTCTTGATCGTTCTGACAGGATGGCTATGTATAATGGTTTTGAACTTAGAGTTCCATTTTGTGATTATAGGCTTGCACAATATGTTTGGAATATACCTTGGGAGTGGAAAGCTTTAAAAGGTAGAGAAAAAGGTCTACTTCGTTACGTTTGTAAAGATTTCTTACCTTCTGAAATTGTAGATAGAAAAAAATCTCCATACCCTAAAACACATAATCCTACTTATTTAGCTAAAGTAAAATCTATTTTATCTAATATTATGAAAGATAAAACTGCTCCTATTAATAATTTATTAAATCGTGATTATATTTTAGAGATACTAGAAACAGATGGTAAAGCATTTACAAGACCTTGGTTCCGGTCAGCTTATGCTCGGGCCACAATTAATTTCTTATCTAATTCAAGTAAACCAGTGGCTTGAGATATATGAACCTAAAATTGAACTATAAGAGGATAGCTTAATGAACTCTTTCCCTTAAATATACACTTCTTTTTTATTAGTGTCTACTTTAAGGGAAAGAGTTCACTGTAACCTCTACTTTTATCTTTCTAAATCACTATTTAAACTCTTTTTTTTACTAACCGCTTCTTCAAATACACCTAATATTTGTTTTGTTATTCCTTCTTGAGAATAATGCTCTTTTGTATAATCAACTATAAATTGATTATCAAATTTATAATTTCCTGTTAAAACATTACATACCGCATCACTTAAAGCTTGGCTATCATCCATTGGAACTAATACACCAACAGGTGTTACATATGTCTTACTTTTGTCTGATATATCTTCCCTATTTACATTCATTATTCCTGGTATTCCACCTGAATTTGTACCAATAACAGGATGTCCACAAGCCATGCCTTCTATAACTACCAAACCAAAAGGTTCATTTCTAGAAGGTATAACAGATACATCTGATAAAGACTGTATTCTTCTTACTTCGTCTGTATTTTTTCTTCCAACAAAATGTGTGTTTTGTAAACCTAATCTTCCTGTCTGTTCCTTTAATTCTCCTTCTAATTGTCCTGAACCAACAATTAATGTTAATGGTTTTATTCCTTGTTCTTGTAATTCTCCTTCATACTTACTTGCTGCATCTAATAATACATCTATTCCTTTAAAATCCGCAAACTTTCCTACAAAAGTTACTAATTTATCATAATCTAAATCTATTTCTTTGTCTTCATCTGTATTTTGAGAAACTAGACTTCCTATTACTTCTTCCCTTGTTGCTGTTCCGTCAACATAGAATTTACTTGTATCATATCCATTTTCTATTAATTCCACCTTACTTGCAGCTAATGGGAATAAACTTTTAAACTTTTCTTCTTGTGCTTCTGATATAACAATTATCTTAGAAGAATTCATTGCTGCTCTATTTGCATATTCTATATATAAATTATACTTTTCCTCTTCTTCTTTTAAATGTTTTATTTTTTCTGGATCTGTTTCACTCTTTAAAGTGCTTCTTACTTTTTTTAGTTCTTCCTTACTTCTTTCAAATCCCATTAAGTCTGTTCCGTGTATTGTTGTAACAACTGGTACACCTGTTTCTGTTGCAATTGCTGTTGATATCCAATTATGTTGTCCGTGAATTATATCTGGTTTTGATTCTTTGACTTCCTCATTTATAGCTTTTCTAAAAGCCATTTCATATTCTCTTATTTGTTCTAAGCTTGCATCCCAGAAATTTGCAGTGCTCTCAGTATGTGTTGTAAACATTAAATAATTAAAATCACATTGTCCTGGTATTACTTCTGCATTTTCTTCTTCTGATTTAAAAGGTACTATATGATATTTTACTCCAGGTATTTTATCAAAATCTGTTTTATTGTTTGCTGTAATAATTGTTACATTCTTTCCTTCTTTTAAATATGAATTTGCAAGTGCTGTTACTTGTACTCCACTACCAGCTCCATATGTAGGAAATGCTGTTACCATTAGTATGTTTTTTACACTAGTTTGTTCATTACTCATTTTTCATCATCCTTTTTTATAAAATTTATACTTATCATATATCATATTTTTTTACATATTACAAGTATATTTATATTTTTTCGTCTTTTACTTGTATTTTCCTAAAATTATTGTTATATTTTAATAGGTGATTTAATTGAAAATATTATTTAAAAATAGAACCAAATATACAAAAGAAATATATAGGAAATTTGTAGAATTTCATAATAATAAATATCATTTTCAATATATTATATTTAATATATTTATTATTTTGCTTTTATTATTTCTTGTTATTTGTCAAATCAGATATAAATATTATATATCAGCAATAATAAGTTGTGTAGTTTTTACAGCATTTTGCTTATATAGATATTTCCATCCAATTTCTGTTGTTGTAAAAGAATTAAATGGGAAAACAATAACAGAAGAAAAAAGTTTTACTTTTAAATTTTATGACAAATATTTTAAAGTTGAATCTGGTATGGAATTAAATCTTGTTAAATATTATAAATTAAGAAAATGTTTTGAAACGAAAGATTTCTTTTACTTATATATAGATAAAACGCACGCTTTTTTAATAAATAAAAAGAACTTTATTATTGGCAATTCAACTGATTTTTCTAATTTTATCAAAAAGAAATGTTTTATAAGGTTTAAAAAAATAGAATAAATATTTAAAGAGAAGATTAAATTCTTCTCTTATATTATTTTAATAACATTGTTTAATTCAGTAAAATTACTGTCATTTTCTGTGAGTAAAATATCAAATTCTTTTTTATAAGCATCTATATTTTCTAAATTTTTATCTAGAAAACCAACTTTAATTGTATTTTCTTTATTATCTGTCATATCAATATCTTCTATAGTATCACCTAAAAGTAATCTATATTTTCTATTTAAAAACTCCTCTTTCCATTTTCCTTTTGCCTTTCCTTCTATTGTTTTATTCATTGTATGTATTAAAGAATTCTCTAAGCTTTTTGCCTTTCCTCTTTCATCAAATGTAAATGTATTGCTAATTAGTAGCATATTATTAAAAAAACAATTATTTTGCTCTAAAAATTCTTTTATGACATTTCCCACTCCTGCTGATATTATTATTACTGGTATATTATTTTTAAAATTAGATTCCAAAAATTCTTTTGCACCCTTTCTAAACTCTAATTTACTTGCCTTCACTGCTTTTTGTAACTTATATTTATTAAAATTATATTTATAATAAGTATTCATACAAGCATTATACCACTCTTCCATTTTTCTATATTTTTCTTTATATTCTATATTATAATCTACTTCTATCGGTCTATATTTTTCATATAAATCGCTCAACTCTCTATCGCACCCTTTATTTGCTGCTTTCCCTGCAATATCCCAAGAGTCTGGACTTCTATAAGTTGTAATAGTTCTATCAAAATCAATTAATACACAAAAATTTTCTTTTGTTAATATTATCTTCTCTAATCTTTCTTTATTTATATACTTCATTTTTATCACCTTTTAAATTTTACAATAAAGAGAAAAAAAATACAAGAAAAAAATACAAGAAATAGAGCCTCCTATTTTTTAGGGAACTCTATTTCTTTTAAACCAATTATGGTTTTATTTTAGAACTTTTATTAAGAAAGAATTCTATATAAAGCACGGCACTCTATAACGTCCAACTAGCTTTCTTAGAGTACTAAGCTCTTCTTGGAATTCGCCTTCTAAAGTGTTACTCTTTACAATTTCAACTCTCTTCCCTCTTTCGGTTTTAGCAAAAATTTTTCTTGTGATTTCTCTTTGTACCATTCCTGTAATAGGAAATCTTAATACAAATCTATTTCTTTTTGCATCTGCTGAAACTTTGAACACAAACTTTGGTTCTTTCTCCAATCTAATTGCATAGGTTAAATCTGTGCCATTACTAGCAATACCTGTAACTTCCCATACTGCCATAAAAAATTCCTTCCTAACAAGTTCTAATACAATAGGCAAGAATCTACCTATACTATAATGATACCACTAATTTGAAAAATAGTCAAAATTATGTTAATTTTTTTGTTGTTCTTAATTTTTTCTTATGATATAATTACTAAAATTTAAAAAACGGAGATTAACTTATGAAAAACTTTTTTATTATATTAATTATGAAAATATTACATTTAATACTAAAAATTTGTGGTAAAAACGGTGGTAATTTTTTAGGTAAAATTGCTTATAAATGGAATCCTAATATTTTTAAATATTTTAAGGTAAACTCTCCTGTAATTGCTGTTACTGCTACAAACGGAAAGACTATGACAAACAATGCAATTGGATATGTATTAAAAACTGCTGGCAAAAAAGTCTTAAGTAACCAAGAAGGAAATAATATGGAAACAGGAATATTATCTACAATATTAAAACATTGCACTTTAACTGGTAAAATAAAAGCAGACTTTTTAGTATTTGAAGTAGATGAAGGCTATGTACCTGTAATATTTAAAGATTTTCCTCTTGATACTTTAGTTGTACTTGACTTTTTTAGAGACCAATTAGATAGAAATGGTGAAGTTGAAACATTAATTTTAAAAATTAATGAATTTTTAAAAACATATAAAAATAATTTAATATTAAATGCAGATGATCCAAATGTTGCAAGACTTGGAAAAGCAAATTCTGAAAATAGAAATGTTTATTATTTTAGTGTAGAGAAATATAAATATGCATCTAATGAACAAAAAGAAGCAGGAGAAGGAAAATTCTGTCCATTTTGTAAAACAAAACTAGAATACGAATATTACCAATATTCACATATAGGTAAATTTAGATGTCCTAACTGTAATTATGGTGACAATGAAATTTATAAACTAGCAACTGAAGTTAATTTGAAAGAAAGAACTTTTAAAATAGATGATATAAATTATAAAATCAGATTTAATAGTATTTATAATATATATAACTTGACAGCTGTAATTGCTTGTGTTTCTTTATATAATATAGATACAAAAATAATACAAGAAGCTCTATCAAAATTTGTATTAAATAATGGTAGATTAGAAGAAGTGAAAATTAATGGTGTTCCTACTATAATCAATTTAGCCAAAAACCCTACTGGCTCAAATGTAAGTCTTAGAATATTAAATGAAGATGATGAGGAAAAAGAATTATTATTTGTTTTAAATGATAATTTAGCAGACGGTCTTGATGTTTCTTGGATTTGGGATATTAATTTCGACAATCTAAATAATGTAAAAAGAATTGTAACTTCTGGAACACGTGCATATGATATTGCAATTAGAATAAAAACATCTGGTTTTGATGTAAATAAAATTGAACCTTATTTAAATTTATCTGAAGCAGTAGAAAATTTATATAAAACAAACACAAAAAAATACATAATAGCAAATTATACAGCACTACAACCCACAAGAAAGGAATTAAAATTATGAAAGAATTAAAAATATTATATTTATATCCTGATATATTAGAGTTATATGGAGATTATGGTAATATTCAAGTATTAAAATACCGTTTAGAAAAACGTGGTTTTAAAGCGATAATTACACCATATACCATTGGAGATGAAGCACCTAATTTCAAAGATTTTGATATAGTTTTTGCAGGTGGAGGAGCTGATCAAGAACAAAGTATTTTAGCGAAAGATTTAGTTAAATATAAAAATAATATAAAAGAAGCAATAGAAAACAAAGTATTTTTCCTTCTTATATGTGGTGCATACCAATTATTTGGAAAATATTATAAAGATGTAGATGGAAATATAATTGATGGCTTAGATATTTTTCCTTATTATACCGAAGCAATTAATGATAGAAAAAAAAGATGTATTGGAAATATTATTATTGATGTAGAATTAAATGGAAATAAATCTAAAGTAATTGGTTTTGAAAATCATGGTGGACAAACTTTTAATATAGATTCTCCTTTTGGAAAAGTACTTTTTGGTAATGGTAATAAATTTGGTGATACAAATGAAGGTTTCTTTTTAGAAAATGTAATTGCAACATATTTGCATCGGTCCACTTCTTTCTAAAAATCCTGAACTTTCTGATTACATTATTAAATATGCTTTAAATAGAAAATATAATGAAAATATAGAATTACAATCTTTAGATGATACTTTTGAAAATTTATGTAGAAAACAATTGTTTGAAAGATTTTTAAAAGAACTCCCTTAAAGAAAAACTTTAAGGGAGTTTAATCTACTTCTTATTTCTAATAGCACAATATGCTTTGTAGATTAGGCTAATAACAATTCCAATAAATATCGCCGGAATTAGTGCCATTCCAGCCATAAGTAAAGGAATTCCCACTATACTAATTACATACGGTGCTATTGCCACTGCAATAATAACTATAATGGTTATCATTGCAATAAATCCAAACCAAAGACGCAGATTTTCCTTTTGATTTTCAGAGACCTTAGAAACTCTTCCCATAATACTGTCCTTCCCTCCAATGCCAAAGGTCTATATAAAAACAAAAACTATATTTATTTTAACATAAAAAAATAATTTTTTCAAGGAAACTATCTTCTCTAAAGTGGTTATTACTGTTGTTGTGTCAATGATGTGAAACAAAATTATATAAAAATTTATTCTATATAATTAAATTGCACAATTAACCATAC
>CALXHF010000020.1 GCA_944388035.1 uncultured Clostridia bacterium | reverse complement strand
CTCCTTTTCTTTTTAATTTTTTAATTCTTCACTTAAGTCTTTTGTTATTCTCCTTGGTCCTCTTACTGATTTTACACCTAATTTTTTTAACTTTTCTATATTAAATTCATCTCTTTTATATTTTTTTAATAATTTAATTCTCATTATTTTTCTTTTATCATTATTTTTTGAAATATCAGTTTCTAGCACTTCACATTTAAACATTATTGAACTATATGGTTTTACTACATATATGTATACTATATCACCTTTTAAAATTCCTTTAGTTTCGTGCCACAAAATTTTATCTTCTTTCTCGAAAGCGTCTATTACATCATAGTATTTTTGGTTTGCTGGAAATATCCACTCTCCTATAACATCAGAATTTTTAAAACTAATATCTATCAATCCTAATATTTTGTTATCAGAAATAGTATCATCTAATATAATACTCACCCAATTTTTCTTATTCATATGATATGCTGGGTAAATTCCTCTTATTTTTAGATATTTTTCTACATCATTATCAAGTTTTAAATTTAAAATCTCAACTTCTCCGTTCTCTTTTGGTATAATTTTACTTTTATCAATATTCATTATCACACCAAACCATTTACTACTTCTTTTATTTCTAAAAACTCCTCCTTCGAAATTATCCCACAAGAATTCTGGTATTATGTCATATTTTTCTTTTATTATATTTGTTATTCTATTTGCTTGTTCTAATACGAAATATTCTTCTTTAAAGCAATTTCTCTTTATTTCTTCTAATAATTTAATATATTCATTTTTAACTTTATTTACAAATTCTCCATTTACATCTTTTATTCTAAAATTTGTATATTCTTCATCTAAATTCAAATCATATATTTTCCCTAAAACTTCACCTTTTTTAGACACAAATATATCTACTCTAAAACTATTATTCATAATTTTTGTAGAATATTTATATCCTTTACTTTCTTTGTCAAAACCATATTTAATTAATTTTTCTTCATCTATTTTTACTTTCTTAAAAATATTTTCTTCTATTTTCAAATTAATTGCTTCCTTATATAAAACAAATTTTTAAATGTTTTTAGTAATTTAAATGAGACAAAAAATGGGTGTCCCACTTTATCTCATTTTTTCTTTTATTTTTACTAAAGTGTTTAATGCATCTATTGGTGTTAATTCATTTAAGTTTATTTTATCTATTTCATGTGCAATTTCTGCAAGTTTGAAATTATACATATCAAATTGCCCTTCTAGTTGTTTTTTGTCTTTCTTTTCTTCTTTATTATTTCTTCCCGCAAGTACATTTTTCCTTTCAATAGAACGTAAAATTTCATTAGCTCTTGATGTCACAACTTTTGGTACTCCTGCAAGTTTTGCAACGTGAATACCATAACTCTCATCAGTACCACCAGAAACAATTTTCCTTAAGAAAATAATATCTTCACCTTTTTCTTTAACTGCAATTGAATAATTTTTAACTCCTTCTAACTTTTCTTCTAAAGCTGTTAACTCGTGATAATGTGTCGCAAATAATGTTTTAGCACCACATTTTTCTTTATCTGCAATATATTCTGCAACTGCCCAGGCAATAGATAAACCATCATATGTTGATGTTCCTCTTCCTATTTCATCTAGTATTACTAAACTATTTGGAGTTGCTTCTTTTAAAATACTTGCAACTTCCATCATTTCAACCATAAAAGTACTTTGTCCCATACTTAAATCATCAGAAGCCCCTACTCTTGTAAAAATTTTATCTACAACACCAATTGTTGCTTGTTCTGCAGGTACGAAACTTCCAACTTGTGCCATAAGAGTAATTAGAGCAACTTGTCTCATATATGTAGATTTACCTGCCATATTAGGACCTGTAATTATAGCTAATCTATTTTCTTCTTTATCTAAATGTGTATCATTTTCAACAAAACTACCTGCACCTAATATTTTTTCAATTACAGGATGGCGACCATTTTTAATATCAATAGTTCCAAAATTATTTACAACAGGTTTGCAGTAATTCATATCTTCTGCAACAGTTGCAAAAGACGTTAGAACATCTAGAGTAGATACAACTTCACTCGTTTTTTGAAGCCTTACAACATTTTTTGCAATTTCCTCTCTTATTTTTGTAAAAGCTTCATATTCTAAGTTAACAACTTTTTCTTCTGCTCCTAATATTTGATTTTCTAAAGTTTTTAGTTCTTCTGTAATAAATCTCTCTCCATTTGTTAGAGTTTGTTTTCTAATATATCTTTCAGGAACTAGATTTAAATTTGATTTAGTAACTTCTATATAATATCCAAAAACTTTATTAAACCCTACTTTTAAATTTTTAATTCCTGTTTTTTCTTTTTCATCTGCTTCTAATTTAATAAGCCAATTTTTACCTTCTGTTCCAGCAGTTTTTAATTTATCAATTTCAGGGTCAAAACCTAGTTTTATTATTCCACCATCTTTTATTGTCATAGGTGGATCATCTTCTATTGATTTATCAATTAAACTATATATATCTTGAAGCTCATCTAGATTTTCATATAAATTTTGTAGAAGTTCACATTTTGTATCTTTTAATACATTTTTTACTTCTGGTAATTTATATAAAGAATTTTTAAGAGTTATCATATCTCTTGCATTAGCATTTCCATAAGCCATTTTCCCTGTTAATCTTTCAATATCATAAACTTTCTTTAAATTTTCTATAATATCTCCTCTTAAAATAATGTTTTGTTTTAACTCTTCAACAGATTCTAATCTCCTATTTATCTCATTTACATCAACTAAAGGGTCGCTAAGCCATCTTCTAAGTAGACGTCCACCCATTGAAGTTGAGGTTTTATCTAAAACCCAAAGAAGTGTTCCTTTTTTAGATTTATCTCTCATTTTCTCAGTAATCTCTAAATTTCTTCTTGCATTTATATCTAATGCCATATATTTTGATATTTGATATACAGTTATTTTATTAATATGGTCTAGAGATGTTTTTTGTGTTTCTTCTATATATTCTATTAAAGCATTTATAGAGCTAATTGCTAATTTTTTATCTAAAATATTTTCTAATTTTTTTCCATTATTATCTACAAAATTAAATCTTAAATCTATATTATTTAATTCTTGTATGAAAAATTTATCGTTAAATTTTGTAATATAAATATTTTCAAATCTTTCTTTTATTTTATCAATTTCTTCTATAGAATCTCCCATCATTGAATTTACAACAAGTTCAGATGGGCTGTATCTTGCAATTTCATCTAATAACATTGGAAAATTATAGTTATCTTTTATTTCTGCTGAATAAAATTCACCTGTTGATATATCACATATACTTATTCCATAATATATGCCAGATTTATAAATAGACATTATGAAATTATTCTTTCTTTCTTCTAGCATATTACTGTCTACTAAAGTTCCTGGTGTTACTACTCTTATTACTCCTCTTTTTACTATTCCTTTTGCTTTTTTAGGGTCTTCTAATTGTTCACAAATTGCTACTTTATATCCTTTTGCAATTAATCTTGAAATATAAATTTCTGCCGCATGATGTGGAACTCCGGCACATTGGTGCTCTTTCTTCTTGCCCACAATCTTTTCCTGTTAATGTTAATTCTAGTTCTCTTGATGCTGTTATTGCATCATCAAAAAACATCTCATAAAAATCCCCTAATCTATAAAATAATATACAATCTTGATATTCTTTTTTAGTTTCTAAATATCTTTGCATCATAGGTGAATATTCTGCCATTTTTATCTTTCTTCCTTTCTTGCTACATTCTTTTTGTTTTTATTTTTATCTTTTTTTATTCTGTTTTTTTAATTTTCTATTTTTCCTTTCAAATACCACATATGTTGTGATACTATTTTTACATCTATTATTTTACCAATCAAAGATTTATCTCCTTCAAATATAACTACTTTATTGCTGTCTGTTCTTCCTGTTAATAAGTCTTTATTATTTTTACTTTCACCTTCAACTAGTACTTTTTCCATTTTACCTACATATTTATTATTATTTTCTTCTATTCTACTTTCAAATAATCCTTTTAATTTATTAAATCTAATATGTTTTATATCTTCTGGAACTTGATTATCCATTTTATCTGCTGGTGTTCCTTTTCTTCTCGAATAAATAAACATATATATTTGTTCAAAATTTACTCTTTCTACAACATCTAATGTGTCTAAAAACTCTTCATCAGTCTCACCAGGAAAACCTACTATTATGTCAGTAGATAAAGTTAAATTTGGTATTTTCTTTTTCATTTTTTCTACTAATTCTAAATATTGTTCTTTAGTATATTTCCTATTCATTTCTTTTAAAACTTTGGTATTCCCAGATTGAAGCGGTAGGTGTATTAATTTACACACCTTTTCACAAGTAGCAATTGCATCTATTACATCATCTGTAAAGTCTTTTGGGTGTGGTGATATAAATCTTATTCTTTCAATTCCATCTATTTTGTCTACTGCTTTTAATAAACTTGCAAATGAGTCTACACCTTCATATTTCTCAAAAGGTATATTTTTTTCTTTTTCTACTCTTAAATATGAGTTTACATTTTGTCCAAGTAATGTTATTTCTTTATATCCTTTTTTAGCTAGTTCTTTTACTTCATCTATTATATCTTTTGGCTGTCTACTTCTTTCTCTTCCACGTACATATGGAACTATACAATATGTACAAAAATTATTACAACCGTTCATTATGCTTACAGATGCTTGTATTTTGCTATCTCTTTTTATAGGTAAATTCTCATAAATTTCACCATCTACATCTATTATATCTTCTATTTTTCTTTTTTCTTCTATTGCTTTATATAAATCTTCTGGAAATCTAAATAATGTATGTGTTCCAAATAATATATCAACAAATGGATAACTTGTTTTTATTTTATCTGTTATATGTTTTTCTTGCATCATACAACCACCAATTGCAATTATTATTCCTTTTTCTTCTTTTAATCTTTTTAATTCTCCGAAGCTTTCCAAACAATTTATCTTCTGCATTTTCTCTTACACAACAAGTATTAAATAAAGCTATATCCGAATCTTTAACATTATCTGTTTTAATATATCCCATTTCTTCTAACATACCACATATTTTTTCACTATCATTTTCATTTAATTTACACCCCATAGTAAAAATGTTATATTTAAAATTTTTATCTTTATTTAATTTTTTTATTTTTTCTATATATTTTTCTTGTTCTTTTACTTCATTTGTTGTATTCATTATTCTCCCTCCTGTCTCACATATTCTATTATATTTTCATGAATTTTGCAAGTAAAAAAAGCTGTTAAAAATAAAAAAAGAGTAGATATCTACTCTAATTAAAATATTATTCAAGACCATATTTTTTCTTAAATCTATCTGCTCTACCACCTACTGTATCTTGTCTTAAATTACCTGTCCAGAATGGATGGCATTTTGAACATACGTCTACTTTTAAATCTTTTTTAGTTGAACCAACTTCTAATACATTTCCACAAGCACAAGTGATTGTAGTTTGATTGTATTCTGGTTGTATATCCTTATTCATTTTGTTCACCTCTCTTTAATAAAATAAACTGACTGTATTTTATAATAACATATTTTTAATTTTTTTTCAAGTAATTTTTACTAATTTGTTTGATTTTCTTCTTGTTTATTTTCTTCTTGTTCAAACATATATTGTGCTGAATATAACATTTCTTTATTTAATGACAATTTATGCACTAATTTACTCATTATATTAAATACACAAGCAATTATTAAAATTAACATACAAATTTTTTTCCAATATTTTGCAAGCATAATTATAACTCCTTTAAATTTACTATATGTTAATTATACTTTTATTTTACTAAAAAGTCAATTACTTTATTGGATTTTTTAAGAAGAAGGAGCTAATTTTAAGCTCCCTCTTTTAATTACTTTAAGAATCTATCCAATTAATTTTCCTCTCTGGAAAAAGAACTTCTGTTGCAAGAATAAAAACAGGCCTAATGCTGTAAGTTCCAGTATACTCTTTAAGCCCTGCTGTATCATACAGAGCTTGGTAACTTACTCCTTCTCCAGATTTTACACAAATACGAAAACTCGTATTGAATGTAAGCTTTTTGCTTTTTCTAGTTGCCAGCCAATAGTAACTTAGGGAATTAGTTTTATACAAGATATCTCTATCTTGCATATTACAGCTTCTTGTTAAATATAGTCCTTCTTGCTGTGTAAAAACTTGGCAAATATTATTTAATTCATCTATACCATTTTCATATCCTGTAAGTCCTCCTATTGAAAATTCTTCAATAAGATTTATTTGTGAATAACAAACGGGATGAACTTTTCCGTCTCCACATCTTGTTACTCCAAGGCACTTAGTTATAATAGAATTTGGTACATCACTGTTTGAAAAAGTTTGATTTCCAAAGCCATTTCTTACTTCCAGACTTGTATATTCCCGATTTTCCGGAATAGAAATTAGAACATTTCTTCCAATTATATCCTCATAAACATAGTTAGGCTTTGCCATTGCAAGAGTAATAACTGACATTTTTGTTCCTTTCTTAAAGTAGTTTCTAACATAGCCCTTTGCTATCTAGTAAAATACTATCATAGTTTTTTTATATTTACAACTTTTTTGTCGTTTTTTGTCAATTTTGTTTTTTATTTTTTATTTTTTGTTTTTTGTTTTTTATTTTTATATCTTGTTAAATTTTGTATTAATATATATTTTTTTCTTAATTAAATAAATTATTTTTGGTTAAAATAAAAATGGTGATATAAATGAAAAATAAAATTTGGTTTTTATTAATTATTATTTTAGCAGTAATAATTAGTGTTGTTATTTATTTTGGAATAAAATCAAAAGATGACTCTTCTAATACTAACTATGATACAAGTAGAACTAGCACAAATAATGAAAATACCACTAATATAGAAAATACAAATAATGAGTCAAAAAACGAAGATAAAACAAATAGCAATAATACTGATGAAAATAAAGAACAAGAAGCTAGTGAACCACAATATAAAGAAGAACAATTATCTACATTTTCTACTAAAATTTATTCCAAAGATTCAGAAAGACAAAATAATATAAATATTACTTGTAATACTTTAAATGACACTATTGTTAAAAATGGCGAAACTTTTTCTTTTTGTAATACCGTAGGAAAAGCCACTTCGTCTAAAGGATACGAAAAAGCTGATGTATTTGATCATAATGGAAATAAAACAAAAGGACTTCGGCGGTGGAAATTGCCAAGTAAGTAGTACGCTTTATAATGCTGTTTTAGAAATACCATCTCTAAAAGTCACAGAAAGACACGAACATAGTAATGATGTTCCTTATGTAAAAGATGGTAAAGATGCCGCAGTTGCTTATGGTAGTTATGATTTTAAATTTGTGAACAACACTGGAAATGATATTAAAATAAAAGCATCGGCAGATAATTCAAATGTTACAATAACAATTAATTCTCTAAAACTTATATAAAAGAACAGCTCATTTAATGCTGTTCTTTTATCCCATAAAAGTTATTTCAAATTTTTCTTCATCCAATTTATCTAAAAAATTTTCTACTGTTGTACTTTCATTAATCAACTCACCTAATCTTACTTTATTAAAAACCACTTCTTCATCTTCTTCAAATTTTCTTGCCACTTCCCTTTTAATTCTAACTTTTGGCATAGTAATTTCTGTAATTATACCTTTGCCTAAATCAATATCTTCATTATCTTTAAAAATTATTTGAGGTGGCAACGTACTTGTTAAAATAATTTTTTTGTTGTTTTCTATAAAATAATTTATTAATTTAACGAGTTCTGTTTTAGCTCTTTGCTTTAACATTATATATTGTATATCATCTATAATTAAAAAATCATATTTATAATATTTTTCTATATCTTCATTATTGTTTATTTCATTTACAAAGTTTTCACAATTTATTAATAAAATATTTTCTTTATCTTCTAATTCTTTTGTTATCGCTGTTACTAGATGTGTTTTGCCAAGTCCTGATTTTCCATATATATATAATGGTGAGTATTGCATTTTATTTTTAAATAATTTTCTTACAGCTTTATATGCTTTTTCATTAGAGCCATCCACAGCAAAATAGTCAAAGTCCATTTGTCTTTGTTTATTTCTTTTAAATAATTCAACTCCAAAATAATTTAACTCCATCTCTATTACTTCCTTATTTTTTCTTTTATTTTTTATATTTCTTTTACTTTAGTAATCAATTTATTTTAATTTTAGTGTATATTTCAAAATAAGTCAACAATATTTGTTATTTTATCATATTAAATTTATTTTTGAATATATTTTAATAGCGATTGGAGGTCTTATTATGAGAACTTTTAAATTTTTAATAATTATTTTTACTATTTTTTCTTGTTTATCATATGTAATTACAATTCCTTGTTTTGCTATATCTTATCAATATGTATGGTCAGATGCTATTGAAACATCTTCAGATATTATTTCTACTAATAATACAACTAACACAACAGATTCTTCTAGTAAAGAAGTTAATACTGAAATTACAGATGATAATTTTTTAAATTTAGACTGTGGTTCTGCTATTTTAATAGAACAAAATACAGGTAAGGTCCTATATAGCTATAATATTCACGAAAAACTACACCCTGCTTCTGTTACTAAAATTATGAGTATTTTACTTATAATGGAAAGCTTAGATTCTGGTAAGATTTCTCTAACAGATGAAGTTCCTTGTTCTGAAAATGCAGCTTCTATGGGTGGCTCACAAATATGGCTAGACCCTAGAGAAACTTTAACTGTAGACGAAATGTTAAAAGCAATTTGTGTAAATTCAGCAAATGACCGGTGTAGTTGCAATGGCAGAATATATTGCTGGAAGTGAAGAAGCTTTTGTTCAGATGATGAACGATAAAGCACAAGAACTAGGTATGACAGATACAATTTTTAAAAACTGTCATGGACTTGATGAAGAAGGACATTTAACTTCTAGCTATGACATTGCACTTATGTCTAGAGAGTTACTTAAAAATCATCCAACTGTTACTAAGTATACAACTATTTGGATGGACGCTTTAAGAGATGGTAAATCTCAGCTTTCTAATACAAATAAATTAATTAGAACCTATAAAGGTGCAACTGGTTTAAAAACAGGTTCAACTTCTCTTGCATTATACAATTTATCTGCAAGTGCTACAAGAGATGATTTATCTTTAATTGCAGTTGTTATGAAAGCTCCTTCTACAAAAATAAGATTTGAAAATGCAACTAAACTTTTAGATTATGGTTTTAATACTTTTTCATATAAAGAATTTGGTAAAAAAGGTGATTTAGTTAAAACAGTTAGTGTAAATAAAGGAATAAAAGATACTGTAGAAGCGGTTCTAGAAGAAGATTGTGGCACTTTATTAAAAAAAGGTAATGATAAAAATGTAGAACAAACATTAAATTTAGAAAATACAATATCTGCACCTATAAAAAAAGGACAAAAGCTAGGAGAAATTTCTTTCACCTTAGATGGTGAATTACTTGAGACAATTAATATTGTAGCAAATGAAGATGTAGAAAAAAATAATTTGTTTTCCATTATGAAAAAAACTTATTATTCTTGGATAAATTTACTTAGAACATAACAAAAACTAGTAGGAATCTATTTCTTACTAGTTTCTTTTCTTTTTTATTCTTCATCTTTTATTCTTTCTATTTCTTTTTTTGTTAGACCTGTAATTTCTACTATATCTTCTATTTTATCTCATCTTTCTAACATTTTTCTTACATTTTCCTTACAAACATTTTCTAAGAATTTTTCTACTTTTATTGCATCATACATTTCTCTTTCTTTATGACTTAGGCTTAGCATTTTTATTGTGTGAACTACCCATTGTCTAAAGCCAACGGGCTTCCTGCTTCTTAGACCTCGTAACCTACTTTTCTCTCCATCTATATATTGTTTTCCTATGCATTTTAAATTTTATTGCTGCTTTTGTTACTCCATATTTTAAAGAATATTTTACAACTGATTGCTTATACAGTATATCTTGTGTTATACTATTCATAGGAAATACCTTCTTTCGATAAAGATTTTGTGGTTAAAATCATTTTATCATATTTTTGGTATTTCCTACTTTTATTTTTTATATTTGGTGTGACATATCTATTGTAAACCTATATTTGTTAATTTTTCAAAACTTTTCATGCATTATTTTACATTTTTCGACAAATAAAAGACAAGTAGGTAAAAACCAACAATTTTACCACTATATTTATCTTTTGTTATTGCTGATTTATGTTTATATTAACTCCGTCCGATTTCTTTACACTATTTTACTGCAAAGCACATACAAAATGAATTATTAAAATAAAAAGACTTAAATTTTAAGCCTTTTTATTTATATATATTATGCAGTTTCTTTATTACCTTGTGGTTCTTGTCTTTTCTTTTTAACAAAAGCTTTTTTTACTTCTTTCTTTTCACCTTCTACTATTTTAGGTCCTTCTGTTCCTAAAACTGTACCTTTCGTAATAATGCATTTTTCGATATTAGTTTTAGAAGGTATGTCAAACATAATATCTCTCATTATTTCTTCAATAATAGAACGAAGTCCTCTTGCACCTGTTTTTCTTTCAATTGCTTTATCAACAATTGATTCTAGTGCTTCTCTTTCAAAGACAAGTTCTACACCATCTATTTCAAATAATTTTTGATATTGTTTAACTAAAGAATTCTTAGGTTCTTCCAAAATCTTAATTAAAGTTTCTTTATCCAAATCTCTTAGAGTTGCAACAATAGGTAATCTTCCTATAAATTCAGGAATTAACCCAAACTTTAATAAATCTTGTGGTAATAACTCTCTAAATACTTCATATTTATCATCATCTTTTTTTACCTGAACTCTTTTGCCAAAACCAATTTCTTTTTCTCCAGTTCTTTCTTTAATTATATTTTCTAAGCCTTCAAAAGCTCCACCACATATAATTAAAATATTTTCAGTATTTATTTGTAATAATTCTTGGTTTGGATGTTTTCTACCACCTTGTGGAGGAACAGAAGCCATTGTTCCTTCTATAATTTTAAGTAAGGCTTGTTGAACACCTTCTCCACTTACATCTCTAGTAATAGAAACATTTTCAGATTTTCTTGCAATTTTATCAATTTCATCAATATATATAATTCCTTTTTCTGCTTTTTCTATGTCTCCATCTGCTGCTTGTATTAATTTAAGAAGTATATTTTCAACATCTTCACCAACATAACCTGCTTCTGTTAGAGTTGTAGCATCTGCTATAGCAAAAGGAACTTTTAATATTTTTGCTAAAGTTCTTGCAAGCAAAGTTTTTCCACAACCTGTTGGTCCAAGTAATAAAATATTAGACTTCTGTATTTCCACATCATCATCTTTTTTAGCTTTTTCTTCATGTGCTATTCTTTTATAATGATTATAAACAGCAACAGATAAAGTTTTTTTAGCTTCATCTTGCCCTATTACATAATCATCTAATATATTTTTTATCTCTTCTGGTGTAGGTAAGTTATTTACTTCATTTAAAGTATATCCTAAGTGTTCATCTTCATATAACTCAGTTTCTATTATACTATTACATAATTCTACACACTCGTCACAAATATATACTCCAGGACCTGCAACAATTTTTCTTACATTTTCTTGTGCCTTCCCACAAAATGAACATCTTACACTTCTTGGTTTATCATTTTTTGCCATAAGTCTCTCCTTTATTTCTTATTTTTTATTTTCTTTTGTCCATAATTCCATCTATTAAGCCATATTTTAAGGCTTCTTCAGCTGTCATATAATTATCTCTTTCAGTATCTTTTTGAATTTGCTCTACCGTTTGACCTGTTCTTTCACTTAAGAATTTGTTTAATTTTTCTCTTGTTTTAACTAAATGGTCTGCGTGAATTTTAATTTCTGTTGCCTGACCAGAAAGTCCACCACCACCAATTAATGGTTGGTGAATTAATATTTCAGCATTTGGAGTTGCAAATCTTTTTCCTTTTTCACCAGCAGCTAAAAGAGCTGCACCCATACTTGCTGCCATCCCAATACAAATTGTAGATACTGGGCAAGTAATATAATTCATTGTATCTATTATTCCCATACCATCTGTAATAGAACCACCTGGTGAATTAATATATAAACTAATTTCTTTTTCAGGGTCTTCTGACTCTAAGAATAATAATTGTGCAATTACTAAGCTTGATGTAGTTGGATTTACATCTTCACCTAAAAATATAATTCTATCTTTTAATAATCTTGAGAAAATATCATATGATCTTTCTCCTTTACTTGTTTGTTCAATAACATATGGTACTAAACTATTTTTTTCTAACATTTAAATTCCTCCTTTAGTAACGTTTTCCTATCTCTCCTTTTTAAGAAATTTAGGACATATCTACTTTATAATACAAATTTTATTTGTTTACAAAAAAGCAGGGGCTAAAACTTTACCAATAATTTTATCCCCCAGCATATTTTATTTCTTTGTTTTTGCATTTTTAATTAAGAATTCTATTGCTTTTTCTGTTTCTATGCTTTCTTTTATATAATTTCTTACATTTTCATTTTTTAAGAATTCTTCATCATTTTCTTTTCCATAATTTTTAGCCATTTCTTTTAATTTATCTTCTACTTCTTTATCTGTTGCCTCTATTTTCTCAGCTTTTACTACTGCTTCAATTGCTAATCTCGTTTTTATTCCTTCTTGAGCTTGAGGTTCATATTCTTTTTTAACTTCTTCTTCTGTTTTGCCTATCATTTTTAAGTATTGTTCTAATTTTGCTCCTTGATATAATAAACGATTTTCAAAATCTTTATACATTCTATCTACTTCTGTTTCTATCATACCAGAAGGTATATCTACTTTAACATTTTCACAAAGAGCTTTTACAACAGCTTCTTCTGTTTCATATTTTTCTCTATCTTTATTTTGTTTTTCTAATCTTTTCTTTATATCTTCTTTTAGTTCATCTAAAGTATCAAATTCACTTGCATCTTTCGCAAATTCATCATCTAGTTTTGGTAATTCTTTTTTCTTTATTTCGTGTAATTTTACTTTAAATGTTGCATCTTTATCAGCTAAGTCTTTTGAGAAATATTCTTTAGGGAATTTTACATTTACATCTTTTTCTTCTTCTAATTTCATACCAATTATTTGGTCTTCAAAACCTGGTATAAATGTATTACTTCCTATTTCTAATTCATAGTTTTCAGCTTTACCACCTTCAAAGGCTTTCTCATCTACAAAACCTTCAAAGTCTATTGTAACTATATCACCTTTTTCTACTGGTCTATCTTCTACTGATATTAATCTGCTATTATGTTCTTGCATATGTTCTAATTCGTGATCTATATCTTTATCTGTTACATTATACTCAATTTTTGGAATTTCTATACCTTTATATTTACCAAGTTCTGCTTCTGGTTTTGTTTGTAAAACAACTGTAAATATTAAATCTTTTCCTTTTTCCATCTGCTTAACATTATCAATTTCTGGTCTTGCAACAATATCTAATTTATTTTCAGATATTGCTTCTTCTAAAGCTTCTTGAGCTACCTCGTTAAATGCATCTTCATAGAATATTTCTTTTCCATAATATTTTTCTACTATTTGCATTGGTGCTTTTCCTTTTCTAAAACCTGGTATGTTAAAATATTTTGCATTTTGGAAATACACTTTCTTTATTGCATCTTCAAATTTTTCAGCTTCTACTGTTATTTCAAATTTTACTTCATTTGCATTTTCTGTTTTTTCTAATTTACATTTCATTTTATTCAACCCTTTCTTTCTTCATATAGCCTAGTTATTATATCAAGATTTTCAGAATTTTGCAAGGAATTTTTAAAAAATACTTGTTTTTTTTTTATAATTATGATAAACTTTAATATAGTCAAGTTTATTTTTGAAATTTTAGGAGGTGCAATATAAATGGCAAAATGTGCAATTTGTGATAAAAAACCAACTGTTGGTAAACAATTAAGCATTACACGTTCTCATGTAAGTAAGAGATCACCACGTACTTGGAAACCAAATTTAAGAACTGTTAAAGCTGAAATAGATGGTGAAGTTAAAAAGATTCACGTATGTGCAAAATGTTTAAAAAATGGGAAAGTTAAAAGAGCTTAAATTTATAATAAAGCTCTTTTTTTCTTTAATCTTTTATTCTAAATATAAATTTAACAAAACCTCTTAAAAATTTAGGTACTTTTTTTACTACAATAGTCATATGTATCCCTCCTTTTAATTTAACAAGCAAGCCACATCAAACCAACGCAAACTATGCATAAGCCTATTATAAATAACCATCCACTAATTGGGAGTAACAAAACAAGTAATATTCCAAGCCCCAAACCTATTAAACATACTGCTAAAGTCTTTTTAAAAAAACATCTCATAGTTTTATTCCTCCCTTTTTTCTATATTTTATGTAATATATTTTTATTTGTTACTATTCTAAATTATTTGACGAATTTTGTTTTTTCTTATAAAATAGTGAAAAACAAAAATATTAGAAGGTGATTTATTTGAAAAAATCAGATGCACAAACAATTGTAGATTTATTAAAAAAAGCATATCCAGAAGCTAGTTGTAGTTTAGATTTTGAAACACCAATGCAAGCTGTTGTTTCTGTTATTCTTTCTGCACAATGTACTGATGAAAGAGTAAATAAAACAACCCCTGAACTTTTTAAAATTTGTAAAACTCCAAAAGATTTTGCAGATATTGATATTAATAAATTAGAAGAACTTATACACCCTTGTGGTTTTTATAAAAACAAGGCCAAAAACATTAAATTATGTAGTAAGCAAATATTAGAAAATTTCAATGGTAAAGTTCCAAATACTATGGAAGATTTAATGAGCCTTGCAGGTGTTGGAAGAAAAACCGCAAATGTTGTTTTACTTGAAGTATTTGGTATAGCAAATGGAATAGCAGTTGATACTCACGCCAAGAGAATTTCTAATCTTATGGGTTTATCTAGTAAAAAAGAACCAGAAAAAATTGAACAAGATTTAATAAAATTCTTTCCAAAAGACACTTTAAAAGATATTAACCATCTTCTTGTTTTTCATGGAAGGAAGACTTGTGTTGCAAGAAAACCTAAATGTGATACTTGCCCTGTAAATATTTTTTGTAAATATTATAGAAGAAATTTTCTTTAAACTTTCATTGACAAAAATTTATTTAAGTTATATATTTTTATCAGATTAAATAAAATTTTTTAGGAGGGATTTTAATGTTAAAAAAGAAATTCAAAATAATTGTTTTAATTGTGCTTGTTATTCTATTTTTTATGACTCCTTTTGTTAATGCAGAAGATAATGAAACATCTGGAGAAGCAGTTACAACATCTACAGAGGAACAGCCAACCATAGAAGAAACTGAGTCTCGGAAATAATCAACAAGCAACAGCCCAAAACAATTATAAGAATGGAGATGTATATTTAACAGGTGATGAAGTAACAATTGACTATATAGTTGATGGAAATCTATTTGTTTTTGCAGATACTGTTAATATAAATTCTCAAATAGGTGGAGATGCTTTTATAATAGCAGGAACTGTTAATGTAAATGAAGGTGGATATATATTTAGTAATTTATTTACAATAACAAATACTTTAAACATAAATGGCGTTGTTTATGATTTATATGCATCATCTACAAATATTAATATTTCAGGATATGTTTATCGTGATATTAGAACAACTTCAAACGAATTAAAAATAGCTGGCGTTGTTGGAAGAAATGCTTATGTTACAACAAATAATATTTCATTTGAAGCAAATTCAAATGAAGAAAACCAAACTATACAACAAGGTACAATTGCAGGAAATTTGAATTATACAGCAAGAAATGAACTTTCAATACCTGAAGGTGTAGTAAATGGTACTACAAACTATACTGAAGCAAAAACAACTTCTCCTACAATTGGAGATTATCTGTTAGCTTTAGGTAGATTTTTAGTAACAGTAATTATTATATGGCTATTATGCTTATGGCTAGCACCTAAATTTTTAAACCGTACTAATTTAGTACTTACTAAAAAATTACCTTCATCAATTGGTTTAGGAATTTTAACACCTATTATTGTTATTTTTATATCTGTAATTTTAATGCTAATTAATATAACATCTACAATTGCAATGATAGGAATTATTTTATTATTACTTATTTGTATCTTAGGTTCAGCAATCTTTGCTATAAGTTTGGCTAACTTAATTGCAAATAAATTAAAAGTAGAAAATAAAGTTGGTACACTTGGAGTATTAATAATTACATCTGCTGTTATATGGCTTATTTGCTTAATACCATTTGTTGGAAATATCTTAAGTTTAATTGTATCTATTTTAGGTATTGGTATTTTAGTTAATAATATCTTACCTTCTACTAGAAAAAAAGATTTTTCTACTACTGATGCTAAAACAGTAAAAACAAAAAAAATGGAAAAAACAGAAAAAGTAGAAAAAGCTAAAAAAACATCTTCAAAAAAAGAAAATAAATAAGTAGATTAAAAATAAAAATAAAGATAAAATAAAACTCTTAAAAATATTTAAGGGTTTTATTTTATTTTTATTTTTTTAATTCATCTATTATTACTTTATAATCCTTTGCCATTAAAATTGCAGTTCCTGAAACTAATATGTTTGCTCCTGCTTCTTTTACTTTATCTGCAGTTGCTAAATTTATTCCACCATCTACTTCTATATCTATTTCTATATTATTTTCATCTATATATTTCTTTAGAGTCTTGATTTTATCAATTGTTGCTTCTATTAACTCTTGCCCACCTTTTCCTGGTTCTACTGTCATAATCAAGCACATATGTATATATGGTAAAAACTCGTATACGTCTTCTATTTTTGTGTCTGGTTTTATAGCTATCCCAACTTTACAATTATTTTCTTTTATATATCTTATTATATCTAATATTTCTTCTTTTTTCTTTCCTTTATCTTCATTTTTAATTGCTTCTAAATGAAATGTTATAATGTTTGGTTCAAATGATAAAAAATCATCTATAGCATTTCTTATATCTTCTACCATTAAATGAACATCAAGTGGTAAGTTTGATATTCTTTTTATAGAAGAACTATATTCTATCATTTTCTCATATGTGTTTTTTGAAACAAATTTGCCGTCCATTACGTCTATATGGAAATAATCTGTTTTTGCTATTTCTAGCCCCATTATTGTTTTACTTTCTTCTTTTTCTTTCATTGAAAGTATTGATGTTGATACTTCTACCATTTTCTTCTCTCCTTTTCTTTTAATTCTTGGTAAATTTTACAAAATCTATCATATCTTTCTTGTTCTATTTTTCCTTCTTTTATAGCCTTTTTTATTCCACAATTTTCTTCTTTTATATGTGTACACCCTACAAATTCACAATCTGGAATATATTTTTTAAATTCTTTAAAATATAAGCATAAATCTTTACTTTCTATTTCTGAAATATCAAATGTTGAAAAACCTGGTGTGTCTGCAACAAACGTATTTTTATCTATTTCATATAACCTAGTATATGTAGTTGTGTTTTTCCCTCTTTTACTTTTTTTACTGATTTCGCCTTCTAATGTTACATCTTTATCAAATATTGCATTTATTAATGTGGATTTACCCACACCCGAATTTCCAGAAAAAGCATTTGTATTACCTAAGAGTTCTTTTTTTAATTCTTTAATTCCTACACCTTCTTTAGCTTTAGTTTCTAATACTTTATAACCAATTTTTTCATAAACATTTTTTATTTGCTTAAAAGTCTTATCCTTATCCAAGTCTGTTTTATTTAAAACAATTAATGTTTTTATCCCTAGATATTCTATAAACGCCAATTGTTTATCAAGCATTAATAAATCTGGTTTTGGATGCTTACTAGATACAACCAATACTATCTGGCTTATATTTGCAAGCTTAGGTCTTTTTATATATACTTTTCTATCTAATATTTTATCAATACTTACTCTATCTTTTTCTTTATCTTCTTTTACAACTTCACACTCTACAAAATCTCCAACTACTGGTGTTATATCATCTTTTTTAAATTTACCTCTAGCATTTGCTTCATATACAATGCCTTCTTCTGTTTTTACTTTATATAGATTTGAAATATTTTCTATTATAATACCTCTCATATATATCTCCATTTCTTTTATTTTCTAGCTAAATCTCTCATTTTATTATACACTTCATATGTTATTTCAACATCTGTTAAACCTCTATGTGCGTTTCTATAGTCTACATCAAAATAATCTGCTAATGTTCCTAATTTGTAATTTCTAACATCTGGAAGTATATTTTTTGCTATTCTCATTGTATCTACAAAATCATTATTTAAATTATAATTTAAATAGTCTTTACATTTATCATAAATAAAGTTTATATCAAAATTAACATTATGTCCCATTATTATTTCTTTTCCTGTAAACTTTACAAATTCTTCTAAAGCTTTTTCCTGTTCTATTCCTTCTTCTAACATTTCGTTTGTTATTCCTGTTAATTTTGTTATAAAATATGGTAATCTTCCATCTATTTTTAATAATGTATCAAATGTATCTACTATTTTATTTTCTTTTACTTTTATTGCTCCTATTTCTATTATTTCACACTCTTTTGGCGACAAACCTGTTGTTTCTATATCTACTAAAACATAATTATCTACCCACTCTAATAAGCTTTTTCCTTTATATTTTCTACTATACATCTTTTTCCTCCACCAACTATATTATACTATATTTTAATGATTTGTACAATAAGCATTAAAAGTTACTTTTTCTTTCATTTTCTAGTTGCACTTTTTAACTTTTTTCTGTATAATACAAAAGGAAGGAAGAAGAAAATGGAACATTGGAGTATAGAAGATTATAAAAATTTTACAGACAATAAAATGAAGAAAAAAAGTAAATATAGAGCAAATAAAGTATCAGTAGATGGACATACATTTGATAGTCAAAAGGAAGCTGATTTTTATTGTGAATTAAAAATAAAATTACAAGCAGGAGAAATAAATGGTTTTTGCTTACAACCAATATTTATGCTTGCACCTGGCTTAAAATATAAACCCGATTTTATTATATTTAATAAAGACGGTTCAACAGAAGTAATAGATGTAAAAGGGTTTAAAACAAAAGAATATATTGCAAAAAAGAAAGTTTTTGAAGATAAATATAATTTAAAAATAACAGAAATATAGAAAGTACTTAAGTTTAAGTACTTTCTATAATATTTTTTATCTCTTCTGCCCTCTTTACTTTTTTAGTAGTTGTTTTAATTAATTTTTTATCAGTTAAAATCATATTTTTAATATATTTATATGGTGGAAAAGTCTTGTTAATTTTCTTGATTTTCTCCCAAATAATATTTCTTATTTCTTCTTCTGTTATATTACCATATTTTTCTTTTATAAATTCTTTATTATAAACAATTTTAACAGAAAGTTTAATATCATTTTTATCATCTTTATTTGGAAATCCAAACACTAAACACTCTTCTACTTCATCTAATCTATTAATTAGTACTTCTAGTTCATCTGGAAAAACTTTTTTACCGTTTTTTAGAACAATCATATCTTTTTTTCTACCAGTAATAAAAATAAAACCTTGTTTATCAATATAACCTAAATCACCAGTATAAAACCAATTATCTTTTAAAACTCTATTTGTTTCTTCTTCATTTTCATAATAACCGAAGCATTACATTAGGCCCTTTCACTTTTAATTCTCCGATACCGTTTTCATCTTTATTATCAAAATCAATTTCAACATTATCCATAGGTATTCCAATAGAGCCATATTTTACTTTTTTATAATTTTCAGCAGAAACAACAGGAGAAGTTTCTGTTAAACCATATCCTTGTACTAAATTTAAGCCCAATTCATTAAACCCTTTAGCGACTCTTTTG
Organism: uncultured Clostridia bacterium; assembly: GCA_944388035.1. Lineage (GTDB taxonomy): Bacteria > Bacillota > Clostridia > TANB77 > CAG-508 > CAG-269. The sequence continues at coordinate 95 of CALXHF010000020.1, read as the reverse complement.
TCTAAGGGAGCTCCACCTGTGTACTATGTCAAGAAAGTGGACACGAAAAAAATTATTTTTTATTTTATATTTTTAAAAGTGGACATTGCCAACTT
>CALXHF010000019.1 GCA_944388035.1 uncultured Clostridia bacterium | reverse complement strand
AATTGCACTTTAGAAGAACAAGCAATAATAAATATATTAAAAATAAATCCAGCAACTACTCAAGAAGAAATATCAAGGCAGATTAATAAATCTGTAAGAACTGTAAAAACTTATATGGCAGAAATGCAAGAAAAAGGTCTGATAGAAAGAAAAAACGGCAAAAAGAATGGAGAATGGATAGTAAATGAGTAATAAAAAAGGTATAGCATTTTATTTGGATAGAAAATTTATAGTATATGAAGAAGAGACTACAAAAGTGCATTCTATTTTGTTAGATTATAATATAGAAAAGTGCTTTGAAAATATAAAAAATATAGTATATTCATATGATAATAAGGATATTATTATCAAAATATTTAGCGATAGTTTAATATTTATTTCAGACAAGAGATATGAAAGCGAAGATTGGGAAAAATCAAAAAATAGACTAATAAAATTAGCTAATATTATTTTAGCAGTTATGTTTTCTACATCAAGTGAATATCTTAATATGAAAAAGGGAAGTACTACATTTTTTATACAGGATAAAGAAATAACTGTAAAAAATATTATTCATTGCACTGCTAGTAATGAATATAATGAGATCGAATTTGTAGCTTGTGATGGAACAATAAAATTAGACGATTTAATGCAAAGGGACGATATAAATGCTTTTGAAAGAAATAATAATACTAGTTTTGTATATGATGTAAAGACTATAAATGAGTTTTTTGAACTATTTGAAAAAAACTTAAATTTAATTATTGATAAAAAAATAGAAAATATAGTATATATGCTTTATAGAAGTATTTTAGAAACTAAAAAGAGTAATTTTGACATTTCAATATTATTATCTTTTTTCGTTATTGAAAATGTATTAAGCGACATGTGGGACAATGCTTTGATTGAGAGAGATTTATATAAAAAACTAAAAGATGATATGAATTATACTATTGCTATAAAATCGAATATGTTATATATGAATGGAATTATTTCAAAAGAAGAATTAGAAAAAATTGATTTTGCAAGGAAAAAAAGAAATAGTATTGCTCATGCAAATTTTGAATTTCAAGATAAATTTGACTTTTCAGAAATGTTTAGTATTTCTTCTAAAATATTTTTATTTTCAATAGATTTATTTGCAAAATACTATAATATTAATTTTCAAATGCAATATGGATTCGAAGGATAAAAAATGAATAAATGAAGGCGAGAATTAAATCTCGCCTTTAATTATTCCTCAAAACATCCCATAACTAACTGAGAGCCATCACAAAAGCCATTCCTATAATACTTCTCATTCCAATAATCAATATAATCCAAAAAATTATCATTAAGTATATTTAACTGTTTTTCCACATATCTTTGATTCTGTTTAGGCACATTTCTCAAAATCTTCTCAACAATCTCATCAAAATTAACAGTATGTTTTCTATCCTCATCATCAGCATAATAAAATTTTGTTTCTTCTCTAAAATCAAACCATCCTTTCAAAATATCATCATTTACTTCTCTAAAATTAACCATTTTCATATCCTCCTATACATATATAATTTCATTCAATACAATTTCTTCAGCTCTATTTTTTATATTATTCATAGCTTGAACCCATTCCATTTGATGATGTTCTTTTAAATATTCATTAACATTTTCAGACTCAGCAAATTGTTTTATAATTACATGTACTCTTTCATTAGTACATCCATCTATATCTAACAAATGTTGTTTTAAACTACCATCCATAAGTAATTCAGCATATAGACCTTTATTAAAATCTTTTAAGTACTTTAATCTTAATCTACCATACTTTCCAATGTGACCATCAGGCTGTTCTGGTAAATACAAATTTGGTATAAAATAATCTCCTTCTTTATGATAAGTAATTTTATTATTCATAATTGAAAACCTCCTAAATAAATTTTAGGTTTCCCATTAATATCTAATTTTTATACGAACAAATGTATAAAACAAGTTGGGGAAAAGTTGGGGAAGAAATCCTAAAAAAGCGTCCTAAAATTACACAAATGTTCGATATACTAAAATACCCGAAGGTACTAAAATATCAGCTAAAACCCTTGATTTCACTAAAGTTCAAAAACCAGTCAACCCATTCTCATAACCCGAAGGTATAATACATACCTTGATACAAATCATTTCTTTTAAGATATTTATCTAGACCATTTAAAATCCATTTTTTGTGTGAGTTCCAACCAGGTGCAACCAATAAATCTTTAGGAGCATCTCCAGAAACTCTATGAATAATAACATTAGGATTTATATGTGTTAAAACATAAGCACAATCTTCTAGATATTCTTCTAAGGTTAAAGGAACATATTTTTCAGTTTTGTATAATGATTCTAATTTAGTATTTTTAACTACATAACAAGAATGAACTTTTAAACCTTGAATATTATGTTTGTTTAAAAAGTCAACAGTAATTTTAACATCATCTAAGTAATTATTATTTTTACAAGGAAGTCCTACCATAATATGAGTTATAACGTCTATGTTGTATTTATTTAATATAGAAACAGCATTTGTAAAATCTTTATTTGAATAACAACGATTAATTAATACACCAGTTTGTTCATTTGCAGTTTGAAGTCCTAATTCAACACATACATAATATTTATTTGTATAAGTTTTTAAAAGATTAGCAATAGATTCATTTATACAATCTGGACGTGTAGCAATTTCTAAACCAACAATCCTATCATCGATTAAGGCAGAATCATATTTTAATTTTAAGTTTTCTAATGTATCATATGTGTTTGTGAAATTTTGAAAATACACAATAAATTTATTTGCTCTTTTTGACTTATAGCTTTTAAAATAGTCTCCTACTTGATTAGAAATAAATTTAATATTATTTTTTGCTTTGTATAGTGTATTACTTTTAATATGTTCACCAGAACCTTTTTCGCTACAAAAGATACAACCGCCAATACTTTTGGTACCATCACGATTGGGACAAGTAAAACCACCATCAATACAAATTTTTAAAGTACGTTCACCAAACTTTTCTTTTAAATACTTATTTAAATGTTTATATCTTTCCATATTTTCCATAATGATAAAATTATATCAAAAAACAAGGAAATATGTAATAACTTAATAACAATTTTTATATAAATAGAAACTTTATTTATCAAATCAGGAATTAGTTAAATTATATAAATATTCCTTGTATAATAACGTTAAATTATTATTAGTTGAAAGAAAAACTACTAAAAAGATAGAAGAATAAAAATTAAAAATTCTGAACAATATAAAAAATATGAAAAATTGTCGAAAGAAATTATTAGAAAAACAAATTGAGAAAACTATATTTTTATTGATAAGTAGATAATACGACATCATTAATATATATATGAACTAATTAAAGAAGGCAGAATTAAAAAGAGACTAATAAAATAGAAACAAAAAAATAAATTATTGTTATTTAATTAATGAGATAAATAAAAATCTACATTAATTTTTTTCAAACCTTGAGTCTAAATTACTAAAAAAATCTTGACATAAAAAGCATTTGGGAATATACTAAGTTTGTAAAAAAATAATAAAAAATTTTAAAAAAGGAGGCTAAATGGAAATGAGTAACATGATAGAAATTAGATGGCATGGTAGAGGTGGACAAGGTGCAAAAACAGCTTCTTTACTACTAGCAGATGCAGCATTTAACACTGGAAAATATATCCAAGGATTTCCAGAATATGGACCAGAAAGAATGGGCGCACCAATCACAGCATACAACAGAATAAGTGATGAACCAATTACAATTCATAGTAATATTTATTATCCAGATTATGTTGTAGTTGTAGATGATACACTTCTAGAGTCAGTAGATGTAACAGCAGGACTAAAAGAAGAAGGAGCAATATTAATAAATACAACAAAACCAGCAGAAGTATTAAGAAAAGAGTTAAAAGGATATAAAGGAGATATTTATACATTAGATGCAAGAAAAATATCTTTAGAAACATTAGGAAAATATTTTCCAAACACTCCAATGTTAGCTGGAATAGTGAAAATTAGTAAGATAATGACAGACGAAGAATTAATTGAAGATATGAAAGGATCATTTAAACATAAATTTGCAAAAAAACCAGAAGTAATAGAAGGAAATATGAAAGCATTAGAAATGGCTTTAAAGGAGGTTAAAAAGATATGACAAATATAAATCCTAATACACCAATGGAGAAAATGACTCCAGGTGGAGATATATATGAAGCTGGTAATGCAAGAGAATTTAAAACAGGAGATTGGAGAAGTGTAAGACCAGTATTTTTAAGTGAAAAATGTAAACAATGTGGGCTATGTTTCCCAGTTTGCCCTGATGATGCAATTCCAGTAAATAAAGAAATGAAAAGAGAAGATTTTAATTATGACTATTGTAAAGGATGTGGAGTATGCGCAAAAGTATGCCCATTTGGAGCAATAGAAATGAAAGAAGAAGAATAAAAATAGAAAGGAAGAAAAAATATGAGTATAAGAGAAAGATTAAGTGGTAATGAAGCAGCAGCAACAGCTATGAAACAAATTAATCCAGATGTAGTAGCAGCATTTCCAATAACACCATCAACAGAAATACCTCAATACTTTTCAACATTTGTAGCAAATGGTGCAGTAGATACAGAATTTGTTGCAGTTGAAAGTGAACATAGTGCTATGTCAGCTTGTATCGGTGCAGAAGCAGCAGGTAGCAGAGCAATGACAGCAACATCTGCAAATGGTCTATCATTAATGTGGGAAATGATTTATATTGCTTCAAGTTTAAGATTACCAATTGTTTTATCATTAGTAAATAGAGCAGTATCAGGTCCATTAAATATACATAATGACCATTCAGATGCAATGGGAGTAAGGGATAGCGGATGGATAATGTTATTTTCAGAAAATAACCAAGAAGCATATGACAATACATTAATGGCACATAGAATTGCAGAAAACGAAAAAGTAATGCTACCATTAATGGTATGTCAAGACGGTTTTATAACATCACATTCTATTGAAAATATAGAATTAGTAGAAGATGAAAAAGTAAAAGAATTTGTAGGTAGTTATCATCCAAAACATTATTTATTAAATCAAGATGAACCAATAGCAGTAGGACCATTAGATGTACAAAGTTACTTATTCGAACATAAAGCACAACAAGCAGAAGCTATGAAAAATGCAAAACAAGTAATTTTAGATGTAGCAAAAGATTTTGAAAAAATGACAGGAAGAAAATATGGATTATTTGAAGAATATAAAATGGAAGATGCAGAAGTAGCAATTGTATGTATGAATTCAACAGCAGGAACAACAAAAGCAGTTGTAAATAAATTAAGAGAACAAGGTAAAAAAGTTGGTCTATTAAAATTACGTGTATTTAGACCATTTCCAGTAGATGAAATAGCAGAAGCTTTAAGTCATCTAAAAGTAGTAGCTATCTTAGATAAAGCAGATTCATTAAATGCTGCAGGTGGAGCATTATTTGAAGATGTAACATCTGCTATGTATGTAAATAATAAGCATGTACCAGCTGTAAACTATGTTTATGGTATTGGTGGTAGAGATACTAGAGAAGATGAAATTGAAAAAGTTTACAATGACTTATTTGAAATTGTAAAAACAGGAGAAGTTAAAAATCCTTATAGATATTTAGGATTAAGAAAGGAGGCTGAAGACTAATGCCTTATAATGTAAAAGAAGTAGTTGCAAATAAACCTTCAAGATTTACATCAGGACATAGAATGTGTGCTGGTTGTGGAGCTCCACCAGCAGCTAGAATGATTATGAGAGCTTTAAAACCAGAAGATCATGCAGTAGTTGCAGTAGCAACAGGATGTATGGAAGTTTCAACATTCATGTATCCATATACATCATGGACAGATTCATTTATCCATACAGCTTTTGAGTGTGCAGGAGCAACACTTTCAGGAGCTGAAGCAGCTTATAAATCTATGAAGAAACAAGGGAAAATAGATAATACAACAAAATTTATTGCATTTGGTGGAGATGGAGGAACTTATGATATAGGTATCCAAAGTTTATCAGGAGCGATGGAACGTGGTCATGATATGGTTTATGTATGTTATGATAATGGTGCATATATGAACACAGGTATTCAACGTTCATCTGCAACACCACATTTTGCTGATACAACGACATCGCCAGCAGGAAGTGTTATTCCTGGAAAAATGCAACAAAGAAAAGATTTAACAACTATAATGGCAGGACATCACTTACCATATGTTGCACAAACTATAGGTTATATGAATTTCAAAGATTTATATGAAAAAGCAGAAAAAGCAATATATACAGAAGGACCATGTTTCTTAAATGTATTAGCACCATGCCCAAGAGGATGGGGATATCCAACAGATATGTTAATGCAAATAAATAAATTAGCAGTAGAAACATGTTATTGGCCATTATATGAGGTAATAGATGGTAAATATAAAATTAATTATAAACCAGCTAAAAAATTACCAATTGAGGAATTCTTAAAACCACAAAAAAGATTTAAACATATGTTTAAACCAGGAAATGAGTGGATGATTGAAGAATTCCAAAAAGAAGTAGATAGAAGATGGGATGAATTATTAAAATTAGAAGAAATCACAAATAAAGAATAAAATGCGGAAAATGTTTTAGGAGGTGAAGTAAAAATGGCATATAAAATAACAGATAAATGTATTTCTTGTGGAGCTTGTGCAGCTGAATGTCCAGTTGGATGTATATCACAAGGAGATAGCAAATTTGAAATAGATGCTTCTGCTTGTATTTCTTGCGGTACTTGTGCAGGAGTTTGTCCTGTTGAGGCTCCAGTTGAAGAATAAAATAAAAGTAATTTTATATAAGCTCTCATAAATGATTTTGTTTATGGGAGTTTTTTTCTTTCTAAAATTAAAAATTATTTTTTGAATATTATCACGAAACAAAAATATAAATTCGAAATTCACACTAATATATGAAAATATAATTCCTTTAGAGTATAAAAACGTTTTTTAAAAGTGCCTTGTTTTATTATGGCACTTTAATCTTCATTTTTCTCATCTTCATCTTTTTCTTTTTTATCTTTCATAGCTTTTGGAACAACAATGTTTTTAGGTTTCTTGCTAGAAGGTTCTGGTGTAACATTATTTAAATGATCATAAGCAGGAGAAATGTCCAAATTAGAACCATCACCTTTAACAACTTCTATTTTTTTATCTTCACTCATAACAATACCTCCAAAAAACTTTTTTTCTATATTATCATAATAGAATAAAAAAAACAAGAGTTTTAAAAAATATTGACATATGGCTAAATTCGTGACATAATAGTAAAGAATTAATTTTAATTAAGAAGGGATAATTATGCAAATAAATAAAACAAAAGCAATAATAGAAGCAATACTTTTTTCAGCAGGAAGAGAAGTTAAAAAAAATGAACTAATGCTTAGCTTAGAAGTATCAAGTGAAGAAATAGATGAAATAATAACCCTTATTCAAGAGGATTATAAAAATGAAGAAAGAGGTATTGAATTAATAAAAATAGATGATGGGTATCAATTATGTACTAAAAAAGATATGTATGAATATATTTATCCTGTAATTGATAAAAGAACAAAACCAAATTTATCTACAGCATCTTTGGAAACTTTATCAATTATTGCATACAATCCAAAGATAACAAGAGCAGAGATAGAAGCAATAAGAGGAGTATCAGCAGATGCGTGTGTATATAAATTGTTAGAATATGGTTTAATAGAAGAAGCAGGAAAAGTAGATTTACCAGGAAAGCCAATGTCATATAAAACGACAAATGAATTTTTAAAAATGTTTGGTTATTCATCATTGAATGATTTACCAGAACTTCCAAGATATAAATTAGATGAAAATAAACAAATAGTAATAGATGATTTATTAGAAAAGGAAGAAAAAGAAGGTTTAGCGGAGGCTCCAATGCCCGAAAGGGAAGAGGTAGAAGAAAAAACAAATCAAGAAAATAATTAGAAAAGAGGTTTTTTATATGAGATTATCACGGAACAGGAATGGGAACTATTAAATTAAATAATTTAGATGAAATGTATCCAGGACAAAGTATATTATTGCAAACTGGACAATTAGTACAATACGGAGCAGGATTATTTGGATATAATACTGTACCATTATTATTAAGAAGAAAAATAGAACAAATAATAGTTAAAACTTTAAATAAATATGGATGTATAGAAGTATTACTTCCAACATTACAACCAGATACTATCTGGAAAAATTCAGGAAGATATGATACATATGTAAATGATGGAACAATGCTTATTACTGAATCAAATAAAGGAACGTTTTGTTTAGCACCAACAGGTGAAGAGGCAATGTTAGAATTTGCTAGAGAAAAATTAAAATCATACAAAAATTTACCTGTAACATATTATCAAATAGGAGAAAAATTTAGAAATGAAATACGTACAAGAGGATATTTGTTAAGAGGAAAAGCATTTCCAATGCTTGATGCATATAGTTTTGATATAGATCCAGAAGGTATGGAAAAATCTTATGAAAATGTAAGAAATGCATTTTTAGAAATATTCCAAAAAATAGGTTTAGATGTTATTCCAATAGTTGCAGATAATGGAGCAATGGGAGGAAAGAAATCAGAAGAGTTTATGCTAATTTCAAGCCAAGGAGAAGATAAAATACTTTATAATAAAGAAACAGGTATTGGTTTAAATACAGAAATTTTAGAAAAAGAAAATTATATGGAATATTTAAAAGAAGAATATGGAATAGAAAGTATAGATGGTTTTGAAGAAATTAGAACTATGGAATTAGGGCATATATTCCAATTAGGTACAAGATATTCTGAGATGATGAATGGAAAATATACTGATAAAGACGGAAAAGAATCTCTATATTATATGGGATGTTATGGAATAGGAGTAAGTAGAACATTAGCAGCTTTATATGAACAATGTTTAATAAAAGACAAAAATGAAAAGCCTGGTGGTTTCTATTTACCAGAAAATATTGCACCATTTAAAGTACAAATAATTCCTAAAATGGATGATAAAGGAAAAGTTAAAATAGCAGAAGAAATTTATGATATGTTAAATAATGAAGGAATACAGGCTATATTAGATGACAGAGAAAATATAAATATAGGTGCTAAAATAAAAGATAGTAAAGTACTTGGAACACCAAATATCTTAGTTATTGGTGATAAAACAGATGGAAATATTTTAGAACTTGAAAATAATAAAACAGGAGAAAAATTAGAAACAAATAAAGCAAATTTAGTAAAAATCTTAAGAAATAATTAAAAAATTATTCACACAAAAAACACATTTAAAATACCTTTTAGATATAATATATGGTTAAAATAAGCATATACTAAATAAGAAAACATACATTATATCTATAAAAAAGGAGTTGAATGTGTATGAGATTTATAAAAGAAAAGAAAATAGAAAAAAAAGAGAGTACAGATTTAGTAGACCTGAAAAATTTAGTAGATTATAGTGCAAAGTTAGAGGCAAATAATGAAACCTTTAAAAAATTAATGTTTATTTATAAAATGGCGATTAAAGAAGTAAATACTAAAATAGAAATTTTTAAAGATGAATTTAAAATGTTTTATGATTATGATTTAGTTGACCATATAAACACAAGGATAAAAGAACCAAAAAGTATTATACAGAAAATGACTAAGAAAGAGTGTAAATTAACATATAAAGATATGATAGAAAATGTAAATGACATTGCAGGGATACGTATTGTTTGTCCTTTACAAAAAGATATTTATACAATCAAAAATTTGTTACAAAATGTGCCAGGAATTAGAACATTAAAAGAAAAAGACTATATTGCAAAACCAAAAGAAAGTGGTTATTCTGCTTATCATGTAATTTTAGGCGTTCCAATAATGCTTTCAGAAAAGATTATCTATGTTAAAGTGGAAATACAAATTAGGACAATGGCTATGGACTTTTGGTCAAGTTTAGAACATAAGATGAAATATAAACCGGAAAGTAACGAGCCAACTAAAAAACAGGCAAAAGAGTGGGTTAGTTGTGCAAAAGTTATTAATAAGTTAGATGAAAAAATGATGCTACTAAATGAAAATTAGTAAAAAAAACTTACGAATATATAATTCGTAAGTTTTTTTGTTGGAGCGGGTAGAGGGAATCGAACCCTCGCGACAAGGTCGGAAGCATTGCATTCTACCACTAAATTATACCCGCAAAATGGTGGAGATGAGGAGAGTCGAACTCCTTTCCATAATACTTTCCACATAGATATCTACAAGTTTAGTTTGTTTTTTATATTCATTTTAATATCACCAACAAACAGGTTATACCAAAATATAGCTTTTTAAAATACCCACTACTTTAAAAGCAAAAGTAGTTTTGTTTCCCACTAAATTGTCACTTTATCTAAAAATGTGGGCTTTCTAGTAAAGTGTAGCTGCTCTTAGGCAGCTAATGCTAATTCTTCTCTATCAGCGTTTATATTTAATTTTGCTTTTTTTAAGTGGCCAAAGCAACCATCCACTACTTGCAATCCATGTTTCTGGTAATATGTCGAAACCAGTACATCCCCATATACATATTTTATTATACTATAAAATTGAAAATATAGCAACTAGAAAAAGTTAAAATTTATGTTAATTTGTGATAAGATATTTGGCTAAAAAAAGACAAGAAAGGGAGCTTAATAAGTTCCTAGCTGAATTCTAATAGTTAGAAATATAAGAATTACTTTTCTTATGAAGGGAGATTTTCTTAATTTTAGAAAGTCTCCTTTTATTAAAAATAATTGACTTTTATGTAAATAGTATATATAATACAAATATCTACTGTAAATACTTTACTTAAGAAAGGAAGCCAAATGATAACTACAATTGGAGAAGTGGAGAAGTATTTTGTTTTTGCCAGGATAGATGGAAAATATGATGTTCTAGTAGAAGGCTTTAATAAAGGCTTTGCAGAAATTTCAGTTCCAGTAGGTACATTGTGTGAAGGAACTAAAATAATAATTTCTATTATGTATAAAGATGATTTTATTTCATTTATAGCAGGCTGTTTTTCTAAAAAGTCTAATTTTAAACAAAAACTTTTTAGAGCATATGGATGTACAAGTAATACAGAGTTTCTTGGTTTTAAACTTAAAATAAAAGATAAATATTGCCTGATTACAAGAGAAAAATCTTCAATATTTGATATTGAAGAGGCTATTATGACTATTGCTTCAGAATTTGCCGGAACACTAGAAAAAGGGGTAAACGAAGAGATAGACAGACTAAATAATAATGTAGATGAACTAAATAGTGTTCTTTATAGTTTAGAAGGGATAGTTTTCACAAGTAAAAGTGCCAGAGAGGAATATGCAAAAAGTTGTGAGAGAAAACCAGATAAAATTTCTAGATATGCTGAGAATTTTATAGCATATGTACAATATTTGGTAATCGAAAATAGAGAAAGTATCGAAGAAAGTGTAGAAAAAGCATATGAAGCATTTCAGAGCATAGGAGAAGATGTTGCAGGACGAATAAATGAAGTACAATTTCTTTGTAAGTATTGTTTGTACGGAGATGATATCATCAAAGTTTATATTGACATACAAACAAGAAAATTTGGCGAAAGTTTAGGCGATTTTTAAGTAAAGTATCAAAAAAGTTAAATAACTTTTAAAAGATTTAATCTTTCCCTCTAGAAATAGAGGGTTCTTTTTGCGTAAAATAATTGACTTTTATGTAAATAGTATATATAATACAAATACGTAATGTAGGAGGTTTACTTATAAAGAGAAAGGAAGCGAAATGAAAGTCAATATTATTGGTGTTCGGAAAAGTTTCAGTTTTCTGACAGATGAAGGGTTTGAAATATTTGTAGATGATTTCAAAGATGGCTTTGCATATATAGAAATTTCAACTGATATAACATACAAAGATGAAAATGTATATGTAGTTGCTTTGAATTTAAAAGAATATGCCCAGTTTATTTCTGGATGTTTCGAAAATGGTTCAAACTTTAAAGAAAAGCTTTTTAGAGCATATGGCTGTACTAAAAATACAGAATTTAAGGGGTTTAGGATATCAATACAAGAGTTTTACCAGTTTATAACAGTAGAAGATTCTTTTGTTATAAAAGTAGAAGAAATTATTAAAAAGCTACTATTAGACTTTACAGTGCAAGTGCTTAAGGAAGAGCTTGAAGAAGACGCTAAACAAGAGGAGAGAACAAGAAAAATAAACAAACTTCTTGATAGTTTAGATATTATATTTAAGAGTGATAAGGCTGAAGATGAGTATGAAGAAGCACCAACAGCAATAAGTGAAGAAGACTTAGCTTATGGAGAAAACTTTGTAAAATACGTACAATATATACATAGAGAAAAAGACAAAAATATCTTTGATGCGGTAATAGAGACATATATAACATTTACAAATTTTTGGGACATACCGGAAAATGATTATTTGATAATGAACTTTATTTGTAAGTATTGTAAATATGGAAATGAAATATTTGAAGCCTATACCGAAATCTTAGCACAAGCTTTTGCTGACGAAATAAGCGATTTGTAAGTAAACCAAAAAGAAAGTTGAAATAACTTTTAAAAGATTCAATCTTTCCCTCTAGAAATAGAGGGTTCTTTTATTTTTTGTAATAAATAGAATTTAAGGTGAATAAAATAAAATGTGAATATTTTGTGAAAATTTTAAAATAGGTATTGACATTTAGCAAAATAGGGTATAAAGTATTAGCAATCAAACACGACGAGTGCTAAAAACAAAGGAGGTAATTTAAATGATTAAACCATTAGGAAGTAGAGTATTAATTAAAATGAAAGAAGGCGAAGAAACAACTAAAAGTGGAATAATTTTATCAGGTGGAGCACAAGAAAAACCACAAATAGCAGAAGTAATAGAAGTAGGTCCTGGAGATATAGTAGACGGAAAACAAGAAGAAATGAAAGTTAAAAAGGGAGACAATATAATAGTTTCTGAATATTCAGGTACAAAAATAAAATACGAAGGTGAAGATTATATAATAGTTAGACAAGATGATATATTAGCAAAAGTTGAATAAATAAAAAGGAAAATTAAAATTATTTTTAGAAAGGAATGATTTAAAATGGCAAAAATGATTAAATTTGGAGAAGATGCTAGAAAATCTTTATTAGAAGGTGTAAATAAATTAGCAGATACTGTAAAAGTAACACTTGGACCAAAAGGAAGAAATGTTGTTTTAGATAAAAGTTTTGGAGCACCATTAATTACAAATGATGGTGTAACAATTGCAAAAGAAATAGAACTAGAAGATAAGTTCGAAAATATGGGAGCACGTTTAGTAAAAGAAGTTTCAACAAAAACTAATGATGTAGCAGGAGATGGAACAACAACAGCTACAGTTTTAGCACAAAGTATGATTAAAGAAGGTGTTAAAAACGTAGCAGCAGGTGCAGATCCAATGGCAATAAAAAGAGGTATAGATAAAGCAGTTGATACAGCAGTAGGAGGCTTAAAAGAAATAAGTTCACAAGTTAATGGAAAAGAAGATATTGCAAGAGTTGCAAGTATATCAGCAAATAACACTGAAATTGGAGAATTAATTGCAGAAGCAATGGAAAAAGTTTCTAAAGATGGAGTTATAACAATAGAAGAATCTAAAACATCAAATACAGAGTTAAATGTTGTTGAAGGTATGCAATTTGACAAAGGATATTTATCACCATATATGGCAACAGATACAGAAAAAATGGAAGCAGTTTTAGATAATCCATACATATTAATTACAGATAAAAAAATTAGTAATATCCAAGAAATATTACCATTATTAGAAAGCTTAATGCAAGAATCAGGAAAATTATTAATAATTTGTGATGATATGGAAGGTGAAGCATTATCTACATTAATCTTAAATAAATTAAGAGGTGTTTTAAATGTTGTAGCAGTTAAAGCTCCAGGTTTTGGAGATAAGAGAAAAGCAATGCTACAAGATATTGCAACATTAACAGGTGGAGAAGTTATTACTTCAGATTTAGGTTTAGAATTAAAAGATACTACAATTGAACAATTAGGTAGAGCAAAACAAGTTAAAGTTCAAAAAGAAAATACAATTATAGTAGATGGTGCAGGAGATAAACAACAAATTGCTGATAGAGTTGCACAAATAAAAGCTCAAATAAATGAGACAAAGAGTGATTATGATAAAGAAAATCTTCAAGAAAGACTAGCTAAACTCGCAGGTGGAGTTGCAGTAATCGGAGTTGGAGCGGCAACAGAAGTTGAAATGAAAGATAAAAAATTAAGAATAGAAGATGCCCTATCTGCAACAAAAGCGGCTGTTGAGGAAGGTATAGTTGCAGGAGGAGGAACAGCTCTTCTAAATTGTACAACTAAAGTTCAAAAATTAATAGATAGTTTAAAAGATGGAGAAAAATTAGGGGCTGAAATTGTATTAAAAGCATTAGAAGAACCAGCAAAGCAAATTGCTAGAAATAGTGGTTTAGAGCCAGCAGTTATTGTAGAAAAAGTTAAATCAGAAAAAGAAGGAATTGGTTTTGATGCAAGCACAGAAACTTATGTTGATATGAAGAAGGCAGGAATTGTAGACCCAACTAAAGTAACAAGAAGTGCACTTCAAAATGCAGCTTCAATTGCTTCTATGGTACTTACAACAGAAAGTCTAGTAACAGATGTACCAGAGGATAAATGTAGTTGTGGACATCATAATGAACAAGCTGGTATGGAAGGTATGTATTAATAAGATATAAAATATTAAAGATGAGAGAAAATATAGAATATCTATGTCAAAACTTGTAAATATTGAAATAAGAAGAGGCTTAGAAAAAATAAAGAAGGTTAAAAATCAAACCCTTCTTTATTTTTTTTCGTATAAATCACTTATTGGAACATTTCTTTCTTCAAAATTATCAACAAAGCCAACTTTGGCAATATCACTATTTATACCTTGAATCCATACAACACGCTCGTTATAGAAAACATCACATTTTTCATCATTAGATAAAATTTCGTTTATTCTACCAATATTCATAATTACCTCCCAAAAACATATATATTAAAGTATATCCTAAAAAAAGTAAAATATTACAAATTTGACTAATAATAATAATTAATGTAAAATAAATGAGTACAAGGAGGAAAAGTTATGAAGATACAATTTAAAGATAAAATAATTGAAGTTGAAAAAGGAAAAACGATAGAAGAAACTTTTAAAGAAGAAATAAAAAGAAGTAAATATACAGTAATAGGAGCAATATATAATAATGAATATATGTGTTTAAATAAAAAAATAGATAAAGATGGAACAATAGAATTATTAGATATATCAAGCAAAGAAGGTTTAAGGGCATATAGAAGAACATTAATATTCATATTTGCAAAAGCATTAAGAGAGATTTTTCCAGATAACAGAGCTACAGTAAATTATCAAATGGCAAATGCAATATATTGTGATATTGGAGATATTGAAGTAACAGAAGAAATTGTAAAAGAATTAAACAAAAAAATGATAGAAATAGTTAAAAAAGATTTACCAATAACATTAATTACAATGAACAGAGAAGAAGCAGAGAAATTTTTTAAAGAACATAATACAAAAAGAGGATTATTACAATTTGAATTAAAATCAAATACAAAAATTTATATGAATTTTTGTGAAGATTATTTTAATTATTGTTATGGAATTATGGCCAACAGGACAGGAGTAATTAAAACTTTTAATGTTATAAAATATGATAAAGGCTTAATAATTAGATATCCAAGTGCCGAAGAACCTAATAAATTACCAGATATAATGCAAAATAAGAAATTAAAATGGGCATTTGATGAATATAACGAAATACATAAAATACTTGGTATGAATGCAGTTTATATGTTAAATGAAGCTGTTAAACAAAAAACAATAAAAGATGTAATAATGATAGATGAGGCTTTGCACGAAAAGAAAATAGCAAATATAGCAGATGAAATTGCAAAAGACAGAAAAATAAAAATGGTTTTAATTGCAGGACCATCATCATCAGGAAAAACAACATTTGCACAAAGACTTGGAATACAATTAAGGATTAACAAAATAAAACCAGTAACCATTTCTGTAGATAATTATTTTGTAGAAAGACAGGATACACCTAGAGATGAAAACGGAAAATATAATTTTGAAGCAATAGAAGCTATAGATTTAGATTTATTTAATGACCATTTAACAAAATTATTAAGAGGGGAAGAAGTAGAAATTCCACAATTCGATTTTGTAGAAGGTACAAAAAGATATAAAGGAAATAAATTAAGATTAAAAGAAGACGAAGTTTTAGTAATAGAAGGTATACACTGCTTAAATGATAAGTTAACAAGTAAAATACCAAAAGAACAGAAGTTTAAAATATATATAAGTGCATTAACTGTTTTAAATATGGATAGATATACAAAAGTCTCATCATCAGATGTAAGACTTATTAGAAGAATAGTAAGAGATTACCAATTTAGAGGGTACTCAGCAAAACATACAATTGATGGTTGGGCAAGTGTAACAAAAGGTGAAGTGCAAAATATATTTCCATTCCAAGAAGATTCAGATGTGATATTTAATACGTCGCTTATTTATGAATTAGGAGTTTTAAAAGGTTTAGCAACACCAATGCTTAAAGAGATAAAACCAGAAGATAAAGAATATGCAGAGGCAGAAAGGTTACTTGGAATACTAAAATATATTAGGTCAATTCCAGAAAGTGAAGTACCAACTAATTCACTATTAAAAGAATTTGTAGGTGGAGGAGATTTTAAATATTAATATGGAAAGTAAGAACTTTGTAAAAAATGATAAAGAATTTATATGTGACAATTGTGGTAAAAAAGTTCCAAAACTAGGTTATTCATCCAGAAACCATTGTCCGTATTGTTTACACTCAAAACACGTAGATATAATGCCTGGAGATAGAAGTGAAAGTTGCAGAGGAGATTTAGAACCGATAGGTTTGGAGATTGATAGTAAAAAAGGTTATGTTATTGTTTTTAAGTGTAAAAAATGTGGAGCAATTAGAAAAAATAAAGCTGCAAAAGATGATAATATGGACTTAATTATTAATTTAAGTAGTAAGCAAATTTAAATAAACTAAATAATAAAGGCTGTTCTATTAAAAAACAGCCTTTTACTATATTTCTCTATTCAAGTTTCCACTTGTAAAATCTTTTCCCTGAAATTTTTTACCTTGTCTAACTATTTCAATTATTTGGTTAATTTCAGAAATACTTTCGTGTAATATATCTATTCTTGCAAAATCTATAGCAAAATCTTTAGGTGAAATAGATGTAGTTTTACTATTAAATAATGTAGTAACAGTTTGAATATTATCTGGCATTACTTCAAATTCCATATTTAACCTATCTTTTAGATAATAAATGTTTTTATTTTGACATCTAGATTTACAAGTAGGATAACATTTATTAGATTCTCCGAAGTACACAATAATTCATATGTAATAATGGAGTTTTGCCATAAACAATTAATTCTTTTTGCAAATAATTATAATTACATAAATTTTCTATAGTTTTCTTATCAAGCTCAGGTGATATTGTAAATTTACTTACACCAAGTTTTTTTAGTTCTAATACAGTATGAGAGTTAAATACATTAAATGTGTAATTAGAAATTATTTTGAAATACTTATTTAAGTTTTCAAATAAATTATTAAGTAGTCGTACAGTACATATATTAGATATAACAAAACCTTGTATATTGTATTTATTTACGGCATCTTCTGCATTTGCTAAAAATAAGTTTTTATAATTACCTTTAACAATTGTTGGCATATAAATATATGTATCAATTTTTTTACTAATTGTTTTTAAACAATTTTCATATTTCTTTGAAGTGAAATATTTTAATGGTATATATATATCGTCAATATGTTCTAATTTACTATAATCTAAGTTTTCATCTAAAATATTTAATAATACTGAAATTTTTGGTTTTGTTCTTTTATCTATTTTCGTATTTACAAAATCTCTCATATTTGAAAGAGTCTTGTTTTCTCCTTTAGATATTGTTTCTAGTAAAATTTTTGGAATATGCCTTACAATTCTTGATTGTGCAATACTTCCGACATTTGATAAACTATTTCTTCGTAATTCATTTAATATACTTAGTTTTGGGATAAATACATCATTATCCATATTTACTTTTATATTTTTAAAGTAAAAAGGAGATGTTCCTGTTTTAGATATTTGATTTATAACAGTTTCTCTATCCAATGGGTGTGTTTTTGCTTTTTCTGGTATATAATCTAAATTACAAGTAACTTGTAAGTCTTTGTATAATTCTAGATTGCTACAAGATGTTATTTCTAGAGAAATAGGTTTTTTCTTTTTTATAGTAACTATAGCATTTAAAGCAACTTTTCTATTTTCATTTTGGTAACTTTCTTTAGCCTTTTTGGACAGTTCTTTTGATACTAATCTATATATTTTATATCCGTTTTTTATATTTGTCTTTATTCTACCTATTGTTACTGTTTGTCCAATTTCTGTTTTTTTAATATTTTTTCCGTCTTCCATAAGTTCTGATATTTTATAAGAGCCTGCACGGTTTTCTATTGCTATTGTGTCTCCGACTTCTATTTTATCTTCTAATTCTAATGTTATATATCCTTTTGTTTTATTATATCTTTTAACAGTTCCTATATATAAGCCCATATTATTTGGTTTTTCTTTATAAACAAGGTTTTTATTACTACTACTGTCTAAATGTCCGAGAAGATGTCATACCACGGTTAAATGCTTGCATTAATATTTTTTTGTCTTTTGAAGATACTTTATATTCTTCTTTTGAATTTGCTAAATCTATATATTTTCTGTATATATTTGTTACTATTGCAACATATTCTGGTGATTTCATCCTACCTTCTATTTTTAGACATTTTACACCAGCTTGTATAAAATCTGGTATATAATCAATACCACATAAATCTCTTGTACTTAACAAATATCCAGAGTCAAGTTTTTTATTATTTTCTAGAAGTTCATATGGAAGTCTACATGGACCTGCACATTTTCCTCTATTACCAGAACGACCACCGAAGCATACTAGAAAATAAGCATTGTCCTGAATAAGATATGCATAATGCACCATGGACAAAACATTCTATTTCTATATTTGTATTTTTTGTTATATAGGTAATTTCATCTAATGATAACTCTCTTGCAAGCACTACTCTTTTAAAACCTAGTTCTTGTAATTCTAATGCACCATTTAAGTTATGAACTGTCATTTGAGTACTTCCGTGTATTGGTAAGTCTGGAAATAGTTTTATTAATTTTCTTGCTAAACCTAAATCTTGTACAAGTATTGCATCTATCCCATATTCATATGCTTTGCTTGCAAGTAAAATTGCTTCATCAAATTCACTATCTTTTATTAATGTGTTTAATGTCAAATATGTTTTTACACCACGAATTTTTGCATACTCAATTGCTTTTTTTAAGTTTTCATCATTAAAATTACTAGCAAATGCTCTCGCACTAAAATAATTAGAGCCAAAGTAAACGCTATTTGCACCATTTTGTACAGCAGCTTTTAGACACTCAAAATTTCCTGCTGGAGCAAGTAATTCTATCATATTTTCCTCCTAAAAGTTTTTTATTATTATATCATTAAAACAAATAAATACAAATATTTTCGACAAAAAATAGTCGAGTTAAATTTTTTTAAGTTTCAGTATTTTTGAAAAATACCAAAACTTAAAGGAAAAATTTATTGACGAAAAAAATCGAAAATGATATAATGCGATTATCATAACAAAGGAAATTTAGGAGGATACTATGAAACATAAAAATAAAAGAGGATTTAATTTAAGTTTATTAATAATAACAGTTTTAATTATAAGTAGCTTATGTTATTTAGGAGTGGTTTTTACAAGCTCAGTAGAAATTGCTAAAGTAGAAAAAAACAATTATTTAAAGGTAGAAGAAGATACTTTAGATGAAAAGATAAATAGGACAAGTACTAATAGTAATACAAGCAAGGCAGAAGAGACAGAAGATACTACACAAGCTGAATCTAGTAATGCTAATTTATCTATGTTAGGAATAAGACCTACAGAATATGATTTCACAGGGTTCAAAGTTGGAACAACTTCTTATGATGTAACTGTTCCAAATGATGTAGAAGAAGTAGAAGTTTATGCAACTGCACAAGATAGTAAATCAAAAATAAGTGGATTAGGTACTAAAAAATTAACAGAAGGTTTAAATGATTTATCTATTGTTGTTACTGCAGAAGATGGCACTGAGAAAATTTATACAATAAATGTTACAAGAGAAGGTGCAACAAGTAGTAATGAAGGAGAAACAACAGGTGGAGAAACAACAAGTTCTGGTGAAGGTTTATCCTCTTTAAAAATTGGTGACTTAGAGTTATCCCCAGCATTTAGTACAAATGTGTATGAATATACTGCAAAATACATTGGAGAAGGAAAAGAAGTTAATGTAGATGCTGTTGCAACAAATTCTGATTATACAGTAGAAATAACTGGAAATGATAATTTACAAGAAGGAGAAAATGTTGTTACTATTTTAGTTACTGATGATAATGGAGATAATGTTGCAACATACCAAGTAACTGTAAATAAAAGTTTAGTTGATGAAGAGGCAATTGCAAGAGAACAAGAAGAAGCAAGAAAACAAGAAGAACAAAAAAAGATGATTATTATTGGAGTTGCTGTAGGTGTAATTGTTTTAATAATTGTTATTGCAATTATAATTAGCCATAGAAGAAAGAAAAAATGGGAACAAGAATATACTGTACCTTTTTCAGGACTAAATTATGATGATGACGATGAAGAAGATATAGAAGAACAAGAAAACAATATAGATAACAACGATGATGATGAAATAACTTGGACTAAAGAAGAAGCAAGAAAACAATTTTTAGACGATTATGATAATATGTATTTAGACCAAGAAAGAGCTTCAAGGAAAAAACATAGAGGTAAAAGATTTAAGTAAAATTTTAAAGGGATGTAGATTATGTTTAAGGTAGTAATGATGTTAATTTCAGCAATTATGATACTTATTGGTGTTATTCTAATTTATGATGCACGTTTAATTACAAAGAAGTTCTTTGGTTTTGGAGATCAAAACGAAGGTAGTAGTGGTCTAAAAATATTAGGTTTTTTAATTGTTATAATAGGTGGACTTATATTGTATTTTAATTTTTAAAGATAGCTAAATGCTATCTTTTTTTGAGTTCGACACCTTTCGACAAACTTTTTACAAAAAATGTTGTAAAATGAATAAAAAGGATAGGAGATGGTATATATGAATATGAAACAAGCATATAAGAAATCTCTACAAAAGATGAAAAATGTAAAAAACAAAAAGGAATACATTGAACTTATTAAGAAATATAATTTACTCCTTGTTCCAACATTAGAATATATGTCTGGCAAGGTGTTTGAAAATTTATTGAAAGAAGGCAAATAACCTTCTTTTAAACATGTAATAAAAACAAAAAGTAAAAAATTACAAAAAATAAAAAACGAAAATAAACAAAAATAAATAAACAAAAAATTCAGGAAAATAAAAAACACAATCAACAGCAATTCGCCAGCTAATAGGAATAACAACAACCCTACGAATACTAACAGCAACAATTCAGCCCGTCTCACTCTAATACAATTTCCAGATTATATATTTTACGGAATATATACAGTGAAAGTATTAGTATTAAAGAGATTTATTCCTTCCTAATTTAGGTAAAAATAAAATAGTAAAATAAGTATTAGTAGAAATAATTGTTATTTCCAATATACTTATTTTACATATAAAAAAATATAGAGAAGAAAATAAAATATAAGGAAAAAAATGAATATATGTTTTTTAATAGGAAAAATAATAAGTAAAATAGAATTTGATTTTGTAATAGGTGATAACAAAAATTTTAAAAATAGAAAAATATCTATTGTTAGATTTGGTTTGAAATTATTAGATAAAAATATTGTAAATATTATTGGTTATAATAATGTGGCAGACTTTTGTTATCAGAAATTAAAAATTGGAGAAAATGTATTTATTCAAGGTTTTATAAATAATTCTGGTGAAATAGAAATAAAAAATATAATATTAATATAAAAATGTGTTACTAAATACTTTAATAATTTTGCTTACTAAAAAGCTTAAAATTACTAGCTTTTTGCTTTTTTTGGCATTTTTTTTACTATTGACAAAAAGTTTAAAAAGGTATATAATATTTTAGATTTAAAGGGAATTTAAGTCTATTTTTTTGTAAAAAAGAAGGGGTAAAAAATGAACAATAAAAACATAAGAAATATCGCAATAATAGCACACGTAGACCACGGAAAAACAACATTAGTAGACGCAATGCTTAAACAAAGCCATGTGTTTAGAGATAATGAACAAGTACAAGAAAGAGTTATGGACTCAAACGACTTAGAAAAAGAAAGAGGAATAACAATATTATCTAAAAATACAGCGGTAATGTATAATGATGTAAAAATAAATATAGTAGACACACCAGGGCACGCAGACTTTGGAGGAGAAGTAGAAAGAGTACTAAAAACAGTAGATGGAGTACTTTTATTAGTTGATGCCTTTGAAGGAGCAATGCCACAAACAAGAGAAGTTTTAAAGAAATCATTAGCATTAGGTCTAAAACCAATAGTAGTAATAAATAAAATAGATAGACCAGGAGCTAGGCCAGAAAAAGTAGTAGACCAAGTAATAGAACTATTTATAGAATTAGATGCATCAGATGAACAATTGGACTTCCCAGTAGTATATGCATCAGCAAAAAACGGAATTGCAAAAATGAATTTAGAAGATGAAAGTAATGATTTACATTGTTTATTTGAAACAATAATAAATACAATAGAAGCACCTGATTGTGATGAAGAAGGACCGGCACAAATGCTAGTATCAAACATAGACTATGATGACTATGTAGGAAGAATAGCAGTAGGAAGAGTAGAACGCGGTTCTATGAAAGTTGGAATGCCTGTTAGTATATGTGGAAGAGAAGATAAAATATCTCAAGGGAAAATAGCAAAAGTATACACACATATGGGATTAAATAAAGTAGAAGTAGAAGAAGGAAAAGCAGGAGATATAATCGAAATAGCAGGAATACCAGAAATAAATATAGGAGATACAATATGTGATTTTAACAATCCAGAAAAAATACCATTTGTAGATATAGACGAACCAACAGTATCAATGACATTTAGTGTAAATAATGGACCATTTGCAGGAAAAGAAGGGCAATTTATAACATCTCGTCATATTAGAGACAGATTATTTAAAGAACTAGAAAGAAATGTATCATTAAGAGTAAAAGAAACGGACTCAGCAGATAGTTTCGAAGTATCAGGAAGAGGGGAATTACACTTATCAGTATTAATAGAGACAATGAGAAGAGAAGGTTTTGAATTGTTAGTATCAAGACCAAAAGTAATATTTAAAGAAATAAACGAAGAAAAATGTGAACCAATAGAAGACTTAGTAGTAAATGTACCAGACGACTGTGTAGGAAACGTAATAGAAAAACTAGGTAGAAGAAAAGCAGAAATGACAAATATGGAGCCTGCAGAAGAGGGACATACAAAAATAGAATTCAAAATACCATCAAGAGGGTTAATAGGATATAGAACAGAATTTTTAACAGACACAAAAGGTGAAGGAACAATGAACCATATCTTCAATGGTTATGAACCATATAAAGGAGAAATACAAGCTAGAGTTAGAGGAACAATAGTAGCATTTGAAGCAGGAAAATCAGTAACATATGGTTTATATAATGCACAAGATAAAGGAGATTTATTTATAGGACCAGGTGTAGATGTATATGAAGGTATGATAGTAGGTCTAAACTCTAGAGGGGAAGACTTAAGTATAAATGTATGTAAAGAAAAACATTTAACAAACACAAGAGCATCAGGTTCAGATGAAGCGTTAAGGTTAGTACCACCAATACAAATGAGCTTAGAGCAAGCAATAGAATTCATACAAGATGATGAATTAGTAGAAGTAACACCAAAATCAATAAGACTAAGAAAGAAAATATTAGACACAAAAGAAAGAGAAAGAGCAGCAAGAAGAAAATGAGAATTTTGGGGACGGGGCATTTTTTTCTCATTTTTACAAAAATTCCCAAAATGAGAAAAAAATGCCCCGTCCCCAAAATGTTTCAAAATGGAGGAAGTTATGAATTTAGAAGAGTTAGAGAAGATAAAAGAAAAAGCTTTAGAAGAACATATTCCAATTATAATGGATGATACTTTAGAGGTAATAGAAGATTATTTAAAAAAAAATAAACCTAAAAAAATATTAGAAATAGGAACAGCAGTTGGTTATTCTGCTATATGTTTCACAGAATTTTTAAGTGAAGATGGGATAATTGATACAATTGAAAGAGAACATACAAGAGTAGAAGAAGCGAAAGAAAATATTAAGAAAATGGGCTTAGAAGATAAAATACATATATTAGAAGGAGATGCAGTAGAGATTTTACCAACTTTAGAAGGAAAATATGATGCTATATTTATTGATGCAGCTAAAGGTAAATATCCATTTTTCTTAAAAGAATCTCTTCGTATGCTTTCTTGCGATGGTGTAATTTTTG
>CALXHF010000018.1 GCA_944388035.1 uncultured Clostridia bacterium | reverse complement strand
TGATGCAGCTAAAGGTAAATATCCATTTTTCTTAAAAGAATCTCTTCGTATGCTTTCTTGCGATGGTGTAATTTTTGCAGATAATATTTTGTATAAAGGATATGTCTTAAGTGATTATAATAAACATAAACAACGTACTGCTGTTAGGAATTTGAGAGAATACATTAAAGAAACAACAGAAAATGAAAATCTAGATACTAAAATATTAGAAGTAGGAGATGGCTTAGCAATAACTAAATTTGTTAAGAAATAAATTTAAATATACAAATATATATTTGCGAGGTAAATATGGATATAGAAAAAATAAAAAAAGCAAATACAAAAATTATAGGAAAAAAAATAGAATATTTTAAAGAAATAGAATCAACACATATTTTGGCGAGAGAGATTGCTAAAAGTGAAGATAAAGAAAACAAAACAAAAATGTTAATTACAGAAAAACAAACAGGAGGAATAGGAACAAAGGGAAAAAGCTGGTATACAGGAGAAGGAAAAAATATTGCTACTACTATAATATTATATCCTAAATGCAAGATAGAGAAATTAAAAAAATTAACAATAGAAATTGCAGAAAAGATAAAGACAGCAATTTACGAGTTATATGGTTATAAACTAGAAATAAAAAAACCAAACGATTTGATGTTTAATGGAAAAAAGATATGTGGTATTCTAACAGAAATACATACACAAGGAGATAAAATAGAATATTTGTTAATAAGTTTTGGGTTTAATGTCAATGAGGAGAATTTTAAT
Source organism: uncultured Clostridia bacterium (assembly GCA_944388035.1). GTDB lineage: Bacteria > Bacillota > Clostridia > TANB77 > CAG-508 > CAG-269. The sequence goes on along the minus strand of CALXHF010000018.1, from coordinate 27,642 downwards.
GAAGAAACAAGTAATGTTGCTACTTCCTTAAAAAAAGAAACAGGAAAAGAATATGTAAGAGAAGAGATTCTTATAAAAATAATAGAAAAATTAGAAGAGATAGAAGAGATTTTATAATCTTCTATTTTTTGTTTAGAATTTTTTGTTCTAAATATTACTTTCTAGAATATAAATTAAATAGTAATAAAACAATGGATTGGAGGAAAAAAATGGAAAATTATCAAGAAAATAACAAGAAAAACTTAAAGAATATAAGTATAGGGATAGGGATTTCATTTTTAATTACTATAATTTGTTTATTTATATTTTCTATTTTATTAACATATACAAATATAAGTGAAAATACTATAACACCAACTATAATTATAATGACAGGAATTAGTGTATTAACAGGAAGTTCTATAGGTAATGTGAAAATAAAGAAAAACGGAATAATAAATGGAGCAATTATTGGGGGTGGATATTTATTAATTCTATATTTAATATCTAGTCTTCTAAATGTAGAATTTAGTTTAAATTTAAAAAGTGTAATTATGATAATTGTTGGAATAGTTTTTGGAGTATTTGGGGGAATTATGGGTGTTAATAGCAGATAGTGTAGAAAAAGGTGGAAAAATGTCGAATTTTGCGATGAAAAGTTGAGAAATTTTAAAAAAATTGATTGACAATTCCACTTTTTTTATTTATAATATATTTACATTTTCAAATTATTCTATAATTTTTTTTTTAAGTTAAATCAAATTTTAGAATCTAAACATTTTAATCGAAAATTCTAAGAATTAAAAAATAATAAAAAAAGGAGGAATGCTTTTGACAAAAAAAAGAAAAGCAATAATTGTTCTGGTAGTCCTATTAGTTGCTTTAATAGCTTTTATAGGAGGACAAGCTTATGCTAAATATGTTAGTGAAGTTAGAGGAAATGGAATAGCAGAAGTTGCTACGTGGAGTTTTAAAGTAAATGGACAAAATGAACAAGTAGAAAAAATCAATCTAGCATCAACTTGTAATAATGAAACTCTTGTAAATAACAAAATTGCCCCTGGTACTACAGGAAGTTTTAATATTATTGTTGATGCAACAGATTCAGAAGTAGGAATTAACTATAATATTACTTTTACAGAAGAAGAAAATAAGCCATCAAATTTAAAATTTTTCTATAATGAACAAGAATATAGTTCAATTAAAGATTTAGAAGAAGATTTGTCAGGAACAATAGATGCAAATGACGAAAAAGGAAAATCAAGAACATTAAATATTAAATGGGAATGGTTATATGAAACAGGAGAAACAGAAGAAGAAATTAAAGCAAATGATTTAATTGATACCAAAGATGGAACAAATATAGAAAATTATACATTTGATGTTATTGTTACAGGAACACAAGTCCAACCTCACGCATAATATCCAAACTAAATATTATAGAATAATAAGAAAATGAAAATTTACCTTATACGTAAGTGGGGATGACTAAGAAGGAATTCCCCACTTATAATAATTTTAAATTAGGAGGATAATATGAAAGAAAGTAAAATAATAAACAAAATTAAAAATAGAAAAAAGGAAATAACAGTGATTTTTATTGTATTTTTTGTAATGCTGTTATTTTTAACAGGGTACAGTTTAGGTAAAGGTTTTACAAAAATAGAAATAAATGGTAGTACAAAAATTGCAAAACCAATAATAGAAGTTGAAAATGCAAGTACTTTAGAATTAAATAATGAAAATAGTGAAGGTGTATATGAATTTAAAGTTAGAAATTATAATTCTAATGGTGAAATAACAGATGTTAATCTAGAATATTATATAGAAATATTAAATGATTTAGATGATAATAATGCAATAAAAATAAAATTATTAAAAAATGATGAAGAAATTGCAATAAATGATAATAAAACAGAAAAATTCTATTTAGAAAAAGAAGAAATGCAAGAAGATGTATATAAAATGGAAATTAGTTATGATAAGACAGAAAATATTAGTATGAAGGATATTATGGAATTAATACAAATAAAAGTACATTCTGAACAAACGCAGGAGGTAGCATGAAAAATTTAAGAAGTAGCAGAAAAAAAGTAATTATTTTAATTCTAATTTTTATTATTATTCTATTTTTTATTTATAAAATCGCAAAACTTAAAAATTCAAATTTCCAAGAAGATTTAATATTTTTTAAATTATTAGGTGTAGGAAGCATAGAAAATATTGCAAATGTAAAACAACAAGAAAATACAAATGTTAAAAACCTAGAAAAAATAGAAGTGTTTAAAAATCATAAAAATTATCAAAAATTGAATTTGTTCCAAACAGTAGATTTAAAAACACTTGTAAACGAAAAAATTGCACCAGGTAGTAATGGATATTTTTATATATATTTAATTTCAAATTCAGATTTAGATTATGAAATTGAGATAATAAATAAAAATGAAAAACCAAAAAATTTTGAGTTTAATATAGAAGAAAATAAGGGAAAATTAGAGAAAAATAAAATAAAAAAGATAACAATAAATTGGAAGTGGTTGTATGAAATAAATGAAGAAGAAGATATACAAGATACAAAAGATGGAAAAAATATAGATGAATTTGATTTTGAAATTTGTACAATTGGAAAATAGGAGGTGTAGATTTGAAAAAGATAACGATTTTTATATGTGTATTTTTACTTATATTAACAATAAGTATTAATTGCTATGCTAAATATATAATGGAAAAAACACTTGATGTTGCAAATATAAAAATAGATGTAAAAAAACCAGAAATAAGTTTTTTAAGTGCAACTACTAATAATGAAGGGTATAACAATTATGCAAATAAAACCCATACAGTAGTTATTAAATTATCAGCTGTAGAGGAAAATCTAAAAGACAATAAGTTATGGAAAGATGTGAAATTTTTGTTAGATAATGAAAGTGCAACAAAAATAAAAGCAAGTGTACACTCCAGTTATTATAGAGATACTATAAGTTATGAAATAACATTAAATAATATAACAGGAAATGGTAGACTAAAAATAAAGATACCTAAAGGTGCAATTGTAGATGAGTCAGGAAATACAAATGACGAAGTAATATTTGATACAGGAATAATTATAGATAATCTAGCACCTGTAATTAATTATTCTCAAGAAGAAGTTCAAGACGGAAAAATTAATGCTAAACTAAAAGCAAATGAGAAAATAAGAAGCATAAATGCTTGGGAAATATCAGATCAAGATACTTTATTAAATAAAGAATTTGCTTGTAATGTATTATATCCTCTTCCAGTAACAGACCTTGCAGGAAACACAACAAATGTTGATATAAAAATAGATAAAGCAACAAATATTAAGCTTTTTTTTGCAGGAATTAGTAAAATATTTAAATGGGAAACAACAAACGGTTTAGGAGAAACTATTGGAAAAAATTCACTTAATAATAATATTGAAAATAAATTAGAGGCTTTAGCATATATGTGGGAAGGAGTAGATAAAGATTTTATTCAAATAAAAACTTATACACATACATATTCTGAATATCAAAATGAACAAATTATATGGGGTGCTTATGAGACTCCTTTTTATGCAGGATATAATCCACCTGGAGAAAAATATGCAACAACTGCTTCAGGAAGAGGTGCTGCAATAAATGGAATAGGAACAATATTTTTAGGGGGAATAACTACAGATACATATAATGGCAGTATTCCAAAAGAAATAGCGGAAAAAAATTTATTTGGAATAAGTGCATTAACTTTTAAATTAAAAGATTATTCTGAATATTCAATTGTATATCAAATATGGGTAAACGGTAATGGATGGTTAGAGCCAGTATCAGATGGAGTAGAAACAAAAGTAGCATATGACAAACCAATTGGAGCTTTTAGAATATCTTTAATTCCGAAAACAGAAAAACAATATTTAATAGATGATTGGAAAAAAGATGTTGGAACTAATAATATGAAATAATTTAAAAAGTCCAAAGTAGAACCTTGGACTTTTTAAATTATTTCATCTATATGTTTCCAAATTTTATCTTTATAAATTTTCCTTTCAGAAGAGAAAGGAAATGTAGGAATATCACCAATTGGATTTAATTCCTTTTGCAAATACCTAACAGTATCATCAACTTTAGTAATAGCGATTTTATCAGCTTTATTTGCTAAAATGATAAAAGGAAGTTTTGAAGAAATTATGTAATTATACATAAGTCTATCGTTTTCAGTAGGAGAGTGTCTAATATCTATTAAAAATATAATTAAAGAAATTTGTTTTCTGTTAAATAGATATTCTTCTATAAATTTTCCTACTTGTTCTTGTTCCTTTTTAGACATTTTACTAAAGCCATAACCTGGTAAATCTACAAAATAGAATACATTATCTATATTATAAAAATTAATTTGCCTAGTTTTACCAGGTTCGCTACTTGTTCTTGCTAAATTTTTTCTATTAATCATTGTGTTTATAAAACTTGATTTACCAACATTAGATTTACCAACTAAAACAATTTCAGGTAAATTGTTTTTTGGGTATTGTTTTGGGCTAACTGCAGATATTTCAAATTTAGGGTTTTTAACTAACATATTATACTCCATTTTTTATATTTTTTCTTTTTCTATTTTTATTTACTATTCTTAACATCAATTTTATCTAAACCACCCATATAAGGTCTTAAAACTTCTGGAATTGTCACACTACCATCTGGTTTGTAATTGTTTTCCATAATAGCAATAAGCATTCTAGGTGGAGCAACAACAGTATTATTTAAAGTATGTGCAAAATAATTACCTTTTTCACCTTTTATTCTAATACCAAGTCTACGAGCCTGTGCATCTGTTAAATTAGAACAACTACCAACTTCAAAATATTTCTTCTGTCTTGGAGACCAAGCTTCAACATCACAAGACTTTGCTTTTAAATCAGCTAAGTCACCAGAACAACACTCTAAGGTTCTTACGGGTATATTCATACTTCTGAAAAATTCAACAGTATATTGCCACATTTTATCATACCAATTCCAACTATCTTCTGGTTCACAAACAACAATCATTTCTTGTTTTTCAAATTGATGTATTCTGTAAACACCACGTTCTTCTAATCCATGAGAACCTTTTTCTTTTCTAAAACAAGGAGAATATGATGTCATTGTATAAGGCATATCTTCTTTTTTTAGAATTTGGTCTTTAAATTTACCAATCATAGAGTGTTCAGATGTACCAATCAAATATAAATCTTCACCTTCAATTTTATACATCATAGCATCCATTTCTTCGAAACTCATAACGCCTGTAACAACATCAGAACGTATCATATAAGGTGGAATGCAATAAGTGAAACCTTTATTAATCATAAAATCTCTAGCATAAGTAAGAACAGCAGAATGTAATCTTGCAATATCACCAATTAAATAATAAAAACCTTGACCTGCAACTCTTCTTGCACTATCCAAATCTAAACCACCTAAAGCTTCCATGATTTCACCATGATAAGGTATTTCATAATCTGGAACAAATGGTTCACCAAATTTTTCAATTTCAACATTTTCACTATCATCCTTTCCAATTGGAACAGAAGAGTGCATTATATTTGGTATTTTCATCATCTTTTGTTTGATCTCTTCAGAATAAGTATGCTCTAAATTTTCATTTTCTTCTAGTTTAGAATTAACTTCATTTACTTTTGTTTTTATATTTTCAGCTTCTTCTTTTTTACCTTGTCTCATTAAATTACCAATTTCATTACTTAAAGACTTTCTCTCAGCTCTTAAATTATCACCATTAGCTTGAGCTTTTCTATTTTTTACATCTAAATCTAAAATTTCATCAACTAAAACAAGTTTCTCATCTTGAAATTTTTTTCTAATATTTTCCTTAACTAAATCAGGATTTTCTCTTAACAATTTAATATCTATCATAATAACCTCCTTGGAGATGTTTCCTTGCAGACATATAGTTGCATTTGGTACACATCTTTATTTTAAATAATTTTTTTCGATATCATTTACTAATTCAAATCTTACTTTTTGACCTGTTATATTATCATTTCTTTCAGGGATTTCTTCTAAAAACATTTTTTCTGGTCTAACCCAAATATTTCTATTATCTTCTCTTTCATATAATGGTTTATAAACAACCATCCTTTCTTTTGTTTCCGAATCATATGCTATATTTTCTACAAAATAATAATTACCTTTAAAATGTCTGTAAACTCTACCGATTTTAACCTCTTCCATAAATAGCCTCCTTATTAAATATGTAAACATTATACATTATTTTATAGAAAATGGCAACAAAAAGAAAATGAAATAACAATTTTTAAGTAAATTTCTGTAAAAAGTACTTTTAAAAAGTGATAAAAGGTGATATAATCAATAACTGGTAAAAGTGAATTTTAATTTAAGGAGTTGATTTTAATATGAAAAAAGGAAAAGTGGTTTTAGTAGGAACAGGCATGGTAGGTATGAGTATGGCATATTCAATGCTTAACCAAGGAGGTGTAAATGAATTAATATTAATAGATATTGATAAAGACAAAACAAAAGGTGAAGAAATGGATTTATCACATGGACTTCCATACGCACCTCAAAAGATGGTAATAAAAGCAGCTGATTATGATGAGTGCAAAGATGCACAAGTTGTAGTAATAACAGCAGGAATTGCTCAAAAACCAGGACAAACAAGATTAGAACTTGCAGAAGTAAATGCAAAAATTATGAAACAAATAACAGAAAGTATAATGGCAAGTGGGTTTAACGGAATAATTATAGTTGCAAGTAATCCAGTTGACCTAATGACATATGTAGTATCAGAAGTATCTGGACTTCCAAAAAATAAAGTAATAGGTTCAGGAACAGTATTAGATACAGCAAGACTTCGTTACATAATGGCAGATTATTTAAAAATATCTAGTAAAAATATACACGCATATATTATGGGAGAACACGGAGATTCTTCATTTGTACCTTGGAAACACGCTTATGTTGGTTGCAAGAGAATAGCAGATGTAATGAAAGATAATCATCATCCAATGGAAGATTTAGAAAAAATACATAAAGATGTTGTAAATGCAGCATATGAAATAATAGAAAAGAAAAGAGCAACATATTATGGAATAGGTATGGCATTAAATAGATTGGTGAAGGCAGTATTAAACAATGAAAATTCTATTTTAACAGTATCTACATATTTAAAAGATGGACAATATGGACAAGATGATATATATATTGGAGTTCCAGCTGTAATAAATAGTACAGGTGTAAGAGAATTACTAGATTTAGATTTAGCAGAAGAAGAACAAGCAAAATTAGACGAAAGTTGCAGAGTATTAAAAGAGATGAGAAAACAATCAATAGATAAAATAATAAAAAAATGAGATAAATAGGGACGGAGCGATTTTGTCTTACAATGGAAATATTTGTAAAAGTGAGACAAAATTGCTCCGTCCCCAAAATTCTCAAAAAATTCAAAAAAACACTTGAACTTTAGGAAAATTTTTGATATAATATTTATCGTGATTAAACACGCTTAAGCCAGTTTTACGGGAAGTGCCTAATTTTTAGGTCCTAAGAAACGAAAATTAAGCGGAAGAATAACAAAAAGGGAGGAATTTAAAATGGCAGTAGTTGCAATGAAACAATTACTAGAAGCAGGTGTTCATTTTGGACATCAAACAAGAAGATGGGATCCAAGAATGGCAGAATATATATTCCAAGCTAGAAATGGTATCCATATTATTGATTTACAAAAGACATCTAAAAAATTAGATGAAGCTTACAACTTTATAAGAGAACAAGCTGAAGAAGGAAAAACAATTTTATTTGTTGGAACAAAGAAACAAGCACAAGAGTGCGTAAAAGAAGCAGCCGAAAAATGTGGTATGTACTACGTTGATAAAAGATGGTTAGGTGGTATGCTTACAAACTTTGATACAATTCAAAAAAGAATTCAAAGATTAAAAGACTTAGAGACTATGCAAGCAGATGGTACATTTGATGTATTACCAAAAAAAGAAGTAATTTTACTTAAAAAAGAAATGGAAAAACTAGAAAGAAACTTAGGTGGAATTAAAGAAATGACAGAATTACCAGGAGTTATTTTCTTAGTAGATCCTAAGAAAGAAAGAATAGCAGTATTAGAAGCTAAAAAGCTAGGAATACCAACAGTAGGTTTAGTTGATACAAACTGTGACCCAAATGATGTTGATTATGTTATTCCTGGAAATGATGATGCAATAAGAGCTGTTAAATTAATAGCAGATGTTATTGCAAATGCAGTTATTGAAGGAAAACAAGGTGAAAGCTTTGATTCAGAAGAAGCTTTAGAAGAACAACCAGTAGTAGAAGAAGAAACTTCAATTGAAGAAGTTGTTGCAAACGAAGAAGAAACAGAAAATGAAGAAAAAGTAGAAGAATAAAATTAGTTTAATAAAGAAGAGTAGAGCTTTTCTGCTCTACTCTTTAAAAATATATAAAAGGGAGGAATTAATTATGGTTACAGCAAGCCAAGTAAAAGACCTTAGAGAAAAAACAGGTGCAGGTATGATGGACTGTAAAAAAGTTTTAACAGAAACAGATGGAGATATGGAAAAAGCAATCGAATTATTACGTGAAAGAGGAATTGCAAAAGCAGCTAAAAAATCAGGAAGAGTTGCAGCAGAAGGCTTAGTAGAAGCATATATATCAGAAGATGGAAAAATAGGAGCAATTGTAGAAGTAAATGCAGAAACAGACTTCGTTGCTAAAAATGATGAATTTAAATCTTTTGTAGTAAGTGTTGCAAAACAAGTAGTTGAAAAAGACCCAAAAGATGTAGAAGATTTATTAGCACAAGAATCTATAGATGAAGCTGGAAAAACAGTTAAAGATGTATTAACAGATAAAATTGCTAAAATTGGTGAAAATATGAATATAAGAAGATTTGTTAGATTTGAATCAGATGGTCTAATAGAAAAATATATTCACGGAGATGGAAAAATAGCAGTTTTAGTAAATATGAAAGGTGGAGATAATGAAGTTGCAAAAGATGTTTGTATGCAAATAGCAGCTGCAAGACCTGAATATTTAAATGAAGCATCAGTTCCAGAGGATAGATTAAATAAAGAAAAAGAAATATTAAAAGTTCAAACAATGAACGAAGGAAAACCAGAAGCTATAGCTGAGAAAATTGTTCAAGGAAGAATTAGAAAATTCTTTGAAGAAGTTTGTTTAGTAGACCAAGTATTTGTAAAAGATCCAAATAAAAAAGTTTCTGATATATTAAAAGAACATAATGCAGAAGTAACAGAATTTGCAAGATTTGAAAAAGGTGAAGGAATAGAGAAAAAAGAGGAAAACTTTGCAGAAGAAGTTATGAAACAATTAAAATAGAAAGTAATAGATAGCTAAAAACAAAAAATAGCTATCTTTTTTCTTTTTATAATTGATTTTTTCTTTTTTCTAGGCTATAATTAGAAATGTATTAATTATGCCCGAATAGCTCAGTTGGTAGAGCAACGGATTCGTAACCCGTAGGTCAGCAGTTCGATTCTGCTTTTGGGCACCAAATTACAATTCTAATTCTTCAGTATCTTTTTGTAAAACACCATTTTCAATAACAATAGGAATAGAAGGTTTTGTGTTACTAACAAAATCTTTTTTATCAGGTTCTATTTCAATATCAAATGATTTATCATCTAAAAGCATTTTAGCAATAAGAGTAGAATTGCTAAAAATATAAATAAAACCATCATCTGATTTCTTAAAATTATAATTATGATTGTGATAAGAAAAAGAGTTTTGTTTATTTTCAATAGCATTTATCACAGATTCTTCAAAGTCCATAGAATTTTCTAAAGGAATCATAATAGTACCTTCTGGGAAGTCAATGTTATGTTCTTTTTTTACTGCAAAAACAGCCTCTGGTGAATCTGATAAATTTCCCCAACCATTAAATTTTTGTGGAGAATTTGCTTCGAATTTTTCAGTAACAGTACCATCATCTTCAATACGAATAAAATGATGACCTTTATTCTTCTCCTTTCTATATAAAACTAAATATTCGTCATCTTGTAAATTGCTATCACCTAATAATCGGGCAAAAGGAAAAGTATCTAATATACTAGAAACAGCCTTTTCAAAAGAGCCATTTTTAGAAAAAATACAAGCATCAACTTTAAGAGCATAACCACCACAATTAATACGTTGGTTAAAAAGCTTTTCTAGATTAATATTACTTGAATCTTCTTTAGAATATCTTCTTAATAATTGTGTTTTTAATTTATCTTTTAAAATTTCTTCAAAATTCATTTTCTATCTCCAATATTATTTTCTTAAAATATATCATATTTTAAGTTATATAGCAATAATTCTAGTAAATGTAAATTTTACAAATGGCTTAAAAGTGCTATAATAGATATATGCAAGATGTTTAAACTCCATTTTGCAGAAGGATGTAAGGCAACTGGTAAAAAGATTTTTTTAGGAGAAACTTGTGGACAAGTATTATGATTACACTGTGGAAATGATGAGGAACTACCACGGGCAAACAGATGCAGAGTTCTGGAAAAAGATTGATTTTAGTATCGTTTCAGAAGAGCTTTACATTATATGTAGAGGAGAGAAAAAAGAAGTAACTGATGAAGTAAGAGAATCATTTAGAAATGCATATAAAAAGTATATTAACGCTAAAATGAAGGAGATTGGCGGAAAACTAAAGCTTGCAATCGTAATGTTCCAAGGAACTTACAGGAGAATTATTCCGAGAAACAGTCCTAGAAATGGGATGAGCTACATCGAGGATAATGTAAGGCAAGTAGTTAAGCAACTTCCGAAGCTTCCTAAGGGAGAAAGATATGTGTTTCCAGCATTGAAAATCATCATCTCCGAAAATGGAGTAGATTTCTTCGTGTTTCCAAGGTAGTCAAAAACAGAAAGTCAGCTTCAGTTGAGGCTGGCTTTTTGTTTTCAAAGAAATTAATAAAAATAGTACACATATTAGGAAAAATATGGTATACTTATAAACAATGATAAGATTTTAAGGAGGTCTAATTATGATAGATATGGAAATCTCAAAAGATATAAAATGGATAGGAGCAAGTGATAATGATTTAAGATTATTTGAAGGACAATATATGTTAGAACACGGTATGAGCTATAATTCATATTTAATCAAAGATGAAAAAAATGTAATATTAGACACAATAGATGAAAGAGTAACAAATATTTGGATAGAAAAATTAGAAAAAGAATTAAATGGAGAGAAACCAGACTATTTGATAATATCACATATGGAGCCAGATCACGCATATAATATAGGAAAAATTGCAAGAAAATATCCTGAAATGAAACTAGTAGGAAACCAAATGACATTTAACATATTACAAAATTTTTTTAGTGAGATAGATTTAAGTACTAGAAAAGTAATAGTAACAGAAGGAGATGTGTTAGATTTAGGAAAACATAAGTTACAATTTTTTATGGCACCTATGGTACATTGGCCAGAAGTAATGGTGACTTATGAACAAACAGAAAAAATATTATTTTCAGCAGATGGATTTGGAAAATTTGGTTCATTAGAACACGATGAAGAGTGGGATTGTGAAGCAAGAAGATATTATTTTGGTATAGTTGGAAAATATGGAGTGCAAGTACAAGCTTTATTAAAAAAAGCAGAAACACTTGATATAAAAATGATATGTCCATTACACGGACCTATTTTAAAAGAAAATTTAGGATATTATTTGAACAAGTATAATACTTGGAGCAAATATGAGCCAGAGGAGGAAGGAATATTTATTGCAGTAGCAAGTATATATGGAAATACATTAGATGTGGGAAGAGAGCTTGCTGAGATTTTAAAAGAAAAAGGAGCAAAAAAAGTAGTCGTATCAGATTTAAGAACAGAAGATTGGGCAGAAGCTGTAGAAGATGCTTTTAGATATTCAAAATTAATAGTTGCATCATCTACATATAATATGGAAATATTCCCACCAATGGAACAATTCTTAAATCATTTGTCATCAAGAAATTATCAGAAAAGAGAAGTAGGAATAATAGAAAATGGTTCTTGGGCACCATCATCAGGAAAGAAAATGAAAGATATTTTAGAAAAAATGAAAGATTTAAAAATTGTAGAGCCAATAATTACAATTAAATCAAGATTAAAAGAAGAGGATATTTCTAAATTAGAAAATTTAGCAGATGAAATATTAAAAGATTAAAAGGAGAGATTGAGAGTGGGCTTTTTTGAAAAATTAAAACTAGGGATGAATAAAACAAAAAATTCTTTTGATGAAAAAATTAGTAATGTATTTAAAAGTTTTAGAAAAGTTGATGAAGAATTTTTAGATGAATTAGAAGAAATATTAATAATGTCAGATATAGGTATGGATACATCTGTACAAATTATAAATAATTTAAGAAATAGAATAAAAAAAGAAAAATTACAAGATGAAGAAGATGTGAAAAAAGCTCTAAGAGAAGAAATGCAAAATATTTTAGATATAACAGATATACGTTTACATTTAGATACAAAACCATCTGTAATATTAGTTGTTGGAGTTAATGGAGTTGGAAAAACAACTTCAATCGGAAAAATTGCAAATAGATTGGCAAAAGACGGGAAAAAAGTAGTAGTAGCTGCGGCAGATACATTTAGAGCAGCAGCAGTAGAACAGCTAGAAATATGGGCAAAAAGAGCTGGTGCAGATATTGTAAAAAGAGATGAAGGAGTAGACCCAGCATCTGTTGTATATGATGCAATAAAAATAACAAAAGAAAAAAATGCAGATGTGTTAATAGTAGATACTGCTGGAAGGCTTCATAATAAAAAATATTTAATGGATGAATTAAATAAAATACAAAAAGTGATAAATAAAGAAATGGAAGAAGCAGATAAAGAAGTATTACTAGTAATAGATGGAACAACAGGGCAAAATGCAATTTCACAAGTAAAAGCATTTAAAGAAGAAGCAGATATAACAGGATTAGTAATTACAAAATTAGACGGAACAGCAAAAGGTGGAGTTGCAATAGGAATAGTAAATGACAACAAAATTCCAATAAAATTTATTGGAGTAGGTGAAGGAATAGATGATATGGAAGTATTTAATTCAGAAGACTTTGTAAAAGCAATAATATAAACAAAAGGAGGTAAAAAAGTGGAAAATAGTAATGAAAAACAAGAAAAAGTTAAAGTACAAGAAAAAGAATTAAAGAAAAAGAAAAATAGTAAAATACGTATGTTATTAGTAATACTATTTTTACTAATATTTGCAATCATAAGTTATGTACAATTACGTGGAAGTTATTTGGAATATCTAGAATTAGGAGAAAGTTATACAAATATATTTAAAACAAATATGACTTATCGCTATACTATAATGGGAATTAATTTTATTGTTTTATATGTTGTAGTTTATTTAACAAATAGAGGAATAAAAAAAGGTTTAAAAACATTTTTTGAAAAAGAAGAAAAGACAATTCCAAAACTTCCTAATAAATCATTAGCATTAGTAATATCTGCAATTGCAAGTTTTGTAGTATCAACAGTCTTTATGCAAAAAATAATGCTTGCAACAAGTAATGCATCTTTTGGAATAGATGATCCAATATTTGGTTTAGATATTTCATATTATATGTTTTTAAAACCATTAATAGAAACAGCAGTGTTTTACTTTGTGGTAATTTTCATATGTTTATCATTATATATGGCACTTTATTATGTAATAGTATTTAACCGTTATTTTGACGGAATAGATGGTAAAATGCTAAAAGAGAGCCTTTTTATGAAAAAATTACTTAGAAATATAATGTTAATAGTGATTGGAATTGCTCTGCTTACTATACTTGGAACACAAAATGTAATGTTTGGAAAAATACTTACAGTAGGTGATGATATTGAAATAAATGGTGCAGGTATGACAGAAGCAACTGTTCAAGTAGTAGGATATTTCATATTTGCATTTATAATAGTAATATTTGCATATAGAGCTCTAAAAGCATTTAAAGAAGGAAAAACAAATAAAGTACTAAAAAATTTAGCTATAATACCTGGATATTTGGTTGTTTTATTTGTAGCAATGATAGGGTTTGATTTAATATATGTAAATTCAAATGAATTAGATAAAGAAAGAAATTATATTTCTGAAAATATAAAAAACACAAAAAGTGCTTATAATATTGAAATAGAAGAAACAAATATAGAATCGTCAGGAACAATTACGCAAGAAGAAGTTGATAGTAATTCAAATGTAATAAATAATATACCAATAATAAGTAAAACAGCAGTTGAAGAGACTTTAGAAAATAACCAATCAAGTGCAGGATATTATGTATATCCTAATACTACACTTGCAAAATATAATATAAATGGAGAAGAAAAATTAGTATATTTATCACCAAGAGAAATAACTAATTCGGGTAGAACTTATAGTAATAGAACATATGAATACACACACGGTATGGGAGAAATAATAACTTTAGCAACAGAAAGTACAGAAAGTGGTAATATAAAATATGTTCAAAGCGATGTATCAGGATCAGACCAAGTAATTAATGTAACAGAACCACGCATATATTTTGGCTTAGAAACAGATGAAACAATTGCAACAAACACAAAAAATAAACAAGAATATGATTATACTGATAAAAACGGTAATGATATAGTTTCAACATATGAAGGAGAGGCAGGTTTAAATTTAAACTTTTTAGATAGATTAGTACTTGGAATTTCTAAAGGAGACTTAAATTTAGCATTTTCTGGTGAAATGACTAGTGATAGTAAAATATTAATAAATAGAGATATTATAACAAGAGCAAAAAAAGCAATGCCATATTTAATTTATGATGAAGAACCATATACAGTAATTACAGAAGATGGAAGAATAGTATGGGTATTAGATGCATATACAGTATCTTCTAGTTATCCATTTTCACAATATACAACAATAGTACACGATGGAATATCAGAAGATATTAATTATATTAGAAATTCAGTAAAAGTAATAATAGATAGCTATGACGGAACAATGGATTTTTATATAACTGATAGAACAGATCCAATTGCTATGGCTTATAGAAATATATATAAAGACTTATTTAAAGTTGTAGGTTTAGATGCAGAAATTCCAGAAGATATATCAAGCCATTTTGCATATCCAAAATTCTTATATAATGTACAAGCAGATATATTAAAAATATATCACAATACAAGACCTGATGTAATTTATAGAGGAGACGATTTGTGGGATATTGCAAAATATAGTTCAACAAGTAATACGACAAATACTGTGGGAACATATATTGAACCATATTATACAATGGTGAAAACAGCAAATGGAGAGAATTTAGGTTTAGTACAAGTATATACTCCAAATGGAAGACAAAATATAATTTCATATTTGGTTGGAAGTAATGAAAACGGTAATAATGTATTAAGATTATATAAATTCTCAGCAGATAGTAATATAGTAGGTCCAATGCAACTTGATAAACAAATTGAAGAAGATGTAAATATTAGCCAAGAATTAGAAACTTTAAATGTAACAGGAACAAAATTAACAAAGCAAATGATAATAGTTCCTATAAATAATACGCTTTTATATGTAGAACCAGTATATCAAACAATGCTTAATGAATCAGATGTACCAATACTTAAAAAAGTAATAGTAGCATCAGGAAATAAAGTAGCAATTGGAGATACTTTAACAGGAGCAATACAAAATCTACTTTCAAGATATGCTACAAATATTGAGGTTGAAGATACCGAAGATATAGAAGGTTTAATTGATGCAATAATAAGAGCTAACCAAAACTTAACAGAGTCAAGTAATAATAACGATTGGGAATTAATGGGTAGTGATATTTCAAGACTTCAAGAATTAATCAATAGGTTAGAACAAGCAAAAGAGGAAGAAAAAAGAAATAACGCTGACAATGAAGATTTAACAACAAATACAGAAAGCGGTAACGAAACAAATGATGTAAATTCAACCAATACAGCAACAGATAAAGAAAATATAATGGCAATGGATAATAATACACTCGATTAAAATTTTATAGAAAGAGATAAGTAAGTAAAATGAGATATGGTTTGAGTAAAAAAATATTAATTAAATAGAAGATATTATAAGAAAATATGATAAATATAAATTCAAACTATTTGGCTCAAGAGCAAGAGGAGATTACAAAAAACATTAGATATTGATATTGCAATATTTAAAGATGTTGATAGAAAAGACGAATATAGAATAAGAGATGAATTCAATAAAAAAAGACGGAGTTGATTTCTAATTTAAGTGTATGAAAAAGAATAAAATAAAAGTAAAAAACTCACTATATAAATAGGTGAGTTTTTTATGTGGGTAAAAGTTAAAAGAAAAGATAAAAATGTTGATAGAAATAATAAAAATAGTGAAAGTAGTGAAAGAAAAAAGGAAAATGAAAAAAAAGAAGAAAATAAAATAGATATTTTAACTAAATCAATAAGTTATTTAAATAAAATATTACAAGAAGGAAATTTTGTAGAACTTAGTTATATATTAGGAAATAAAAAAGAAATGTTTATAAGGAATTTTTTTGCAGGGATAGGAAGGGGAATTGGTATTGGTATAGGTGTAACTGTAATTACAGCAATATTAGTTATAATACTTCAAAAAATCGTAACTTTAAATATACCAATAATAGGAGAATATATAGCAGACATAGTAGAAATAGTACAAAAGAGTAGATGAGACAAAAAAGGCATGTCCCCAAAATTCTCATATTGCAATTTAGTAATTGTTTTTGTTATAATTTATTTGACTTAAATTAAAAATTTTTTTAAGAAGGTGTAATAGTTGAAAGTTTTAGAAAAAGAAGATATTAAATGTTTATTTCCTAGAAGAGATGAAAACTCACATAAGGGGAATTTTGGTTATGTTGGTATAATGGGAGGTTGTATAGAATATTCTGGAGCAGTTAAGCTTGCTAATTTAAGTAGTAGTAGTTTAGTTTCAGGTTGTGGTGTTGTAAGGTTAATAATACCAAAAGAAATTGAAGTTTCTGTTATGCCATATTTATTAGAACAAACTTTATTTCCTATAGAAAGTAAAAATGGACATATGTTATTTGATAAAAATATTATAAATAAAGCATTAGAAAAATTAAAAGCATTAGCAATTGGTATAGGGTGGGGAGAGAGTATTGATAATGAAAAGATTTTAAAATACATATTAGAAACAAAAGATATTCCTATTGTAATTGATGCAGATGGTTTAAATACTTTAGCTAAAATGGATAAAAATATTTTAAATAAAACTAATTGTAAAGTAATACTTACTCCTCATTTAAAAGAATTTTCAAGAATTAGTGGATATAGTTTGGAAGAAATTGAAAATAATAAAGAAAAACTTGCTACAGATTTTGCTAAAAATTATAATGTTATTTTATTACTTAAAGGACATACTACTATTATTACAGATGGAGAAGAAACATATCTAGTAAAAAGAGGTTGCCCTGGTATGGCAACTGCAGGAAGCGGAGATGTTTTATCTGGTATTTTACTTGGAATTTTAGGCTATAATAAACCAAATGTTTTAACTATCGCAGGTGGAGCATATTTAGCAGGTTTAGCAGGAGAGTTAGCTGAAAAAAATTTAAATGATATTTCTATGAGAGCTTCTGATACAATATCTAAAATACCAGAAGCAATTGATGAAATTAGAAGCTAAAAAAAGAAGTTAAAAAATTGATAAACAGCAGTAACATAGTTGCTGTTTTTTTGCTATTGACAAAATAATATGTAAGAGAATATAATTATTTTAGTTTTTATCTAATATTACAAATTCTTGTAATAAATTCCAAAAAAATTAAAAATAAAATTAAACTAAATAAAAAATAAAGGAGGTTTTAATTTGAGTCTAGAGATATTTAATGATATAATAAACAAAGTAAAAGAAAGTGACTTTGTACAAAACTTTATAGAAGAATTAACAGACTATTTAAAAAATAAAGGAGATATGAAAGTGGAATCTAATTCATTAAAACAAGAAGGAACTTTGTACCAAGTGGTGGACTTTAGTTCAAAAGGAGTGTATTTAAGAAATACTGGAAATAATAAAATATTTGAAGAAACAAATATAGGAGAAGGTTTAAAAGAAAAATTAGGAAATGATTATGTGTTAAGCTATAAAAATGGTGAATATGTATATGAAGAAGAACTTACAGATAAATTTATGAATAGTTTAGTAGATATAGGAGAATATCAAAAAATAAAAAGTAAATTTGAAAAAGAAACGAATATATTAGAAATAGATAAAAATGTGATATTTAAAGTAGAGGAAAGAAAAGAAAATACTACAATATTAGGATATGGAAATAATGAAAAAATAGAAGTACCAAATGAATTAATACCATTTTTTTCTAAAAGAGGAACAAACTTATCATATAAATCAGGAAAATTCCAAATAGTGTAAAAAATATAAAAAAACAGTATTAATATTCCATTTCTTGTGATAAAATACTAAAAGTAAGAAGGTGGAAAAATGAGAAGAAGAAAAACAAAAGAAATAAGAAAACAATTAATAGGTTTAATATTTATATTAGTATTAATAGGGATAAGTTCGATATTTGGAATAGATATATTAAATAACAGAGAAAATGAAAGTTTTTCTAATGAAACAATTGAAACAAATATTAATATATCTGATATACCAGAATATCAAGAAAAAATATACATAGAAATAAACAATAATAAACCATATTTTACAGAAGAAGATTATACAAAAGAAAGTTTTGAAAAATATAGTAATTTAGATGAACTTGGAAGATGTGGTGTAGCATTTGCAAATATTAGTAAAGAGATTATGCCAAAAGAAGGTGAAGAAAGAGAAAGCATAAGCAATGTAAAGCCAACAGGTTGGATACAAGAAAAATATGATGGAGAATATTTATATAATAGATGTCATTTAATAGGATATCAATTATCAGGAGAAAATGATAATGAATTAAATCTAATTACAGGAACAAGATATTTTAATGTAGAAGGTATGCTTCCTTTTGAAAACAAAGTTGCAGATTATATAGAAGAAAACCAAGAAAATCACGTGTTATATAGAGTAACACCAGTGTTTGAAAAAGATAATTTACTAGCAAAAGGAGTAGAAATAGAAGCATATTCTGTAGAAGATAATGGAGAAGGAGTATGTTTTAATGTGTTTATTTACAACGTAGAACCAGGAATAAATATAAATTATGCAACAGGAGAAAGTAGTAAGAAATAAAAAAATGTGCTATAATTAGTAAGATTGTAAAATTGGAGGATAAAATGGATAAGTTTGTATTAATAGATGGAAATAGTATAATGAATAGAGCTTTTTACGGAATAATGGGAAGTAGGATGCTTACAACAAAAGATGGGAAATATACAAATGCAGTATATGGTTTTTTAGCAATAATGTTTAAATTATTAGAAGATGTAAAACCAAAATATATGGCAGTAGCATTTGATTTAAAAAAGCCAACTGCAAGGCATAAAATGTATGAAGGATATAAGGCAAATAGAAAAGGTATGCCAGATGAACTAGCAGAACAAATGCCAATGATAAAAGAAATATTACAAGCAATGAATATAGATATCGTGGAAAAAGAAGGATATGAAGCAGATGATGTATTAGGAACATTATCACGTTATGGAGAAAAACAAGGACTAGATGTAATAATATTATCAGGAGATAGAGATACATTTCAACTAGCAACAGATAAAGTAACAATAAGAATACCACATACAAAGGCTGGAAAATCAGAAACTGACGAATATGATGAAAATAAAATAAAAGAAAAATATGGCTTAAAACCAAAACAATTAATAGAAGTAAAAGGTTTACAAGGAGATACATCAGATAATATACCAGGAGTACCAGGAATAGGAGAAAAAACAGCATTAAAGTTAATACAAGAATATGGTTCAATAGATAATTTGTATAAAAAAATAGAAGAAGGAAAAGATGATTTAAAAGGAAAGCAAAGAGAAAAAATAATAGAAAACAAAGAATTAGCAATACTTTCAAAAACACTAGGAACAATAAATCTAGAAGTACCAATAGAAGATGATTTAAGTAATTTTAAAGTAGAAGATTGGGATAGAGAAAAAGTATTAGAAATATTTAAAGAATTAAACTTTAATCGTTATATAGATAGATTTAATTTAAAAGGTGAAAATGGAGAAAAAGGAAATAGTCAAGAAAAAAATAAAGAATTATATAAAAAACAAGAAAAAACAATAGAAGAAATAAAAGAATTTGTGATAAAAGAAAAAGAAATGATATTTTATTTATTGACATATAAAATAGAAGAAGAAAAAGAAGCAGAAGAAAAAATAATAAAAGAAAAAATAAAAGGAATATCAATATACAATAAAAAAGAAGAAATAGTATATTATACAAAAATAAAAAATGAAGAAGAATTAATAAAACTAAAACCAATATTTGAAGAAACTGAAATAAAGAAAATAGGAATAGATTTAAGTAAAACATACATTTTACTTAAACAAGCAGGAATAAACTTAAAAGGAATAGATTATGATATAGCAATAGCATCATATATATTAAACCCAACAGACAATAAATTAAAAATAGATGATTTGCTTGCTAAATATTTAGAAATATATATAGAAGAATATTTAGGAGAAGATGAGGAAAACAAAGAAGAACAAAAAGAAGAGCAAATAAATCTATTTGAAACAGAAGGAATAAAAGAAAAAGAAGAGAAATTAAAAGAAGAATTAACAAAAAGAGAAATAGAAGAAATATCATTATATGTGTATTCTATAGAGAAAATAAAAGAAATAACAAAAAATAAATTAGAAGAAATAAATTGTTTAGAACTATTTTATAACATAGATATGCCAACAGTAGAAGTATTATCAAATATGCAATGGAACGGTATGTATGTAGATAAAGAAGAATTAGAGGAATTTGGAAAAGAGCTAACTTTAAAATTAGATACAATAACAAAAATAATATATGAAATGGCAGGAGAAGAATTTAATATAAATTCACCAAAACAATTAGGAGAAATCTTATTTGAAAAAATGAAATTACCTGTTATTAAAAAAACAAAAAGCGGTT
The DNA here is from genome assembly GCA_944388035.1 of uncultured Clostridia bacterium. GTDB lineage: Bacteria > Bacillota > Clostridia > TANB77 > CAG-508 > CAG-269. The sequence continues at coordinate 6,590 of CALXHF010000018.1, read as the reverse complement.
ATTCAACAGATGTAGATGTTTTAGAAAAATTAAAAAAAGAAGATCCAATTATAGAACAAATATTAGAATATAGACAGCTTATGAAACTAAATTCAACATATGTAGAAGGCTTAAAACCATATATAAATAAAAAAACAAAAAGAATACACTCATTTTTCCATCAAACAATAACAGCAACAGGAAGAATAAGTTCAACAGAACCAAACCTTCAAAATATACCAACAAGATTCGAACTTGGAAAAAGAGTAAGAAAAGTATTTAAACCAGAAGAAGGAAAAGTATATATAGATGCCGATTATTCACAAATAGAACTAAGAGTATTAGCATCAATATCAGAAGATAAACATATGGTAGAAGCGTTTATAAAAGGAGAAGATATCCATAAACAAGCAGCATCAAAAGTATTTAAAACACCAATAGAAGAAGTAACAAAGGAACAAAGAACAAATGCAAAAGCAGTAAACTTTGGAATAGTATATGGAATAAGTGACTTTGGACTAGGAGAACAGCTTGGAATAGGAAGAAAACAAGCAAAAGCATACATAGATGAGTATTTAAGTGAATATTCAGGAATAAAAAAATTTATGGATAATATAAAAAAAGAAGCAAAGGAAAAGGGATATGTAGAAACATTATTCCATAGAAGAAGATATATACCAGAACTAAAATCAAACAATTATATAGTAAGACAATTTGGGGAAAGAGCAGCAATGAACACCCCGATACAAGGAACAGCAGCAGATATAATGAAAATAGCAATGATTAAAGTATTTAAAGAAATAGAAGAAAGAGGGTTAAAATCAAAGATAGTGTTACAAGTACATGACGAAATGATGATAGAAGCATTAGAAGAAGAAAAAGAAGAAATAAAGAAAATAGTAAAAGAAAGTATGGAAACAGCAACAATGTTAAACGTTCCATTAGTAGCAGAATTATCAGAAGCAACAAACTGGTATGATTGTAAATAAAATGCTTAATTTAACAAAGGAGAGATGATTTTGAAAAATAAAAAACTATTTATTTTTATTATTATAATTCTAATATTTATAATTTTGTTTTTTATTTTTAAAGATAAAATATTAAAAATAATTTACCCCAAAACTTATGAAGAATTAGTCAAAATATATTCAGAAGAATATGATGTTGATGAAAACTTAGTTTTTGCAGTTATAAAAGCAGAGAGTAATTTTGATGAAGATGCAATTTCACATAAAAGTGCAATTGGTCTAATGCAAGTAATGGAAGATACAGCAAAAGACATTGCAATTAAATACAATATAGATATAGATTTTGAAAATGTAAAACAATCAGTTGCGGAAGTAGGAAATAATATAAATATTGGTACAAAATATTTATCAGTTTTACTTGAACAATATAAAAATGTGGAAGTTGCAGTGGCAGCATATAATGCAGGAATAGGAACTGTAGATAATTGGATAGATAAAGGTATAATAAAGAGAGATGGAAGTGATATTGAAAATGTACCATATAAGGAAACTAACAATTATGTAAGAAAAATATTAAGAAATTATAAAATTTACCAAACAATATATAAATAACTAGACAAAAGATAAAAAATGAAATAAAATAAAAACGTAAAATATAAAAGGAGAAATAAAAATGCTAGTAGAACAGTTATTATTTATATTTATTTCGTTTTCTATATTTGTATATATGTTTTTTAGAATGATAAAGAAAAACGATACTACTTATGTAATAGTTTTAGTATTAGAAGCAATAGGGATTGCATTAAACTTTTTAGAAGTATTATTTGATATAGAGCTAAATCCTATTTTGAAAGTTTTAAAATATGTATTAGCAGTGATTTTACCAATAGGAATTATTATACTAGAAAAACAAAATATATATTTATATGAAATGATTAATCTAGGAAAAGCAAGAATAAGTCTTTTATTTAAAAATAATAAAAAAGCAAAAGATGCATTAATTAATCTATTAGATAAAAATAAAAATAGTTATAATGCACATAAACTTTTAGCACAAATTTATGAAAAAGAAGGCGGTATGAGAAAAGCAATCGATGAATACGTACAAGCAATAGACATTAATAAACAAGATTATGATTCATATTATAAAGTTGCTGAATTATTAAATGGTTTAGATAAAAAGCAAGAAGCGGCAGAAATGCTTTCAAATTTACTTAGTAAAAAGCCAGATAATTATAATGCAAGTATTTTACTTGGTGAAATTTTAATAGATACTGAAATGTATAAAGAAGCTGTAAATGTTTACCAAGATGCATTAAAATATAACCCATATAGTTACGAAATAAATTATAATTTAGGAATTGCATATACTATGTTAAATGATTTTCAAAGTGCTAAAGTTGCTTATGAAAAAGCAGCTGAGATTAATACTTTAGCATATGTGTTAAAATACGATTTAGCAGAAATTGCTCTTATTTATAAGGAAATAGAAGAAGCTAAAAAGAAATTTTTAGAATCTGTAAATGAAGAAGAATTATCTGCGGATAGTTATTATGAATTATCAAAAATTGCATTAATAGAAAATGATAAAGAAACAGCGATTAAATATGTGAATTTAGCAATTGATATAGATAGTAAAAAGATAGTTGGAAAAGTAAAAAAAGATCCAATTTTTATACCTATTATGGCTAAAATTTCAATACCATTTAACTTAGAAAATAGAGAAGAAAAAGAAGAAGAAAGACATTTATCAAAAAAAGAAATTAAAGTTAAAGAACATCTAGAAGAAATGGCTGAGATAACAAGACATTTAGGATATAATGATATTGATTTATTAAATAGAAATTATAAAGAAAAACAAAAAGAAGAAAGAAAACAAGATATTGAACAAAATATTGGAAAAGAAAGACAAGATTAGAAATTAACTCATAAAATTTCGAAAAAACAATATAATAAATAATGGGAGGAGATTTTATGAGTACAAATTTTGCTATAATAGGTGGAGATTTAAGAATAATCAAACTTGCAAAAATGCTTGCAGAAGAAGGAAACAAAGTTTATACATTTGGTTTAGAAAAAGCAGAAGAATTAAAAGGATATAATAATGTTATTTTTTCTGAAAAATTAAGTAAAGCAATTCCAAAAGATGTAGAAGTTGTGATAGGACCTATACCTTTTTCTAGTAATGGCATAAATATTAATTCACCTTTTAGTGATAATGAGATTTCTATAAGAGAATTTATCCATTATCTAGATGGAAAAATTTTAATTGCAGGAAGTATTATGCCAGAAGTATATAATATGACAAATGACGAATATGTCGAAATAATAGATATTATGAAAAGAGAGGAACTTGCGGTTTTAAATACTGTATCAACAGCAGAAGGAACAATTGAGATAGCAATTGCAAATACTAATAGAATAATTCATGGAAGCAAAATATTGATATTAGGTTTTGGAAGAATTGGAAAAGTTTTAGCAAGAAAAATGGCAGGTCTATCCGCAAAAGTTACTTGTGCAGCAAGAAAAGATGAGGATTTAGCTTGGATAAGAGCTTATGGTCATAATGAAACAAATATAAATACAATAGGTGAAAATTTAAAAGATTTTGATATTATAATAAACACTGTACCACATTTAATATTAAATAAAGAAAGATTACAATACGTAAGAGAAGATTGTTTATTAATTGATTTAGCATCAAACCCAGGTGGAATCGATAAAAAAGAAGCAAAGGAAAGAAATCTAAAACTTATTTGGGCTCTAGCTTTGCCTCGGAAAAGTTGCACCTCTTACAACTGCTGAATTTATCAAAGATACAGTATATAATATATTAAAAGAAGTATATAAAAAATAAACAAAGGAAGGAAGAATAAAGATGTTATTAGAACTTTTAAAATCAGGAGCATTTGGAATTATAGAAGGAATTACAGAATGGCTACCAATTAGTAGTACAGGACATCTAATTTTAGCAGAGGAATTTATAAAATTTAATGGAGTATCAGAAGGTTTTTGGAGTATGTTCCAGGTTGTTATACAATTTGGAGCAATATTAGCTGTTGTACTGTTATATTTTAAAAATATATGGCCTTTTACTAAGAATAAAGAAAAGGCAATAAAAAAACAAGGAATTTTATCTTTTTTTAATAAAGATATAATGAATTTATGGGGAAAAATATTAGTAGGTTGCATACCGGCAGCTATTATTGGTCTTTTATTTGATGAGGTTTTCGAAGCTTTATTTTATAACCCAGTTTGTATAGCAATAGCTTTAATTGTTTTTGGTATTGCGTTTATTGTAATAGAAAACTGGAATAAAAAAAGAAAAGCAAATTTAAAAGAAACAAATAATGAGATTACGTATAAAGATGCTTTTATAATTGGAATATTCCAATTATTAGCTGCAATATTTCCTGGAACATCACGTTCAGGTGCAACAATTATAGGTGGTTTATTAATAGGCTTATCTAGACCAAATGCAGCAGAATTTACATTTTATTTAGCAATTCCGACAATGCTTGGAGCGAGTCTTTTAAAACTTGTTAAATTCGGATTTGCTTTTACAAGTTTAGAAATTGCTATATTACTTGTGGGTATGATAGTCTCATTTTTAGTTTCAGTTGCAATTATTAAATTTTTAATGAATTATATTAAAAAACATAATTTCAAAATATTTGGATATTACAGAATAATACTTGGAATAATAGTACTTACATATTTCTTTTTAAGATAAGTTTATTAAATTAAAGAAAATAAGATAAGGGAAGAAGCAAAAACTTCTTCCCTTAAATGTATTTTGTTAAACATCCAGAATATCCATAGCACCCTTTTCATAGCCTTTTTTATATCCTTTCTTATAGGCTATAATAATAGATGCTATCAATATGAAAATAAAACAAAATACAACAATTAGGTTTTCAAACATTTGTTATAAACCCTTCTAGGTTTTACAGCTGGTAGTCGTTCTTTTTTGCTGAAACTTCAGCCTGGTTAGTGTAACCAGTTTGGTATCCTTTCAAATATCCTGCTTGATAAATGAGTAGACTTGCAAATGTAAAAACGATACTGCTAGCAAGAATAAAAATTGCCTTTTCCTTCATCGTAAAACCTCCCAATGCTAAAACGTATAATACGTAAAACAATTGTAACATATTTTTTATAAAAAGTAAACTATTCAATTCTTCTACCTGTCTTGCTTTCTTGGTTATTTGATAGGTTTTCAAATTCTTTACATTTAATTTTATAGTCCATTTGCATACAAAGGTATTTGTAATAATAAAAAGCTTGCTCGTATTGCATAATAGGGTTAAACATAGGGTCATCAATGTTTTGACCATAATCTGTAAAATTAGAATTAAAATTGTTATAAAAATCTCTTTCCAAATTAATCACTCCTATATATCAAAATTAAAAAAAGGTATAATGTTAATAAAAATATATGTATAAAAACTAGCAATTATTCCTTGTAAAAGCTTACCATAAATATATGGTTTGATTGATAAATCAGTTTTTGAAGTAATACTTAAAACTTGTAAAAATACAGATAAACCGCCAAAACCAAGTAAAAATGCAGTTAAAATTAAATTTATAGAAAGTTTTTTACAAGCAATCTGAGAAATAGAATTTATTCCATTTGTAATTTCTAAAAAACCACAAATAAGTGGAGAGACAAATGATGTGTCTATATTAAATGTGTTAAAAACAGGAGAAATAAAAGAAGTTAAGATATTTAGAATCCCACTTGCTTTTAATATAGAAATTACACAAGAAAAGATAACAACAAAGCCACCTATTAGAAAAATAGTAGAAATACTATTTGTTATACTGTTTGATAAAACTTCTCCTAAATTAGAAAAAGAAATATTATTATTTTGTATTTTCCTACTTGAAGTAGATAAATTAGATTTTGTATTTCTTTTCCAAAATCTAAATATAATACCAACAGTTATTCCTGCTAAAATATGTGTGATAAAAAGAAGCAAACCAATTATAGTACTACCATACATTAAAATACCAACAGTACCTATTATAAAAAGAGGACCAGAATTGTTGCTAAAGCTAAGTAATCTTTCACATTCTTCTTTACTACATATATTATTTTTTCTAAATTCACTTGCAATTTTAGCACCTACTGGGTATCCACTAATAATACCCATAATAAATGCAAAAGAACCTTCTCCACGTATATTAAATAAAGGCTTCATATAATTGTTCAGAAGTTTTCCTAAAATATTTATAATATCAGTATTTATTAAAATTTCAGTTGCAACAAAAAAAGGAAAAAGTGAAGGAACAACAGAGTTTGCCCATAAAGTAAGTCCAGACTTTACAGCTTGAAGGTTGTTACTTGAAAATATTACTAAGCAAAAAGTAAATGCTAAAAAAATTAATGGTAAAATATTTCTTTTTAATTTAAAAACATAAAAACTTGGTTTCATAATTTCTCCTTTACTTTAAAATATTATGTTTGAAATAATAGAATTATGATTAAATACTTTTTTGACTTAAATTATTATAATTTCATAATATAATATATTTTTTGTCGAATTCTGTCGAACGATTTTTCTTGACATTAGAATAAAAATGTATTAATATATTAACAGATTTATTCAAATATTTTTTTCGTTTATTCCAAAAAAACAA
>CALXHF010000017.1 GCA_944388035.1 uncultured Clostridia bacterium | reverse complement strand
AAGAAAAATTTGACAAAAAAATTAAGCATTTTAAATGCTTACATCAATTTTAAACTTTCAAAAGTGTCAAACTCCCGTCTTTCTAAGGAAACGACCATTTAAATTAATATGTTTCTATTGACATTAAGTAAAATCTATATTATATTTTAAGTGTAAATTAAGATGGGAAGGATGTAAAAATGAAAAATAATTATGTAAGTATTAATTTAAGAAAAGATGAAATAGTAATTAAATTAGATGAAAATGCAGAACAAGAACAGATAATATTTGCATTGAAAAAAAAGTTGCCAGAATTAAAAAAGCTATATAAAGATGAAAAAACACCAATAAGAGTAATAGGAAAAATATTAAAAAATAAAGAAATAGACCAAATACAAGAATTAATTAAAGAAAAAATAGATGTAGAAATAGAATTTGATATGCCTAAGAGTCTAGGACTTTCTAGTATTAAGAGAGCTTTTGATAAAGAAATAGCAATGTCAGAAACAAAATTCCATAGAGGGTCATTAAGGTCTGGTCAAAAAATGGAAACAGAAGGAAGCCTTGTGATTTTAGGAGATGTAAATTCTGGTGCAGAGGTTATGGCATCTGATAATATTGTAGTATTAGGGGCATTAAGGGGCTTGGCACACGCAGGAGCAAAAGGAAACAAACAAGCAATAATAGCAGCAGGGTTATTTGATTCAGTACAAGTCAGAATAGCAAATATAGTAAAAGAAATAAACCGTGATGAAGAACCAATGCATAAACAAGCATATTTGAGTGTTGTTGATGATAAGATAGTAATAGAATAATTTTAGCTAAGAAGAAGTAAAATTAATATAAAAAATAACAACTCGTCTTGTACATCTTCTTTATAAAGAAAAAATAATAAACCAATTATAATAAGGTCATCTAAATATAATTTAATACCTAATATTTCTAAAATAGGTGTATTTATATCAGAATTAAGAATAGCAGAAATATTAAAATTAGCAAAATTATTTTTAGATGGTCTTTTTTTATTATAATTTCTACTATTTGTTTCTTCTGTGTTTTCCATACGTTTTTTAGTTTCATTGTAATCTAATTCCGTTTTAGTTTCTAGTTCTTTTCCTATTTTTCTTCCTTGTCCTTTTTTATTATTTATCCTATTTCTATTAATATAATTAGGATAAAATCTGTAATTAAAAGGAGAAAAAGGAAAAACAGGCATTATTTTGGCTCCTTATTATCATTTTTTAAAATTTCTGCTATTTTAGCAAAATTGATGAGATTTGCATACTCATCTAATTTTTGTTTTTTATTATCACGTAAATATGGCTTTAAAGAAGCAAGTAAATTAGACCTTGGGTCATTAGAAGTATTTATTTTATCAAAGATGGATTTCATTTTTAACATAGTATTCATATCTATATTATTAAAATTGAAAGAATTATTGTTGTTTCCAGTATTGTTATCAGAATTATTATTATTTAAATCTTTATTATTTTCAGTTTTATTTGAATTGTTATTAGAATTATTATTGTTATTATTCATCATAGAAGAAAAATTTGCCATAACATCTGGTGGGATTTGAGAAAGTATATCAGAAACATTACCGTTTTTCATTACGGAATTAAGTTTTTCCATAGTATTTTTATCTAAATTAAAATTATTATCCAAATTAATCACCTCTACTTATATATATGCAAGAAGTATATATCTATGAAATATACTATGTTAAAAAAATATAAATGTTACAAAATGTAATAAAAAAGATAAATAATTGAAATATTTTAAATTTAAAATGTAAAAATGACCTTCCGTAAGGAAATTTTTGCAAAAAATAAAGAATCGACATAAAAAGTTGTGAAAAACAAGGAAAAAGCTTGAAAAAACTAGAAATAAAGGTTATAATAGTAAATAGAGATATTATAAACTAAGGAGGCCAATTATGAAAGGTAAAATTTTAAAAGTTTTAACAGTATTAACACTAATAACTGTTTTAACAATGATTAATTTTATTTATGTTGGAGCAGGTTTTATAACACTAGCAGCAGAAAGTAGTTCTACAAATCACAAAAATATAGAATTTACTGCCGAATTAAAAGATGAGAATTTATTAACATTAGCTGTTACTGTTAAGAATGAAGGTTATTTTAATGGAGAAATTACTTTGGAGAATAGTAATTTTAAATTAAAAAGCACAGAGAGCGAATATGTAAATAAAATAGAAAGTAACAAAATAACATTAAATCAAATAAATGCTGGAGCAACAGCAAGCTTTGATGTTGCAATTGAACCTGTAAAAGATGATTTTTTAGATGCAGGTTTATTAAAAGTAGTATCTGATTTAAATTTAGCAGGTATTTATAGAGATAGTACAGAAAAAGATATAAATATAAAAGCAACAAGAGAAATTAAATATGAATACCAAGAAAATAATACTGAAGAAAATATAGAAAATGGTTTGGATATTATAACAAATAAAATATTTAATTTAAATGGAGAAGAAAAAAGAGTCATACAAATTTCTATTAATATGGGACTAGAAGAAAATAATTATCCTATAGAAGAAATGACTGCAAATATTAGATTAAGTGGAGAAGAAAGACCAGAAGTTGTAACAAAAACAAACTTCAATACAATGACATATTTTAAATATAACTATAGTGATAATAATATATCTATGGAATTTACAAATAAACCAAATGAAGAGAACAAAATCTTATGGAGAAAAACAGGATGTGAAAATGTGATTTTAACTTTAGTTTATAATAAAGATGTAGATTTAGTAGGTATGGAAATACCAGTAGAAGAGACTGTAAAATTATTCAATGGAAAAGAATTAAAAACAACAAATACAATAAAAATAACAGATGAAGAAAAAGATGGTTTAATGCAAATTACGAATACTGCAAAAGAATCTGTAATATATAAAGGAAAAATAAATGCTTCTTTAGACAGAAGTTTTGAAACAGAAACAACATTAAAAGTAAATTTAGCAAATAGTGTAGAAGGTATTTCAATTAAAGAAGAACAAAGCAATTATAATACATTAGAAGGACAAGAAGTTTTAGCAAATGTTGTATATAATAAAACAGTTTTAGAAAAAGAAGATTTTAATAAAATACTTGGAGAAAATGGAGAAATAACAATATTAAATGAAAATGGTGAAACATTAGGTGTTGTAAACTCAGAAACACAAGCAGATGAAAACGGAAATATTGTTATTGATTATACTGGAAAAGAGCCAAGTAGTATAGAAATAAAAACAACTACTCCTGTTGAAGAAGGAGATTTAGTATTTACTCATACTAAAACTATAAAATCAGGAGAAGAAGAAAAAATAACAAATGCAGTAGAATTAGTTTCAAATGTAAATATTGATTATGGAACAAATGTAACAAATACTACAGAAACAAGAATAAAATTAGAAAATTCTAAAACTGAAGCTAATTTAGAAGTAAATAAAGATACATTATCAACAGTTATAGCAAATGATGTGGAAATAAGAGCTACATTGAAATCAAATAATGAGCAATATAATTTATTTGAAAATCCTAAATTAACATTTGAACTACCAGAAGCTGTAGAAAATATAACGATAAACAGTATAGATTTAATATATGAAACAGAACTTTCTATAGCAAATTATACAACTGAAGGTAGAACAATAACTGTTGAATTAACAGGAAAACAAACAGATTATAAAGAGCTAGGAATAGAAGGTGCAATTTTAGTAATAAATACAAGCGTAAATGTAAATAAGAAATCAGCAACACAAGATGGAAAAATTATAATGACTTGTATAAGTAATGAAGAAACAGTTTCTTCTGAAAAAGATATTAAAATTGTAGCACCAAAAGATATGACAGTAATACATAATATTTCTGAATTAGGAATAGAAACAACAGGAGAGGAAGAAAGTATAAGTGCAAAACTTGAAAGAGGACAAGAAGCAAGAGAATTAGAAACACAAATACAAATAATAAATAATAATGAAAATACAGCATCTAATGTAAAAGTTTTAGGTACTTTCCCAACTAGAAACAATGAAAACAATATTGATATAAATATAAAAGAGGTTAATATAAGCGGAGTAGAAGGGGCAAAAGTATATTATTCAGAAAATGAAAATGCAACAGAAGATTTACAAAACAGTCAAAACGGATGGCAAGAAGAAATTACAGATGGAACAAAAGTTAGAAAATATTTAATAGAAGTTCCAGAAATGGAAACAGGAGCAGAAATTAATGTAACATATAAATTAGAAGTACCAGCATTATTAGAATATAACCAAAAAGCAAAACAAGATTATAAAGTAACATATGATAATAATGTAACAAATACAAGTAATGAAATAAAAGCAACAGAGATTGTTTTAGAAACAGGAGTAGGACCAAACTTAGAAACTAAAATAATAGCAAGTGTTTCTGGAAATAATTTAGAAAATAACAGTACTGTAAAAAATGGAGAAGTTATTAGATATAAAGTAGAAGTATCTAACATAGGAAGCGAAGATGTTACTAATGTAAAAGTACAAGGAAATGTACCAGAAGGAACAACATTAGTAGAGCCAGAAGACCATTTTGAATATACAGGTTCTTCATATTATAAAGAATTAGAAGATAAAGTTTTTGAAAATACAATTGATAGTATAAAAGTAGGAGAATCTAAATCTTTAGAATACGAAGTAAGAGTAAACAGTGATGCACAAGAAGGAACAACATTAGTAAATAAATCTACCATAACTTATGGAGATACGATTAAAGAATCAACTGAAGATATTTTAGTAACTTCTGAAGGAAATATACGTGTAACTGTTAAAAGAGTAACAGATAGAAGTATTGATTTATATGAAACAGGAGTAGTTCAATATTTTACAATTGTAGAAAATATTTCAGATGAAACACAAGAAAATGTAAATGTTGTTACTAATTTACCAAGTTACTTAACTGTAAATAGATGTAATTTAATAACAAATATGCCTAAAGAAGAAGTTACAGATGAAGATTTAAACGAAGAATATAATGGAAACTTAGAAACACCAACGGAAGAAGAAATAAACAACATAGAACCAATACAATCTGAATCAATAGAATATCAAAATGAAATAAATATAGGAACATTAGAACCTGGAGAAAATAAAGTAATAAGTTATGATATGCAAATTAATAAATTAGAAAACGTTCCAGAAATTGTATTTTCAGCAGTAGCTAAAGTAGGAGAAAACGAATATAGATCAAATATTATAACAGATAACGTTAAAAAAGCAGATATATCAGCTAGTATGACATCTAATATAGAAGATAATTATATTAAAGCTGGTGACATTTTAGAATATACTATTAATATAAAGAATAATGGAACAGAAGATATTAATAATATTTCAGTAAAAGATGAGATACCAAATAGTTTAACAGTAAACAAAGTAACATTTGATGATGAAGAAATAGAAGAATTAAAAGACAATAATAATATAGAAATTATCCTTAATATGTCAGCTAGTTCAGAAAGTGTAATAAAAATAGAAACAGTTGTAAATTATTCACAAGGAAGACTTGAAGCAGAGCCAATAACAAATGTAGCAACCGTAGAATTATTTGGAAAAGAAATTGCTAAAACAGCAGAAATTACACATATAATAGAAGCAAATGAAGAGGGAGGAACAGGTGAAAATCCTGAAGATCCAGATGACAACAATGATGTCGATGATAATGATGTAGCAACAGGAACAAGTATTATAACAGGTATTGCTTTTATTGATGAAAACTCAAATGGACAAAAAGACGATAACGAAGAATTATTATCAGGAGTAAAAGTACGTTTATATAATACAGAAACAAATAATTTAGTAAAACAAGAAAATGGAGACGTATTAGAAGCTACAACAAATGAAAACGGTGTATATGTATTAGACCATATAGGAAATGGAAAATATATAGTAATATTTGATTATAATAATGAAACTTATACTTTAACTAAATATAAGGTAGAAGGTGTAAGTGAAGATATTAATTCAGATGCTATGATGAAAGAATTAACAATAAATGGACAAAATCAAAATGTAGCATCAACAGATATTATAGAAATTACTGATGAAAATATTTCAAATATTAATGTTGGTTATGTAAAAGTACAAAAATTTGATTTAAAATTAGAAAAATTTGTTAGTAAAATAGTTATACAAGATTCAAGTGGAAGCACAGTTATAGAATATGGTGATGAGACATTAGCAAGAGCAGAATTAGATGCAAAAAGAGTAAATGGAGCAACAGTTTTAATAGAATACAAAATAAGAGTAAGCAATGTTGGTGAAGCTAGTGGATATGTTAGAAGAATTGTAGATTATATGCCAAATGACTTAAAATTCAGTTCTGAACTAAATAAAGACTGGTATCAAACTCAAGAAGGTATATATAATGTAAGTCTAGCAAATGATATAATTAATCCAGGAGAATCTAGAGAAGTAACATTAACATTAACAAAATCAATGACAGAAAATAATGTAGGATTAATTAATAACACAGCAGAGATTGATGAAGCATATAACGAATTAGGATTAACAGATATAAATTCTACTCCAGGAAATAGAACAAATGGAGAAAATGACATGGGTTCAGCTGATGTACTTTTAGGAATTAGAACAGGTGGAGCAGTTTATATTGGAATAACTATAGGTACAATATTGGTACTAGGAGTTATAGCTACAGTTATTGTAGTAATTAGAAAAAAAAGAAAAATAACAAATGAGGAAATATAGAAGAAAGGAGGGAAAATAGATATGAGTAAATCAAAGAAAATATTGCTTAATTTAGTTTTAACAATTTTAATAATATTTGGACTATGTGTTACAGCATATGCTTATGATAATGTAAACAATATAAGTTATGTTGGTCAACAAATCTATATGAAAAGAAATGAATATTTATCTAGTAATAATATATATTGTGTAGAACACGGTCAAGTTTCTGCATTAAATGGAATATATGAAGTAGTTTCAAATGTAAGAATAGAAGGAACTAAATCAACAGATCATACAGGAAAAACTATAGAGAGTAAGGATAATGCAAGATTTGCTTACATTTTGTCTCAAGACAACGGCGATGACAAGGCGAGTGGTCCTGTAGCAAATGGTATTTGGAATTTTGCATCTACTTGGATGGAAAATGTAGGAAAATATCACGCAGGACTATATTCACGGTTTTGCAGGAAGTAAAAAGGGAAGTGAAAGCTGGCTAGACCAAGAGGCTATAGATTATGCAAATAATCTAGAAAACGGAAGTAAAGTTACTGATAATACAAATAAGAAAAATATAAAAGTTACTGCATATGAAAAAGACGGAAAACAATATTTAAGAGTAGGGCCATTTAACTGGTCATTTGGTGGAACAATAACAGAATTAAATGTATATGACCAAAATTCTAACCTAATATCAGAAAAATTATATAGCAGTTTTTCTGGAACAACTGAAAACTATTTCGATGTTAGTGGAATAAAAACTGGTAAAGACTTTTATATTTCAATCCCATTAGACGGAAAAATTACTAAAATTACTAAAATTACTGGTAATATGAGAATTAATGTTAAAAGTGTAAATATTTGGTTCTTGGAAAATGAAAATTCTTATAATCAAAATATGATTAAAGTAGAACCATATGAAACAACAGAAGATATTGAAATTTCACTTGATTATAATATACCACTTTTAGGAAATTTAAGAGTAATAAAAGTAAATAAAGATAATACAGAAGTTAGATTACCAGGAGTAGGTTTCTATATATTAAATCAACAATTAAATAAATATGTTAAACAAGATGAAAATGGAAATATTTCATATGTAGAAACAAGAGAAGAAGCAACAGAATTTATAACAGATGCAAATGGTGAAATTTCAATTAAAGATTTAGTTGTAGGAACATATATAGCATATGAAACTAAAAACCCAAATTATGGTTATGAAATGTTAACAGACGGACAAGTAACAGAAGTTAAAGTAGAAGATACAACTAACTTCCAAATTGGAAACAAACAAATATATGTTAAATTATCAGGTATAGTATGGGTAGATAAAATATCAGGAAAAAATTCTATAAGAAATGATTTATATGCAACTGATGAGCATCCAGAAATTTCTGATTATGATGATGACAATGATATTTTACTAGATGGAGTTACAGTAAGATTAAAAGATAGAACAACAGGTGAAACTGTAATGGAAACAAAAACAGCAGAAGGTGGAGCATATTTATTTGTAGATGTTTTAATTGAGAACCTAGAAAATTATTATATAGAATTTGAATATGATGGTTTAACATATACAAATGTAATACCACATTTAGAAAATGAGGAAAATGGTTCTAAATCTGCAGAAAATAGTACAGTAAGAGATGAATTTAATAAAGACTTTAGTACTATTGAAGGAGCTACAGAAAATACAGGTATTACTTTAGATGAAAACGGAAATAAAGTATATGATTTAAATTATAATTTAGACCAAACTAACCATACGGCAACATTAATTAATAATGGACAATATCTAATTACAGGAAATACTGATGAAACAGGATATAGTATAAGAGACAACTTTACATATGGTATGGAAGAAATAAAATGGATAAATCAAGGTTTATATGAAAGAGAAAAACCTGATATGGCATTAATAAAAGACATAGAAAATGTGAGAGTTACAGTAAATGGATATGAGCACGTATATAATTATTCACAAAGATTTGTAAATCAAGGTGAATATGGAGATGGCTTTAATGTAGGTGTAAAATTTGGTAATAAATATGGTTCAATGTCATATACAAGAGCAATTTATAAAGCAGATTATGAATATATAAATGAAGCAGATAGCAGTAAAGAATTAAAAGTTTATATAACATATAGAGTAGCTTTAAGAAATGAATCTACAAACTTAATTACTAAAATAAACAGTATAGTAGATTACTACGATAGTAATTATACATTATTAAGAGCAGGAACACAGTTAGATGGAAACGGACAAATAACAGGAGAAGAACTTGCACATACAGATACAAGTTATAATGACGAATATTCTAAGACTGTAATAAATACGAATACAAGAACAGAACCACAAAAACAAACAGATATATATGTTGAATTTGAATTAGACAGAGAGCAAGTGGTAACATTATTAAATGATGGAGAAGTATTAGATAATGTAGTAGAAATAAATTCTTATTCAGTATTTGACGGAAATGGAAGTGTATATGCAGGTATAGATAGCGATTCTAACCCAGGAAACAGTACACCAGGAAATATAGCAACATATGAAGATGATACAGATTCTAGCCCAGGATTTAAACTAGAAGTAGCAGATGCAAGAACATTATCTGGTAAAGTATTCTTAGATTCAACAACAGGAGAGTTAATGACAGGACAAGTAAGACAAGGCTCAGGAGCTTATGAAGATGGAGAACTAGGAATACAAGGTGTTGCAATTACATTAACAGAAAATACAGGTAGTGGAAAAGTATATACAGCAACTACAGATGCAAATGGTGATTTCTTAATAACAGATTATATTCCAGGTGATTATACATTAACATATACTTGGGGAGATGAGACATATACAGTACAAAATTATAAAGGAACAGTATATGACAAAGATAGATATGATGCAAACACTGCAAATAAACAATGGTTTAAAGATGATGTAGACACAAGATATACAGATGCAGTTGATGATTATAATACAAGACAACAAATAGATGAAGAATTAAAACATTTAACAAGTAGTACACAAACAACAACTGATAAAATGAATTCTACAACTCCAACAATGGGAATAGGAGTAGAATATGATAGTGTATACACAGCATCATCAGGTGATAGATATACTTATGAAATAAGAAATGTTGACTTTGGTGTTGTAGAAAGAGCAAGACAAAGAATTGACTTAATCAAGAGAGTTGGAAGTGTTAAAGTAACACTTGCAAATGGGCAAGTAGTAGTTGATGCTACAATTGATGAAAATGGAAATGTAAATGGACAAAGCAATTATGTGATTTACATGGGACCATCTGAGACAGCAACTCCAGCAAATGGATATGTAAGAATTGAATTAGATAATGAATTAATACAAGGTGCGACATTAGAAGTTACTTATATAGTAACAGCTAAGAACTCAAGTGAATTAGATTATCTATCAGAAAATTTCTATAAATATGGAATTGTAGAAGGAGATGTGGTAACAATTACACCATCAGCAATTATTGATTACTTAGATAGTGACTGGGCATTTGAAACTGAGAAAAATCCTGATTGGCAAGTAAAGACAAAAGAAGATCTTCCAGGCTTAGTTGCAGAAGTAGTATACAACAATGAGAATTCTACAATAAATGACAAAACAATTCTATATACAGAAAGTTTAAAACAAAATGCATTAAAACCAAATGAAAATGCAAGTGTAAACTTAAATGTTTCTAAATTATTAACTACATCAGATGATTTGTCATTTGATAACGAAACAGAAATAACAACATTGGATAAAACAGGAGGTTCTAAACCAGAAGAAACACCAGGAAATTATATACCAGGAACTGGCAAAACAGAACCAGACGATAGTACAGCAGAGACAGTTATAGTAACACCTTCTACTGGTGCAAACTTAAACTTTATATTACCAATTACAGTAGGAGTAATAGCACTAATAATATTAGGTGTAGGTGTAGTTATAATTAAGAGAAAAGCTTTAAATAAAGAGTGATACAAAATGAAATTATAAATAGGAAAGGTAAAAAATACCTTTCCTATTTTTGTGTAAAAAATGCTGAAAACTTACGCAAATAAAGAATTTGGGAATTGGTAAATAAATAAAACCATAAATGTAATAAAAATGTAATTTATTTTTAAAATTTGTTGTTATAAATAGTCTAAAAACACTTTCCCTAAAAGAAAAAATAAAAATATTTGTAATATTTGCTATTCTTGGAAAAAACTTATATTGATTTTTTAGAAAGAAAATTTTATAGTATAATTAAGTATTAATATTTTAAGAAATTGGAGGATATTATGAATAAGAAGGCTTTATCAAGAGTAGTGAAATTTTTAATTACTTTATTATTAATTATTGGTACTATATTTTTAGGAAAAAGTTTTAGTGCAGATAATGAAAAATTAATAATAGAAGGAATGCTTGAAAAATATATTAATTATAATTTACAAGATGGAGAAAGTGGAACATTAGTACAATACCATATTAGAACAGGAATCGAATATGGTGATACTTTTACGCCGATAAATAATTCTAATCTAGAAATTGATTTAAGTAGTATAGATGGTGCTTATCCTAATAGTGTAAAAGTTATTACTACAAGTACCAAAGCAACAAATGGAAAAACAAATAATATAGTAGAAAATTATAATTATGATTCACAAACTGGAAAATTAATAATTAATAATAGTAATAAAAATGAGAATAATGAATTAATATCTGATGCCATAGTAAATAAAGATGATAGAGATGAATTCATAATAATTTGTTATTATAATACATATACAGAAGAAATGCCAAAAAGAGAATTAGTATGTAATGTTAGATATGATGTGACATTTGATTCAGAAGACAAAAGAAAAGTATTTACTACAGGAAGTTTAAAAACTGAAGTAGAAGAAAATATAGGTGAATTAACAAGTGTAAGTGTAGATACAGAAGATATATATAATGGTTATATAAAATCAAATGTTATAAATGGAACAACATATAATACAAATTATGTAGAAAAAAATAGTATATTAATAAGTAAAAAAAATGCACAAGAAAAATTAAAAATAACACAAGAAAATCAATATGTAAATAAAGATGATATTTTTTATAAAAGTACGAAATTAAAAAAAGAAGATATTTTAAATGTTCTTGGAAAAGAAGGTAAGATAGAAGTCTTAGACAGTAATAACAATGTATTGTTTACAATTGATAATAATACAGAGTTTAATGAAAATGGTGAATATACTGTAACATATGGAGATGATATAAATAATATTACAATAAAGACAAGCAATATTTTAGATGAAGGATTTTTAAATATTGAAAATGAAAAATATATAAAAGGTGATAATCAAAATATAGATGTCAAAGAAATAAAAACAATAACAAAAGTAATTGGAATAAATGAAGAAAAAGTTATTGCAGAAAATAAAGAAAATGAAGAAGTTAACAAAGATGTAGAAGAAGTAGTAGAAAACACAGTTTATGAAACAGATTGTGAAAAAAATATAGAAATAAAGAATAGTACAACAAATGTAGAGTTATCAATTGACAATTCAAAATGGACAAATAAAGAACAAAACAATGTGACATTTGATGTTTCTTTAAAATCTTTAAATATGAAAGATAATTTATTTAATAATCCTACTTTAAGGATAAAATTACCAAGTGAAGTAGAAAAAGTTATTTTAAATAATAGTTCTATTGTTTATAATAATGGTTTAGAAATGCAAGAACCATATATAGAAACAGATGAAAATGGTAATTTATTTATAGTAGTAAACTTAACAGGAATACAAAATGCTTATAACGAAAATAATTTAGGATTAAAAACTAATATTAAATTATCTACAACAGTAATTTTAAAGAAAGATATAGAAAGTACCTTAGGAAAAGTTAATTTAGAATATACAAATAATTATAGTGTAGATGGAACTGTAGAACAAGGAAATTCTGAAAAAGTAGTTACATTTGAAAATTATAAAGAAGAAATTACAAATAAAGTAAATGAAGAAGAAAATAAAGAAGATATAATACAATCTATAGGAAATGCAGTACAAGATAAAATAGAAGAAGAAGTAAAAGCAAATGCAACACAAGAACAAATAAATGCTCTAAATATTACTGTAGAACCTGTAAAAGGTGATACTGTATTAAATAATGGAGATACAGTATATGAAAAAGAATTTATAAAATTTAATATAAAAGTAGAAAATACAAGTGCTGAAACTATTAAAAATGTTAGAATTGTAGGAACAATACCTGAAGGTACAACATATGGAGAGCTAAATTCTAAGTTTAATTCATTAACAGATAAAATATATTCTTATAATTATGATGAGAATTTAACAGAAAAAGAAATAGAAATAGGTACAATAAATCCTGGACAAACAATTGATACTTATTATGAGGTTAGAGTAGATAGTTTAAATGATGATGAAACTGAAAAACAAGTAGCAACTAATATAAAAACATATATAGATGATGCAGAAGTAAATAGCCAAGACTTAATTTATGTTATTAAACAAGCAGAAGCAGATGTATATGTTACTTCACAAGTAGAAGGACTTAAAGGAGAGTGGTCATATAGAATATATGTAAATAATTATGAAGGAAAAAATGTAACAATCAAATTGAATTTAGATGAATTCTTTTATATGCAACAAGAAGATATAGATAATAGAAATGTATATGTTAAAGGCTATGACACAAACGGAAATTATATGACAAGAGGATATACTAAAGAGTTTAATGGTACAGAATTAACAATAAAAACAAACAAAAGTGGATGTTTCTTATTAGGTGTTCAAGCAGGTGATATGTCAACAATAATAGATAAGAGTAACGAAGGAAAAATAGAATTAAAAGCAGTAGCAAGTTTGACAATTGATGATGTTACATATAAATCTAATGAAAATAGATTAGATTTACTAGTAGATGATATAATTATAAAAATGTCTTCAGAAAATGAAGGTGAAGAAGTAGAATATGGAGAAGAAATAAACTACAATATACAAGTTACTGGATATAGTAGTGAACTAGAAGAAGAATCTGGAGAAACACAATCTGTATATGCACATATAACTGATTACCTTCCTGAAAATGTAGAGCCAATAAGTGTTACATATGACTATTATGAAAAAGTTACAGAAGATATAGGAACAGGAGAAGACGATGGAAAATTAACAGTTGGGTTAACGGAAAAACAAACAAAAACAGAAGATATAGTAGTGAAAACAGATAGTGATGGAAATAAATTGCCAGAAATAGATATAAAAACTTGGATACCATCTGGCGAGACTATAAATATAAATGTTAAAACAAAGGCAAAATATTTATATGAAAGAACAGAAATTGAAAACAGTGCTGTAGCAACAATAAATATTGAAAAAGACAGAGGGGATTTTGTTGAATTTTCAAGAACATCAAACATAGTAAAACATATAATTTTGCCATATGAAGAACCACCTTTAATACCAGAAGAACCAGACAATCCAGGTACTGATCCTGAAGACCCAGACGAACCAACAGATCCAGATAATCCGGGAGATCCAGATGAACCAGTAAATCCAGACCAAAAATATAATATTACAGGTGTGGTATGGAATGATGCAAACACAGATGGTGAAAGACAGACAGAAGAAAATTTAATACCAGGAATAGAGGTATTATTAGTTAATTTAAATGATTCTAGTAATGTATTAGCAAGAACGTCAACAAATAGTAATGGAAGATATACTTTTACAGATTTAGAACAAGGGGATTATATTGTAATATTTAGATATAATACATTAATGTATACATTAACAGAATATAGAAGAAGTGGAGTTGCAGATGATGTGAACTCAGATGCAACACAACAAACAATAACTCTAGATGGTCAAAGTGTAAATGTAGGTGTTACAGATACTATAAATCTTACTAAAGATACCAATAATTTAGATTTAGGTTTAATTTCTAAAAAAGGATATGACTTAAAACTAGATAAATACATAACGGATATACTTGTTACAACAAACAATGGAACAAGACAATATTCATATGATAATACAAAAATTGGTAGAGTTGAAATAAGAGCAAAAGAAATTGATGGAGCTCTTGTAGAGGTTAAATATAAGATTATTGTAACAAATGAAGGAGAGTCATCTGTAACAATAAGAGAAATATATGATTATTTACCAGAGGGATTAGAATTTTCATCAACAGGTAATGCAAACTGGACAAATGATAACGGAACTTTGGTAAATAGAAGTTTAATGAATCAAGAAATAGAACCTGGAGAAAGTAGAGAAATAACATTAACATTAACTAAAACAATGACAGAAAATAGCTCAGGTACATTTACAAACTCTGCAGAAATAGGAAGTGTTGGTACAACAGCTGGAATAGAAGATGCAGATTCAACACCAGGAAACAGAAATAGACAAGAAGATGATTATTCAGAAGCACAATTAATAATTGGTGTAAGTACAGGTTTAGCAACTTATATATCAATTGGAGCAGTTATATTAGTTATATTAGTACTTATAGGATTAGCAATTAAATTTAAAGTTAAGATTGGAAAAATATCTAAACTTGGAATATTTTTAATGATATTTACAATAACTGGAATAATTGCAAGTAATAGTGTATCTGCTGAGACGTTCCACTTTGAAAGTTATTCTGATCATAGATTTTCGGGAGGACCAACAGGAATTGGATATTGTGCAAATCACGGTCTAGTAGCAGCAGGAGAGCCTTATGAAGGATGTTATCACTCAGAGTCAGCATATGTTTTTTCTGAAAACTGGGGATATATGGAATATGGAGTAAAACAATATACTTCAGATGCAATAGATTTAAGAAGACTAAACAACCAAATAGGAGTAAAGAAAATAGGTAATAATTATATATTAGGACCATTTGAATCATACTCTAATTCTACAGAAAATTATTCTATAACAGTAACAGATAAAAGAGGAAATAGAATAGACGGTTGGGCAATATGTGATGCAAATGGAGCAGGAATTCCTTTAGCTAAAGGAGAAGGCAATGTGACATTTTACCTAAGCTTATCTGATAGCTTGTACGCAAGAGGAGTTTCTAAAGTAACAGTAAATCAAAATAAAGTAAGAACGTGGAGACAAGATACTTGGTGGCACGGACAAAAGTTTTATTTATATGTAGGAGAAAATCCTTGTTGGCAAAGTCAAGAAAAATGGGATTTTCCAGACGGACCATATAATCATCAAGATGTTTATACTAGTACTTATGATTTTGATCATGGTACTAATTACGGTTCTGAAGTAACATCAGGAAGTATTGAGTGGACAAACTTTAATACTACATTAGATATAATAAAAACAGATGCTGATGATTTAGATGTTAAATTAGATATATCAGGAACATTGACAAAAGAAGATGGTTCTTGGTCACGAGAATTTACAACTCAAAATGGTAGATATCATTTTGATAACTTAACACCTGGAAATTATATAATAAAAGAAACAGTAAACAACAATTATGGATATGAACAAAATGTTAATAAAGAGTTAAAAGTATATGCATATGGTGGACAAACATTTGAAGTTTACTTAACAAATACTAAAGAAACAGGTATATTAGAAATAGATAAATTAGACTTAAATATTAATAAGCCGATGCCAAATGTTGGATTTAAGATAAAAAATAGTAGTGGACAGTATATAATTGCAATTGATGAAAACGGAGGAAAACAATCAACAGTAACTGGTGAAATTTATCTAGGAAATATGCAAACAACATCTGATGTAAATGAAGCCACATTATTTGTAACAAATCAAGAAGGAAAAGTTACAATTTATAATATAAGAGTTGGAACATATACTGTTGAAGAAGTATACTTAGGAGATGAATACTTTAATTATGATTTAGATGACGAATATGTGTCTTGGAATAATGGTACTCAAAATGGGACAGGATTGACATCTATGGTAGAAGTTACAAGACAAAGATCTTATAATACTTCAAGTAAAAATTCAGTTATAAAAGATGACAAGAAAATTATAGATGATGGTATATATGAGATAGGAACAGCATTAAATTCAAATTTTGCATTAGATGTATCATATGCATATAGTTATGATTGTGCAAATGTTGCTATTCATACAAAAAATAAAACACTTGCTCAAATGTTCTATGTAAAATACTTAGGAAATGGATTATATAGAATTATATATACAGGAGCAGACAATAGTTTAGACGTAAATGGCGGTGTAGTAGCTGATGGAACAAATGTACAAATATATACTAATAATGATTCAAATTCACAAAAATGGAAAATAGAAAGTACAGGTGATGGATATTATAAAATATCAACTGCACTTAACACAAATTATTGTCTAGATGTAAATTCAGGTGTGGCAGCTGATATGACAAATGTACAGATTTGGTCATCTAATACAAGTAACGCACAAAAATGGAAATTTAATACATTATCAGAAATACCAGAAAGCGGAAAAGAACCTACTGTATTAACATATAAAAACAAAAAGAAATATATTAAACTAAATGGACTTGTATGGGAAGATATGATTAGTGGAAAGACATCTGAAAGAGATTGGTTATATTCACAAGGAGATCAAGATGAAACAAATCCAGATAAGTTAGTTGCAAATGTAACTGTAAAACTAAAAGATAGTAGTGGAAATGATGTAAGCTTTAAAACAGAAGATGGCAGAACAGTAACGGAGATTTTAACAAACGAAAATGGAAGCTATACAATGATGGATGTATTAATAGACAAATTGGATGAGTACTATATAGAATTTACATATAATGGTATGAGTTATACATCAGTACCAATAGTTGATTTATCACCTGGAAATGTATATAGTTCGAAAGCTGAAGAAAATGCTGAAGAAAGAACGACATTTAACAACAATTATTCTATAATAACACATAGTAATTCATCAGAGCCTATTGGTGAGGCTAGAAATGAAAGTGGAAGTAAGACATATGATTTACATTATAATGAAACTGAACATTATGTAGATGAAACTGGAACAGAGATTAACCAAGTTAAGAGTACTTTAAATTATGGAGAAAATTCAGTATATGGATATGAAGGACAAAGATTTCCTGTAAATATGACAGACGAACAATACATAATGCACTCAACAACAAAAGATGCATATCAAAATGCAGGAAAGAGCGGATATTTATCTGATATGTATACAGCAGAGCAAATTAGAGAAGACACAAATGATATACAAGAGATAAATAATATAAACTTAGGTCTATATGAAAGAGAACAACCAGATTTGGCCGTTGTAGAAGATATTGACACAGCAAAAATAACACTAAATGGATATGAACATACATATAAATACAACCAAAGATTTAACACAAATCAAGAATCAGATGGATTCAATGTAGGAGTGAAATTCGCTAATGAATATGGCTCACAGACTTATACAAGAACAATATATTCATCAGATATGGTTTATAATATGCAACCAGGAAATGAAGGAAAATTAGAAGTATATATTACTTATAAAGTAGCTTTGAGAAACGAAGCAACGAACTTATATACAAAAGTAAATGAAGTTATAAACTATTATGATGAAAGATATGATATAGATAGTATAAGAGACGAAACGGGGACAGAATTATCTTATACGGCAGAGGAAAATGTTGGAAATGGCTTTAAGAAAGTAGTTGTAACTACAAACCAAAATATAGAACATCAAAAACAAAATATTATATATATTACATATAAATTACAAAATGATGCAGTAAATGCAGTATTAAATCAAGATGTAACATTAGATTCTATAACAGAAATAACATCATATTCAAGTTATAGTGATGAAAATTATACTGTACATTATGGAGGAGTAGATAAAGACTCAAGACCAGGTTCAGCAATACCAGAAAATGCTAATAATGACTCAGACGATGCAAATTTAAATACATACGAAGATGATACAGATAGTGCACCATCATTAATTTTAGAAGTAAGTCCTGAAGATGGAAGAATCATAAGAGGAACTGTATGGGAAGATAATGCAATAGATGAATTGCTTGCAAATACAGGATATGATAAAGAAAGAAAAGGCGATGGACTATATGTAAATGGTGAAAATGTTATAGAAAATGTAAAAGTAGAATTACTAACTTGTACAGATGATGGAAACCCAGGAGAAATAGCAATATTATATCATAAAAATGAAGTAACAGAGCCAGCAGAAACAATTACAGACGAAAATGGTAATTATGAATTTGCTGGAGTAATACCAGGAAAGTATTTAATAAGATATACATATGGAAATTCTAGTATTATAGTAAGCCCAGATGGAACTGAAACACCAATAGAAACAGTAGAAAAATATAAGTCAACAATTTATAGAGCAGGAGATAAAACAGCAGCGGATGCAATGACTGATTACTGGTATAGAACAGAAACGGGAGAAGACAATACTAGGATGTCAGATGCAAAAGATGAAATTGGAATAAATTCTGACGGAACGAGATATGATATAGTAGCAGAAAGAATAGAAGAAACAGGTGAAAATGTATATACATATGGAAGTATTACAGAAGAAGAAAATCCAGCAAACTTACAAAATATTGAAGCAAACACAAGATTGTTTGATATAAAACTAGATTATGATGTAAATCTAGACAATATAAGTGAATATGGAGCAGAATTAAAATTCATCTTTGATAATATAGACTTTGGTATTATAAGAAGACCAATACAAAACTTAGATATTAAAAAAGAAATTGCCTGGGTACAAGTTAAATTAGCAAATGGACAAGTAATAATAGAAGGAGACCCAAGAAAAGATAGTATTAACTATTTAAGATATTTACCAGATGGAAATATACATATAGAATTAGACCAGGAATTAATACAAGGTGCAACAATAACTATAAGATATGATGTTATAGTAGATAACAGAAATGCAGAAATAGATTACAACGATGGAGACTATTATATTTATGGTATAGTGCCAAATAATCACAATAATTGGAAATTAGCAACTATAACTAACTTATATGATTATTTATCAAATGACTTAATATTTGATAAAGATAACATCAATAATGCAAGCTGGACACAAATAGTAGAAATAGGACAAAGCTTGGTAGATGAAGGAAAATTATCACAAGAAGCATTTAATGCAGTAAAACAATTCAACCAAGTATTACAAACAGAAGCATTTAAAAATATGACACCAGGACAAGAAACTAGAGTACCATTAGAAGTATCAAAATTATTATCAAATAGTGCAGATGACCTAATGTTTACAAATGATATAGAAGTAAATGAAGTAACAGGAAGAAAAATGGAACATGATGGAGATTATACAATACCAGGTAACTATGAACCAAGTAATGGAGAAACAGGTTATGATGATGATTATGTATATTTAACAATAACAGGACCAACAGGTGAAAATAGAAACTATATACAATACATTATCTTAGGAACAATAGGATTAATAACATTAGGAGCAGGAATAATTCTAATTAAGAAAAAGGTATTGTAAAAAATAAAACAGGTTAAGTAGAAATATTTAACCTGTTTTTCTCGTTTCTTATTGCTTTTTTCGATATTATGTAATAAAATAAAAATCGTAAAATATATTTTAATGGAAAAAATAAAAATAAAGTATATAAATTTGTAGAAAACTTTTTTAGTCTAGCATACTAAAAAAGACAAAAACCACAAAGGACAAGTAGTAAAATAAGCTTATCAAAATTAAAGAGGTGGTAAGGATGTTTCAAAACTTAAGTGAAGATACAATTGATAATAATATGGTAAATGAAGAAAAAAACAAAGTAAATATATTTAAAAATGTATCTGCAAAAGAAAATATTGTAATATATATAGTAGCATTTATGTTGTCATTTGTAAGTCTAGGACAAGAATTTTCAATATTTAGTATAAGCTTACTAGGAGCTTGTATATCATTTTCTGTTCCAGCCTTAGGGGTAGTGGTGATTTCTTTAATAGGAAATCTAATAAAGTTTGGCGTAGGAGGAGCATTAGGGTATATAATAACGACACTAATATTAGTAGCATCATTATTTATAATAAAGCCACGTTATAATGAACAAGAAAGAAATGAAAAAATAAAAATAGGAAAAAATATATTTTTAGCTAGTATACTAATAGGAATATTACAGATATCAATGGAGACATTTACGCTATATGATGTCTTAAGTACAATTACACTTGCAATAATAACATTGGTATTTTATAAAATATTTGTAAACTCATTAGTAGTTGTAAAAGAATTTTATAAAAATAGAGCATTTTCAATAGAAGAAGTAATAGGAGCAAGTTTGCTTTTTGCAATTGCAGTAGGAGCATTTGGTGATTTAAGTATATATGGTTTTAACATAAGAAATGTATTTAGTATATTGATAGTAATGATACTTGGTTGGAAAAATGGAATATTAGTAGGAGCAACATCTGGAGTAACAATAGGAGTAACAATAGGAGTTATAAGTGGAAGTGAACCAATTATGATAGCTTCATACGCAATATCAGGTATGATAGCGGGAATATTAAATAGATTTGGTAAAATAGGAGTAGTAATTGGTTTTGCATTAGGGAATATAGTATTAGCATATGTATCAAATGGATATACAGTAGAATTAATACATTTTAAAGAAATACTAGTAGCATCAATAGGATTATTATTGATACCAAAAAATTTACAAATAGATTTAGAAGAATTTATAGGAAACTCAAAATTTTTACCATATACATCAGGAAGAGTATTAAACAAAAGCAAAGAAGTAGCAGAAAGCTTAAATAGTGTATCAAAAGCAATAGAAAAAATGGCAAGTACATATGAGGAAGATAAAGAAGAAAAAGAAAAAAAATTTACAAAAGAATATAAACAATATGAAGAAAATAAAAAAATATTTATAACAGAATTGTTAAACAATTTAGAAAATTATAAAGAAAATATGTTATATGATGATATCTCAAATATTAAAGGAGATATAGTAGATAAAATATTTAAGTTATTAATAGACAAACAAGAAATATCAAGAAAAGATTTATTACAAATATTTGCAGAATGTAATAGCTATATAATAGGATTTGATGATAAAGATATAAGTAAAAAACTAGAAGAAAATATAATGCAGATAGTAAGAACAATAAATGTATCATATGCACAAAGTAAATCAGATTTTATTTGGAAAAAGAAAATAGAACAAAACAATAAAAATGTAGGAAAACAATTAAAAGATGTATCAAAAGCAATTGGAAGTATGGCGAAAAACCTAGAAAAAGATATAGAACAAGAAGAAAGTTATATAAAAGAGAAACAAGAAATAATATCTTTATTAGAACAAAAAGAAATAATAATGCAAGATATAGCAATAAAGAAAGAAAATAGATATATTGTAGAAATATATTTATCAGAAAATATAGAAAATTCTAAAATAGAGTTAATTGGAAAAATACTTACAAAAACATTAGGCGAAAAAATAGTATTAAATCAAGAAGCATCTGTTGGTAAAAAGCTTGAATTTATATCAGAAGACAAATATGTAATGGCATTAGGAGTAGCAAATAAAACAAAAACAAAAAGTGATGTCTCAGGAGATAGTACATTAACAATAAGATTAAAAGACGGAAAATATTTAATCGCAATAAGTGATGGTATGGGAAGTGGAAAAGAAGCTAAAAAAAGTAGTACTGAAGCTTTACAATTGCTAGAAAATTTACTACTTTCAGGTTTTGATAAAAATATATCATTAGAATTAATAAATAATTCATTAATAAATAGAAATAAAGAAAGTTATGCAAGTCTAGATATAGCAATAGTAGATTTATATATGGGAAATGTAGAGTTTATAAAAAGTGCAGCTTGTCCAACATATATAAAAAGTGGAAAAAGAGTTCAAATGGTAAAATCAAATTCATTACCAACTGGTATAATAGAAGAAAGCAAAATACAAACATTTGATAAAGATATAGAACAAGGAGATATAATGGTACTTTGTTCAGACGGTGTATTAGACTCAAATGTAGAATATAAAAATAAAGAGTTATGGATAAAATATTTACTAGAAGATATAGAAACAACAAACACTCGGAAAAATAGCGAATTTAATAATAGAAGAAGCGATGGATAATAATTATGGAATAGCAAAAGATGATATGAGTGTTATGGTTTGTAAGTTTAGAAAAAAAGAGAACTAAAAAATGTAATGAAAAGAAATTCAAAGGAGGAAAATACTTTGGGTAGAGGAAGAAGATATGAAGAACCGAAATTAAATATGAAAAAAGTATTTGCAGTAATAGTTGCAATAATAGTTGTAATTATGTGTGTTGTGATGTTAAAAGGATTGCTAGGGAAAAGTGAAGAAAATAAAGCGGTGAGCAGTATAGATTATTTTCCAGCATATCAAAACAATAAATGGGGAGTAATAGATTCGGCACGGAAACATAGTAATAGATCCTTCATATGCAGAAATGATAGTAATACCAAATAGTAAGAAAGATGTATTCCTATGTACATATGATGTAAATTATGATGACGGAACATATAAAACAAAAGCATTAAATAGCAAAAATGAAGAAATATTTACAGGAAATGAACAAATAGAACCAGTATCAAGTGTAGACGAAGGTGGTAATTTAACATATAACCCAAATGTATTAAAAATACAAAAAGGTGGAAAGTATGGTTTAGTAAACTTAGAAGGAAAAGAAATATTATCTTGCGAATATGATGAAATAACATTACTTCCAGAAGTAGAAAATACAATTCTAATATCAAAAGACGGAAATTACGGGATAGTAAATGAAGAAGGAAAAATAATAATAGAACCACAATATGCAGAAATAATAAACTTTGGAGAAGAAGCAAATGCAGGTTTTATTGTAAAAAATTCGGAAGGAAAGTATGGTTTAGTTGATATATCAAATAATAAAGTATTAGAAACAAAATATGATAAAATTCAAAAAACACATAAAGGAGATTATTATGTTGTAACAGAAAGCGGAACGCAAAAAGTAATAAAAAAAGACGGAACAGAAAGTTTAAGTACAAAAAATGAAATAATTTCAATATTAAAAAATACAGAAGGAGTAATATATAAAACATCTGATAATAAATACGGAGTAATGAACTTATCAGGTGAAAATATAATAGAATCAAATTATGACCAATTAGAAGAAGCAAAAACAGGTATGTTTATAGCAAAAAGAGATAATAAATATGGAATAATAGATGAAATAAATGAAACAAAATTAGATTTTAATAATCAATCAATAATATATAATGAAAAAGGAGATTTCTATATAACAGAAGATGAAAATTATAATAATAAAATATTAAATAATAATTATGAGACAAAACTAGAGGGAATATTAACAGATATAGATGACGAAAAAGGTTATATAGAACTAAAACAAGGAGAAGAATACAAATATTACAATTTTAAATTTGAAGAACAAAAAGAAGAAGATATTTTTACAAATAACACATTGTTTGTAGATAAAAAAGACGGAAAATATGGACTAATAGACAAAAAAGGAAAAACAGTAGTAGAATATATATATGATGAAATGACAAGACAAAATGAATTTGGATATGTAGCAGTAAAAAAGGACGGAAAATGGGGAGCAATAGATAGAAACGGAAAAATAGTGCAAGATCCAATATATGAATTAGATGATTATTTAAAAGTAGATTTTATAGGAACTTGGTACTTAGGAAAAGACCTTAATATGAACTATTATAGGAAATAGAGGTGTAGGAAAAAATGGAACTAAAGACAAACTATCAATATACATATTTTATACTTCCATATGTAATAAAAGAAGGAAGATATCAAAAATATTTATTAAAATTACTGAAAGATAAAGAATTTAGACTAAAAACATTTCAGAAAGAGAAAGATTTCAAGATGTATCAATACTTTTTACCAAAAACTAAAGACTTTTTGTTTTCTAGTTTTAGTCTAGGAAATAGTAAAATAAAAAAACTAAATGACTTACCAGATGATACAAAATCAGCAATACTTAGTAAATATCCTTGTAATATATTTGAATATAATTTAAAAAGAGATATACAAGGAAAAATAGAAGCTAAACTAGGAAATGAAGGAGAAAGTAAAGGCGAAAATCAGGTAAAATTTGAAGATAAAAACGGGATATTTTTCACAATAGGAAAAATAGAAATAATATGTTTTGAAACAGGAATATGTTTTTTAGTAATAAAAACAAATATAGAAGATGACTATAATTTTGAAAATGTGCTAAACTTTAATTATAAATTTAAAGACATAAATAATGAGGTGGCAAAATTAGATGGCTATGACAACATACGTCTTCAAACAAATAGCTTTTCAAGTGCAGAAACATTTAAAGATTTCGTGAGAAAAATAACAGGTGCAAATATAGAAGCAATGAAATTAGATATAGATACAGAGAGGTTTTTAACATATTCATATGTGTGTATAGACCAAGAAGCTTGGAATAGTAATACTAATTTTGATGATATTAATCATTATTACATTAAATATGCAAACATATTACCAGCAGACAATAGCAGAAAACTAGAGGGAGAAAAAATAACAACAGTATCAAGATGGAAATATGCAAAACTAGCACTTAGCAAATTAGGTGTAATGTTATTTTCATCAAGTGAAGATATGAATAATTATACAATACTTCCAGATGAGTTTGAAAACCAATATTTGTATACGTATATATTAAATCTGTATAAAAAAATATATCTTAAAAAAATAGAACAAAAGCTAAAAGATACAAAAAAAGTAAAAATAGCAAGAAGAAAGTTTGTAGACTTTACTAAAAAAATGTGGATACAAGAAATAACAGAAGACGAAGTAGGAACAATGTTAAATCACAAAATAGGAGAAGTCTTAGAGCTAGAAAACTTATATGGACAAGTGAAAAATAAATATGATGTATTATATAAAGACTTAAATATAGAAAAAGACAAAAAACTAACAATAACAATAGGAATAATACTAGTAGCATCATTAATATTTAATGTGTTAAATTTTATAGCATTAATGAGACAATAAAGGGACGGGGCTTATTTTTCTCATTTTGTAAATAAATGGAAAAGTGAGACAAAAAAAGCCCCGTCCCTCTTTGTCTCAAAAGGAGAAAATATGAGAGTAAAGTGTGGAACAGATATCATTGAGATTGATAGAATTAAAGAAAGTATTGAGAAGTTAGGCAACCATTTTTTGGAGAGAGTTTTTACTAAAAAAGAGATTGATTATTGTGAAAGTAAGAAGAAACAAAAATACCAGCATTATGCGGCTAGATTTGCTGCAAAAGAGGCTGTATTTAAGGCTTTGTCTGAAAATATACAAGATAAATTTTCGGTTTCTTGGAAAGATTTTGAGGTCGAAAATGATAATCAAGGTAAACCAAAACTAAATGTTAATAATGTTAATCTGGAAAATGTAGAAAATATTGATATTAGCATTTCTCATTGTAAAAATTATGCGGTTGCTAATGTAACAGTTTTAATAAAATAAAAAAAGAAAGGTAAAAAGATGAAATTTTTTGATAATCACGCACATTTAGATGATGAAAAGTTTGATGAGGATAGAGAAGAAATTATAGAAAAAATACATAATGAGAATATAGATTTTATTTCTGCTGGGTACAGTTTAGATGGTTCTAAAAAGGCTATGGAACTTTCTAAAAAATATGATTTTATTTATGCAACTTGTGGTATCTCTCCTAATGATATTCCACAATCTGAAGATGAATTGTGGATAATGTTAAATCAAATTGAAGAATTAGCGATTAAAAATGATAAAGTTTTAGCAATTGGAGAAATTGGTTTAGATTATTATTGGGAAAAAGACGAAAACATACGTAGTCTACAAAGAAAAGCTTTTACAGAACAAATAAACTTAGCAAATAAATTAGATTTACCAATAGTAATACATACAAGAGATGCTATAATGGATACTTTGACAATTTTAAAGGAAAACAATGTTAGAAATAAAGGTGTCTTTCATTGTTGCCCATTAAATAGAGAACTTATAAAAGAAGCTTTAAAATTAGATTTTTATATTTCTTTTGCAGGCCCTATAACTTTTAAGAACTCTAAAAATGCAAATGAGATAATAGAATTGGTTCCAAACGATAAAATGCTTATTGAAACAGATAGTCCTTATTTATCACCAGAACCTTTTAGAGGGAAAAGAAATGATCCAAGAAATGTAAAATTTATTGCTAAAAAAATTGCAGAAGTAAAAAATATGGAACTTAAAGATATTGCAAAAATTACATATGAAAATGCTAAAAAAGTATATAAGATAAAATAAAATAGTTTTTAGATACTTTTTTTAATTAGTAAAATTTGACTTTTTCTAAATTCTGTGATATATATAAGAAAAAAGTAAAGGGGGAATATATTATGTATTCAACAAGAGCATTAACTTCTGCTGTTGGTAGTACAGTATGGATTATATTATCATTAATATTAGCTATAGTAGGAGGAATTTTAATTTATTTCTTATTTCTAAATAAGAAAAATGAAGGAAAATTCACAGGTTTTCTTGGATGGTTATATGATTTCTTATCATTTAAGAAAATGTTCTTAGAGGCATTATTAAAAGTAACATATCTAATAGTAGCTATCTATATTACATTATATTCATTTGTACTAATTGGGGAAAGTTTCTTAGCTTTCTTATTAACATTAGTATTAGGAAATGTAGTTACAAGAGTTGTTTATGAATTTTCTCTAATATTATTAGTAATTTGTAGAAATACTACAGATATTGCTAAAAATACTTCTAAAAAAGTAGAAGAAAAGAAAGATGAAAATAAATAAGGACGTTTCCTTTAGACACATTTATGTCGCATTTGGAACATATTTTCCATGCGACATTAATTTTTTGAATTGGAGAATTTAAAATGAAGTATATTAATTTAAAAGATAATATAGATTTAGAAAAATTAAAAAAACCAGCTAAGATGATAAAAGAAGGGAAAATAGTTATCTTCCCTACAGAAACTGTTTACGGAATAGGGACTAATGGTTTTAAAAGCGATTCTATAAAAAAGATTTATGAGATTAAAAAAAGAGATTTTAATAAGCCAATAAGTTTGTTAGTTAATAGTATAAAGATGATAGAATCTGTTGCAAAGAATATTAGTGATTTGGAATATGCTTTAATTAATAGATTTTGCCCAGGTCCTTTTACAATTATATTAAAAAAGAAAGAAGAAGTTCCAGACATTTTAACTGCAAATGGTGATACTGTTGGTATTCGTATGCCTGATTCTTTAATTGCAAAAATCTTGATTGATTATTCAGGTGTTCCTATTGCAACACCTAGTGCTAATATTTCTGGAAAACCTAGTGGAACTAGTGTAGATAATATAATGAAAGATTTTAAAGATAGTGTAGATTGTATTATTGATAGTGGAGAAAGTAAGCTAGGTATTGCTTCTACTATTGTAAAAGTAGAAAATGAAAAACCTATTATTTTAAGAGAAGGTTCTATTAAAAAAGATGAAATATTTGACTTTGTAAATAATTATAGTAAAAGAAAAAACTAAAGCAAAAAAATACTTTAGTTTTTTTCTTATAAGTTTTTTTCATCTGTTAATTTGTGAATAGCCATCTTGAGACATATGTAAATATTTTGAAACTGTTTTCTGAGTTAAATCTTTATCTTCTCTTAAATCTCTAATTCTTTTATACATTTTTATTACCATTAAAATTTTAAAATATTTTAAATTAAGATATAATTACTTCTAAAAATAAATATGATATTGATGATGTTAATATAGAAATATAAAATAAATAAAAGCTACAAGATTTTTGTAGCTTTTGAAGATGTGTCCTAAATTGGACAAAATATCCAAAAGGAAATGTCCCTATTTTAAATTTCTTAATGCTTCTATTCTGTCTTCAGTACTTGGGTGTGTTGACCAAATACTTGTTGTTTTCTTTTTTCCTTCTTTTGTGTCTTTTTTAAATGGGTTTACAATATACATATTAGCAGTTGCACTATTTGCAGTTTTTAGTTGGTTTGGGTCATTTTCTAATTTTTCTAATGCAGATATTAACCCATCAGGGTTTCTTGTAAACTCTACTGCTGTTGCATCTGCTAGAAATTCTCTTTTTCTAGATAAAGCAAGTTGCATTAATGAACCAAATATTGGAGATAATATTAAAAATATTAAACCAATAATCATTAAAATACCATTTACTTTACTATCACTATCATTATCTCTATCTAGTCCACCCCAGAATAAAATTCTAGAAAACATATCTGCTAGCATTACTATAAAACCAACCATTACTGATACTACACAACTAAGTCTAATATCATAATTTTTAATATGACTCATTTCGTGTGCTATAACACCTTCTAGTTCATAATAATCTAATTTTTCTAAAAGACCTGTTGTTACACAAATAACAGCATTTTCTGGGTTTCTTCCTGTTGCAAATGCATTTGGTTGTGGGTCATCTACTACATATAGTCTTGGCTTGCTTTGCAAACCAGATGAAACCATCAAGGCGTCTAAAATATTTACTAATTTTTGGTCTTCTTCTTTAGTTGCTGGTCTTGCTTTATTTACTGATAAAACTATTTTATCACTATAATAGTAAGAGCCCCAAGCAGATGCAATTGAAAAAATTAGTGCTATCACAATAGAAATAGTTCCTAAATTTAATGCGTTACAAATAAAATAAACAATTAAAGTAATAACAATTATAAAAATTCCTATTATAACACCAGATTCTAATTTATTTTTCTTTATATTTTGAAACATTTCATCACCTATTATCTTTCTTTTTTATTCTTTGTTTCCTATATTTGGTTTTATTTTGAAAAAAGAATTAGAGATAACCCTAATTCTTTTATTTCAAAATCTATTGGTTACTTCCAAAGTCTACTTTAACATTTTTTCTTGCTTCATCACTTTCAGTGTTAAATAAGTCACGTTGTGTAAAGTGGAACATACCTGCAATAATGTTAGAAGGGAATACTTCTAATTTTGTATTGTAAATAGTTACTGAATCATTATAAAATTGTCTAGCAAAAGAAATTTTATTTTCAGTATTTCTTAATTCTTCAGATAGTTCTGAGAAGTTTTGGTTTGCTTTTAAATCTGGATAACCTTCAGATATAGCCATTATTGTTTTTAAAGTATCTGATAATTCATTATCTAATTTTGCTTTTTCTGATACTGTTCCTGCATTTGCCCAAGATGTTCTAAGTTCAGCAATTTTCTCAAATGTTTCATTTTCGTGAGTCATATAACCTTTAACAGTTTCAACGAAATTTGGTATTAAGTCAAATCTTCTTTGAAGTTGTACGTCTATTTGACTCCAAGCATTATCTACTTTTATTCTCGCTTTAACTAAACTATTGTATATTCCAATAACAGCAACAACAATAACAACTAATATTGCTAAAATTATTAGACCAACCATTTTTATTAGTTCCTCCTATTCTTTATAATTTACAAATATAATAACATATTATTCATATATATACAACAATAGTATGGTAATTTTGTGAAATTATTATGGAAAATTAAGGAATATTTTCTGAAAAATTTACATATAATATATTAAAAATCTTGTAATCTTTTGCTAGCAAGGAAAAGGACAAAACCTACGGAAATGGTGATTTTAGCAAAATGCTGTAGGAGTAAGAGTTAGCAAAATTTGACAAATACTTTTAAAAATGTTATAATTAAGTTGTTGCCAAAAGGAGGAATTAAATTGATGAAAAGAGAAGAAAATGCTTCAATTTCTATCATAAAAATTATCTGTGTAACAATTATTCTTATTTTATTATCAGGAATAGGAGTAATGGCAGTAAGTGAAAACTTAAAAGATGTAACAATCATCTTACAAAATGGATATGAAATGACAGCTTTAACAAATAAAGCTACAGTTTCAGAAGTTCTTGCAGAAAATAATATTGTATTAGGAGATAATCAAAAAACAATACCAGACCTAAATGAAGAGATAACTTCAGGTCAAAGTATTAAAATAACAGATAAATCATATAATGAAGTTCAAATTGCTAAGATTTCAGAAGAGGGTGTACAAACATCTTTAGATGAATTATTAAAAAATTATGCACCAATTACTGAGAAAATAGTTGTTGAACAAGTAACAATACCTTATGAAACAGTAACTAAAAATAGTAATGTAACTGGGGACACAACAAATAAAGTTTTACAACAAGGAAAAGATGGATTAAAAGAAGTAACTTATAAAATTAAATATCAAAATGATGTTGAGATTGAAAAAACAGTTATTTCTGAAAAAATAATTACAGAACCAGTTAATAAAATTGTTCAAGTTCAAAAGAAAGCAACTTCAAGAGGTTCTACATTACCAAGAACTACAGCAAGTTCAAGTGGTGGAACAACATATAAAATTACAGCATATTGTCCATGTAGCAAATGTTGCGGTAAGACAAATGGTATGACTGCATCAGGTACAAGAGCGACAGCAGGAAGAACAGTTGCAGCTTCTTCAAAATTTGCATTTGGTACAAAATTAAATATTGGCGGACATATTTACACAGTAGAAGATAGAGGTGGAGCAATAAACGGTAACAAAATAGATATTTTTGTTAACACACACTCAGAAGCATTACAATGGGGAGTTAGATACCTAACTGTTTCTGTAGTACAATAATAATTGAATATGATAATTTTAATAAGGTAGTCATTGATTACCTTATTTTGTTTTCAAAATAAATTGATATTTTACAAAAAATATAGTAAAATATAAAAAATTAAGGAGGAAGTTATGAGTGTGAAAAAAGCAGGGACGATACTAATTAATTTGGAAAATAAAAAAATAGGCTTAGTGTATAGAGAAGAACAAAATGACTATACATTTCCAAAAGGACATTTAGAAGAAGGAGAGACATTAGAAGAGTGTGCTATAAGAGAAACAGAAGAAGAAACTTTAAGGAAGAATCATTTAATAGATGGTAAAGTAATAGGAATTGATAAATATAGTTCTGAAGGTGAAGAAGATGTAGAAGTATATTATTATTTTGCGATTGATGATGGAAAAACAGATAAAAATATAGCTTTAAAAGATAGAGAAGAGCTTGTCTGGAAAAATGTTAATGAAGTATATGATACTCTTACATATAATAATCTAAAGGAAATGTGGAAACAGATTGAGATAAATGTTAAAAATATTGTATAAGGAGTTATGTATGGAAATTGTAGATGTTTATAACAAAAGAAAAGAAAAAACAAATAAAACATCTGAAAGAGGAAAACAAAAAGAGGGAGAATTTGGACTATCTGTTCACATCTGGATAATGAACAAAGATGGAAAATTTTTAATACAAAAAAGGACTAGAAGTAGAAAAAGATTTCCAAATATGTGGTCATTAACAGCAGGAGCAGTAGACACAGGAGAGACTTCACTAGAAGGAGCCATCAGGGAAGCAAAAGAAGAAATTGGAATTAATATTGATAAAGAAGAATTAGAATTAATGTTATCAATGAAAGGAACAAATAATTTTCTAGATGTATGGTTAGTAAGAAAAGATATAGATTTAAAAGACATTATTATGCAAGAAGAAGAGGTTCAAGAAGTAAAATGGGTTACTAAAAATGAATTAGAAGAAATGATTAAAAATAATGAGGTTGCTGGAACAGTAACAAAATATTATAAAATGTTTTTTACTATATTAGGAAAGTAAAGCAAATTGTTTTAAAGTTAAATAAAAAATAAATTTTTACTAAAAACTGTTTGCAAAAATTTGTTTTGTATGATATAAATAAAAAGTAGATTGGAGGTGAGATGATGAAACTAACATTTACTTTTGATTTATCATTAAATGAAACACAAGAAAAGATAATGAAAGAAATAAAATGGCACGTAAATAAAGTTTATAATATATTAAATTATTCAATAAGAGAAGGAAAAAGAGAAATAAACTTTAAAGGTGGAACAAATGAAGAAATGTATAAAATATACAAAGAATATAGAGAAAAGAATTGGCACTCAATATATTTACACTCACATACATTAGAGCAAATAATATTAAATTGCATAAGAGACCATAAATCATATTTATCATTAAAGGAAATGTATGAAAGAGGAGAAAAAGAAATAAAAGGGAAACCGCAAATGCCAAGATACAAAAATGGAGAAGCACAAATAACATTTACAAATTGTGGAATAAGAGTAGAAGGAAGAGAGATAAAATTATCAATATCAAAAGAGATGCAAGAAAAATTTAGAGTAAAGAGTTTAAATTTTCTAATACCAAAGAAATTAGAAAAGCTAATAAATTTAGAAGGCATAAAGATGATAAAGATAGGAAAGATAGAAAAGAAAAGATGTAAAATATATATAATATATGAAGAAGAAGCAAAAGAAATAGAAGTATTTGGAAATACAATGGCAATAGATTTAGGAATGAATAATCTAGTAGCTTGTGTAACAGCAAATAATAATAACACATTAATAGTAGCAGGAGAAAGTTTAAAGTCAAAGATAAGATATATAAATAAAGAAATAGAAAGATTAGAAAGTATACAGATGCATATGGTTGGAAGCAAGAAATATAAAAACACAAAAAGAATAAAAGAATTATATAAGA
>CALXHF010000016.1 GCA_944388035.1 uncultured Clostridia bacterium | reverse complement strand
GTTTCTATAGTATATGTGTCTAACTGTATAGATAAATCCATTAGGTTTTTTCCTTCAAAAATATATATCTTTCCATATTTATCTTTAGCTATATTTTGTTTCACTCCATTTTCATCATTTGACATATATTGAGTTATTTGTATTGATTGTATATCTTTTTTATTTTCTTCTATATACTTTTTATATCCATCTAAACTTCCAAATCTTAAATTTCTATATTCTTCATCTAGCCTATTATATGCTTCTTCTGGATTACTTAATGCCAATTTCTTATAGTAATCTAAGTATCTTTTACAATCTTCTTCAGTATTAGTTGAAATATATTGAACAATATTATAATCATTTTTTTCAACAGAAGTTAATTTTATTTCTAATTGTACTTCATCTATGTTGTTAATTTCTCCATTAATAGGTTCTATTGTGAAAGATAAATCAGGAGAACCTATTTTAGTTGCAGACATATCTAAATTTACTATAAATCCTACATTTTTTATTATATTATAATCAAAGTCTGTAATATATCCTATCATTGCATATTGATATATATCACCATTATTTATATATTTCATTTGAAGTGGTATAAAAAATACATCTTCGTCTAATTT
The DNA here is from genome assembly GCA_944388035.1 of uncultured Clostridia bacterium. Taxonomy (GTDB): domain Bacteria; phylum Bacillota; class Clostridia; order TANB77; family CAG-508; genus CAG-269. Next base: position 43,861 of record CALXHF010000016.1, on the reverse strand, counting down.
CTCTATATAGTTATCTAGATTATCTTTTGTTATCTTATTTTCACTAATATATTCTTTGGTTAATAAATTTAGTATTATTTCATTTTCGTCTGTAAATTTTTCTTTATTACCACTTTCATCATACATATAATAACTAGAGTTGTTTATATTTATTGTGTCTAGATATGAAGAAATACATTGCTCTAGCATATATATTCTTTCTCTATCTTCAACACTTTCTACTTTTTCCTTCTCTGTTTTAATATTTTCTTTAACTTCTTCATCTTCTATATCTATTTCGTGCTCATAAGGTGATTTTGTAATACTTATTATAATAATTCCTAAAACAATAGCAATTACTATAACTCCAAAAATTATAATTAGTTTTTTAATTAAAGTTTTATTCATTTTTATCTCCTTCAACAATAATCCTTGTATTTTTAATTAGTTATTCTTAATGCATAACAACGATAAGTCTGATAATAACTAAATGGTTTCGTTCTTCCGTCAAAACCTACTGCTCCATTACTTCTATTATTTCCTACAGCAGGATTCATTACTTCTGCAACTCCTTTATATTGTACATTTCCTCCTGAAACATTATATACGATTGCAACGTGGTATCCTCCCGGCCAAGGAGAACGGAATTGAATTATATCTCCTGGTTGCAAAGCACTCATATCTTCAATAAGCTGTACATTTATTCCCATATTCCTAAAGTCGCTTATAGCTGCACTAACATTTTCTCCACGAGCCCATAATTTCTCACCACCTGCTGCTCCAGAATATCCTGCTTGTAATAAACATTCTTGTACATATGAGCTACAAGATAGAGTTCTTAATCCGCTGTTGGCAATTGGAAATGTATAATTTGCAGAACCTGTTCCCTTATAAGTATAACTGTTATCTATTAAATATCTTGCAACATTGTCTGCTGCCTGTACTAAACTTCCAGCTGCTCCGTTTGATGGTCTTTCAGCATCTTTAAATTGTTCATAGTATCTTCTTGCTGCTGATGTTCTTACATCCATTCTTGGTATTCCTGGTCTTTCAAATGACCAACAAAATGCTACCGCTGCATCCTCTGGAGATCCTGCATTTTTCCAACTACTTGCTGAATATCCTTTATATGACACTAATTGGTATGTAGCATAACCATTTGCTCCACCACCTGGTGTTAATTCTCCTATTAAAAATTCTATCTGTGTATCTAAATCAGATGGACTCACTCCTTTAGATGCTGCATATGATTCTAGTTGAGTTCTTCTACCAAATGACCATTGGCATAAACCAAAACCAATTCCATTTCCACCTTCTATTACAGCTGGATCAAATCCTGATTCTGCATATATATTTCCCATTGCACCCGCAGCAGCTTCTTTGCTATAACCTGCATCTCTTAATGCCCACCAAACTTTTTCTTCTGGTGTACTACCTACTAATCCACCAACTCCATAAAATGCTCCATTTAAAAATTCATTAAAGTCAAATTCTGTTACCCCATAATCATTTCCAGTTAATAAATATAATAAATATCTCATTAATCTTTCATGACTTTGTGTTTTTTCATATTTACCAAGTAATTCAAATAACATTTCTCTTGATTCAACAAGGTTGTTTAATGGACATTGAAACTCTCCACTTGTTAATCTATAACAAACTCTATCTCCATTCATCCTTGTTTCTATTTCATCATCTTTTTTATAATTCTCGTTTTCATCTGTTGTAGGATGTTTTTCAAAATATAAATTTACCATATTAGCAATTTCTCTAATATTATTTTTTGCATTATCAACATTTGTTATTTCGCTTGCTGATATAACTAATAAATAATTTGAATTCTCTGTTGCTATTATTGCTGAATCTTGTACTATTCCATTTTGCTCTCCTGATTTACTTGCTATCTGTGCATTTGTTATAGTAGAAGGTATCATTTCTGTATTTAATTGACCTTTTAAAATATTCATCATCTTTTCTGCATATTCTTGATTAACACAAGTTCCATCATATATTTTTTGTAAAATTGTATCAACATCTCTAACTGATGTGTATGTTTGCTCATTTCCTTCTGTCGTTAAATTATCTTGATCTAATTCACCCTCTAATTTAGTATTTGCATATCCATTTTGCCTTGCATATTCATTTACTTTATCTACTCCTTTTGCAATATCACCATTTCCCATTGTTTTTAAAAGTGAATTTGCTGATGTGTTACTGTCTGTTGTTATCATTCTTTCTAAATCTGCTGTTATATCCTCTTCTTTTATATTTCCATTTCTTACTTCACTATATGCAGATGCCATAATAAATAATTTTATTAAACCATTTGATTTTACTCTTTTATTATTTATTGTTATGCTATCAGATGTATTGTCTAAATTTACTACTCTTACTGAGTATTCTCCTTCTGTTACAGATACATCTATAAAATCTTCTATATCTTCTTTTAATTCCTCTATACTATTTGCACCTAAGGCTCTAGCTATTTTGTCATTTGGTCTATATGCATATGCAAAATGTCTAATACTACCCATATTATCTACATACAATATAGGCTCTAACGTTCTTATAGCATCTGTACACCCCGCATCATAAAATCTCAATGTACCATCTGGTTCTTTTGATGCACATACATTTGTATGTTTTAAATCCGTCGTTCCTGCTTGATACCAAAAACACATATCTCCAGGTTCTACATCTTCTACATCTTCTATTAGTTCCCAGCCTCTGTCTTTAATACTATTATCTAAAAGTTCTAGAGAGCCATAAGCTATTCCTTCATATCCTGCAGTTTCTAGTACCCAAGCAGTAAATGTTGTACAACATAGATATCTTTGGCTCATTGGTTCACCAAATGTTGGTCTTCTACTAGCTATTGCTTCACTATCTTGAACAAATCGACCCGCTGTAACATTTGGTCTAGATGAATAATAATATTGATATTCTACTAAATAATCGTGTAATTCTTTTGCTATTTGTACAAAACCATTTCCATTTGTTGCACCATCATTTATTATTAATTTTGTAAAATTCTCAGATTTTTCAATTACTTTTGACGTTCCCCTTAACCATCTTTTATAATCGTAATGAACATTAATTATATTTTTTCTATTACTTTTTGTCGTTCTAACAGATGTATTTTCATCTACTTGTTCTGTAGTAGATGTTATGACTGGATTAATTGTTTCTTCTTGTGGTTCTAAATCTTCGCTACTCTCATCATACTTCAAATCTGTTATTTCGTTTAATATCCAAGTTCTTGCACTAGATAAAAATATATTTGTTGAATATGTAGTTTCTGTTGTTACCTGAGGCTCACCTGATTTTTCCCCTTCAGATAATACACTTTCTTCTTTCGTTCCATCCTCTTTATATATCGTTTGTTCTACTTTCTCATCATAATGTTCGGTTACTGTTCTTGTAGTTGTTGTTGATGATTCAGCTATTGTTATAATTATTCTAGAGTCTTCTACCAAATCTACCACTGCTAAGGCAAATTGTGGATTCTGACTTGTCATAGCTAATGCAATAGGAAATTCAAATGGCATAGCAAATTTTTCTACCATATTTTTATAATTTATTTTCTCTATACTTCCGTCTATTTTCATTACATGTACTGTCCAATCTTCTTGGTCAACTGTAAAATAATCATTTACATCTTCTCCATTATTTACTCTATTATAAAAATCATTATATTCTAAATAACTTAATCTAGTTGTTGTTCCATCAACCTTAGCTCTTTCAAAATATACAGCTCCTTGTAATCCATCTCCACCTAAATATGGATAATTCGTTACTATCTCTGCTTCTAGATATCTTTCAAGATACTTTTCATCATTACCTAAACCTAATGTTGAAGAATTTATACCCAATCTTTCTAGTCTGCTCTTTGCATTTTCCATATATTCTTCATCAATTACAATATTGTTTCCTTCAATATTTATATTATCAACTATATCATTAAATATTTTAGCAACATTCTCGTATATTCCATCAATTACTCCAAAAAATAATGAAACCAATAATATTATAATTATTGTAATTATTATAATAGGTCTTATTAATCCTTTTATGCCTTTTAAAATTAATTGTTTCATTTTTTGGCTATCCATTATACTACCCTCCATATTTTATACATTTATTTCTAAGGTTTCTTGTTCATTATTTATTCTTACATCTGTAAAATTAATTTTATTATCTACTCTATTCTGATTGTATAATTTATTAAATTTTATTCTTAAACTTACACTCTCTCCTCCATTTAAAATTAATTCTTCATTTGCAATTTCATTTCCAAACCATGAATAGTTTACTCCTCTTTCGTCTTCTAGATATACACTCTCTGTATTATCTTTAGTGTCTATAATTATTTCTCCTTGTGTTGTATTTTTAAATGTTATATCATATTCAACATAATCATAATAATAATATTTTGCTGTAACATTAGCTTCTAAACCATCTACTTGTCCTTTTTTTTCTAAATCTACTTTATTTATAAATTCATTTATATTTAGCTTTTTCTCATCATTTTCTTCTATGACTGTTATATAATCTTCTATAAATTCTTCATTTACCATCCCAGTTGCCATTATATCATTTTGATATTTTATTCTATATGTTGTTCTACTTCCCGTACTATCCCAATTCTCTAAGTCATATGATCTTTTTTCATTAAATATATTTTTAAAATAAAATTCATTAAATCTATCTATTGTTTGGAACATTTCATCTTTACAGTCTTGGCTAAGTAAGTTATATGCTCCTTCTACATCATTTGCATTTCCAAAATTTACAAAAGATTCTATAATATTTGTATCTTCTTCTATTCTATCTTTCGAAACTTTTGAATCTGAGATTATACTATCTGTTCTAGAAGGTAAATATGTTTCATTTTTACTACTTCCGCTAGCTATTATACTACTTTCATTAGTGTTATTATTCTTTTCTTCTTCTCTATTATTTTTTATAACACCATTTATTATTTGTATTAAAACTATTACAAATATTATTATTCCAACTGTTACCCAGAATTTTTCTTTGTTGTTATAATAAAATAATCTTAATTTTCTAAGCATATTTAACCTCCTCTATTATGTGAAATTACCACTAACATTATCTTTTCTTACATCATTTTCCATTTTCTTAATTTTACCTTCAGCAACACCATTTTTTCTTAATCTATCTGAAAGTGCTTTTAATTCATCTTCTGTTTGTACTGAAGCTGATGCTCTTGCTGTTGCTATATCTTGTTTAGTTACTTTTCCATTTAATCCTACAGCTTTTATTCTCTTAATTGTTGATTTATCATTTGTTACACCATAAGTTCTAAATTCTTTTTGTGCTATATCCATTGCTTTCTTCCAATTTTCAACTCCGTTTTCATCTTTTTCAGTTCCAAATTCATCTTTATACATTTGTTGTACTTCGCTTGATTTTCTCCACTCTTTATCTGCTCTCTGATTTTCTAATGCCTCTCTTTGTTGTTTTGTAAATGCTCTTTGTTCAAACTCATTTCTTATTCCTTTTGCTACATTTGGAGCTCCTGTTGTTACATTACTAGCTATATTTGATACTCCATCTCCAACTTTTAGTCCTACACCAGCAGCTGCTGCTCCATATGCTGCAACATTTGACAAGTCTCCTGATGCAATACCTGCTGCAACACCCATAGTTCCCATACCTGCTGCCATAGCACCCTTTGTTAATAATCTTGGTACTTTACTTCCTCCTTTTGCTATATAATGACCTGCTGTTCCTAATACTGCTCCTGCAACTTTAAATCCTGATATTTTTTGTTTCGGTTGGTTTACTGGTTGTACAGTTTGAGTTGTTCCAGTTCCTGAACTAGAAATCCTTATAGGTTCAGTATTTGATGCTTGTGATAGTTCAATACCTTCTTGACTAGCTGAATTATCTATTTGTAATGGTGGTCTCATATTACTTGCTAAAAGTATTCCACTATCAGTTCTTCCTGTTTCATAAACTCCTCTTGGTAATTGACCATTTAATTGTGTACTATCCTGTCCTTGAGTAGATGCTTCTGCAAGTCTTAGATTGCCTGAAGCTGGTGGTTCATTATCTCCGTCCATTAACTCTTCCATTGAAACTTTATTTTCTTTGTCTGGTCTTCTATTGCTTTCTGCTAATCTTGTTTTTCCACTGTCTTTTCCATCAGATTTTCCATCTCCATCATTTCCATTCCCTCTTTTAGAAATAGCTCCTATTCTACCAATATTATTAATTGCGTTCATTGCCATACTTCCACCAACAACTCCACCAACAATACTTCCTGCTTCTGGAGCTTTTTGGTCGAATCCGAAGAATCTACGTAATAGTTTCTCTGCTGGAATTAAAAATCCTAATGCTACTAAAGTATAAATCATATTGTTTGTTGCCATTTCTATTGCTGAACCTATAAGCATTGTATATAAAAGTAAGTGAAATGGTTGTAACAATAAATTATATATATATTCTTTTAGCCACATATTAAATGCTTGTGCTTGTCCATCTGATATTTTATCTATTGGGTATGTTAATGCTACTAATGGTGCTATCATTGTTAAAAACGCCATATATATTACCCTTTTTAAGTATATTATTAAAAACATTACTGTATATATTACTAAAGCAATAAATACAATTGTATATCCTATACTATTCCAAGAAAATTGTCCATATCCTAAATTTGCTTGTTGTATTAATCTAGCATATCCCATTAAATTTGTATAATAATAATAGTTGCCGTCTTCACTTGGTTGAATATCTGTTTCTGTTGCAGCTTCTACAGCAGCAACTGTATCTTCACTTAAAGCAAATTTTGTTGTTTCATTGTTTTTTTCTAACATATCTGTTATATAACCTGTAATTGTAATTGCAAATGCCATTATATAATGCATAAATACTACTAATACTACCGCTACAAGCCAATCTTTTATATGTTCTTTATATTTTGCTTTTTCACTTGCTGTTGAACTTATAACTATTCTAATTCCTATGTATAATAATACTACCATTAATCCAATTAAAACTAAATTTCTTAAAGCTACATACCATTTAGAAATTTGTGGACTTAACACTGCCGCTGAATCATAAATTTTTCTTGTTTCTCCATCTTCTCCAGTTATTTCCTGAACTGGTGGATTTTCTGGATTTATAAAATTAATACTTAAAGCTGGAATTTGTCCTGCAAATATTTCAGCCGGTGATATCAAATAAATTGGTAAATAAAAATCATCACTAAACATATCTTCTAAAACTCCACCTGTAAAGCTTCCTCCTGCGTGTCCTATTGCTCCTCCAACAAATCCTCCTACAGCTGCTAATCCTAGTGCAACCCATCCTGGTGGGCCTGAAAAAAGCCCTGCTAAAGCTAGTCCCGCTGATGCTCCTGCTGCTGCTCCTCCTCCTGTTCCTATTAAGCCACCAAAAAACTCCCAAACACCATCATCACCATTTATATCTATATATACACTAGAAGGAGATATACCTAATAAACTAGATTGTATAAGCCATATAATACCTTCTCCTATACCTGAGAATAAACCAATTATCGGTTCTAATAAAACTCCCCATGGTGATTCTGCTTCAGTCGATGTATCTTCATCTTCTTCTGCATAAACTGGAATACAAGGATAAATCCAATTAAATAAAATTATAAGAATTATTGCTATAATAATCTTCTGTACAGTTCCGCTTTTTTGTAAAACTATTCATATTAAACTCCTTTAAGTTTTATATTTCAATATTATGTGAAATTGCCACTAATATTGTATTTTCGTACATCATTTTCCATTCTTTTAATCTTTTCTTCACTTATATCATTACTTCTTAATCTATCTGAAAGTGCTTTTAGATCGTCTTCTGTTTGTACTGAAGATGCTGCTTTTGTTGTTGCTATATCTTCTTTTGTTGGTGCATTTCCCACTCCAATGTCTTTTATCCTTTTTATTGTTGCATCATCATTTGTTACTCCATATTGTCTAAATTGTTTAGCTGTTTCCATTGCTTTTTTATAATCTTTTCCAAATTCATCTCTGTATTTTTTCTGTATATCTTTAGATTTCTCCCACTCTCTATCAGCTCTTGCATTTTGCATTGCTTCCCTTTGTTGTTTTGTAAAAGCTCTTTGTTCAAAATTATTTCTAATTCCTCTTGCTGTATTTGGAGCTCCTGTTGTTACATTACTAGCTATATTTGATACTCCATCTCCAACTTTTGCTCCTACTCCAGCTGCTGCTATTCCATATTTTCCTACATTTGATAAATCTCCAGTTGCTAATCCTGCTGCTACTCCAACAGTTCCCATTGCTGCGCCTATAGCTCCTTTTGTTAATAATCTTGGTACTTTTTTTGCAACTTTTGCTGTATAATGTCCCGCTGTTCCTGCAACTGCCCTAATAATTTTAGGTTTTTCTGCTTTTGAATCCGAATTATTATTTTCATTATTTGAATTGTTTGTCTCTTCTGTTTGATTTTCTTCATTTTGCGATGAATTTGTATTATTTGAAACTCCTGTGTTTTGTCCTCTTCCTCCTGCTAATCTAATATTGGAGTTTTCACTATTATTATTTTGTCCATTATTATTTTCTGTTCCTTGATTATCAGTAAGTCTTACCGTACCATTATCAGATGAATTATCATTACCATTGTTATCATCTTTTAATAAATCTTCCATTGATTTCTTTTTGTCTGAATCTGGTTTTCTGGCTACTAATCTAGTTTTTCCATTATTACCACTTCCTGATGCCCCTTCATTTCCTCCGCCAATCTTTTTTGGAATTGAACCTATTTTACCAATTCCGTTTATTGCGTTCATAAGCATACTACCGCCAACAACTCCACTCATAATACTTCCTGCTGTGTCAGATTTTTCAAATCCAAATAATCTACGTAATAATTGTTCTGCTGGCATTAAAAATGCTAATGCTACTATTGCATATAATACATTACTTGAAGCCAAGTCCATTACTGAACCTACAAGCATTGTATATAATAATAAATGAAATGGTTGTAATAATAAATTATATATATATTCTTTAAGCCACATACTAAAAGCTTGTGCTTGTCCATCTGATATTTTATCTATTGGGTATGTTAATGCTACTAATGGTGCTATTACAGTTAAGAAAGCCATATAAACTACCCTTTTTATATATATAACTAAAAACATAATTGTAAATATTACTAATACTAAATATACAAATGTATATCCTATATAATTCCAAGTAAATACATCACTTCCATCTTCATCTTTTGTACTGGCTTGCTGTTCTAACCTTGTTAATCCCATTAAGTTAGTATAATATGTATTTCCTGGAAGATCAACTTCTGCTTGTTCCTCCATTGCTTCTATGTTTTCTTCAGAAACTGTTAATTCTATACCTTGATTAGTTGCACTTAATGCATTTACTATATATTCTGTTATAGTCAAGGCAAAAGCCATAATGTAATGCATAAAAATTACTAATATTACGGCTACAAGCCAATCTTTTATATGTTCTTTATATTTTGCTTTATCTTCTGAAGTTGAACTTATAATAATTCTAATACCTATATATAATAATACTATCATTAAGCCTATTAAAACAAAATTCCTTAAAGCAACATACCATTTAGCAATCTGAGGTCCTAAAACTTCTGCTGAATTATAAATTTGTAATCCGTCTTCATCTTGTAAAATCGTTAAGTCTGTATTTGGATTTATAAAATTTACATCTAAAGCAGGAATCTCATTTGAAAATATCTCTGCTGGTGATATTTTGTATATTGGCAAAAAGAATTCCTTTACCATCATTTCTTCAATACTACCTTGGTTAACATTTTCTTGACTTTTATTTTCATCTTGATTTTCACTTAGTTCTTCCTTAAAAACTAAAGGTAGAGATGAATTAATAACATCGCTTTTGGCGTCTCCTAATATTTTCCAAGTTGAATTTTCATCTTCCATTTGTATGTTTACTGAAGATGTTTGTATTCCTAATAGCTGAGATTGCATAAGCCAAATAGCACCTTCTCCTAAGCCTGATATCAGACCTAGTAATGGTTCTAATAATAAACCAAATGGTGCTTCTTGAGAAGAATCACTACTTTCTTCTGCTGCATAAATTGGTATATATGAACATATGAAATTAAATAATATTATAAAGACTATTGTGATTATAACTTTATGTACGAATCCGCCTCTTAGTAAAGTCTTTCATATTAATTAAACTCCTTGTTTTCTTCTTCTCATTTCTACTAGTTTGTTTAAGTTTGTTTCAACAAATTCAAATTCTTTTTGTGTTGGTGTAATTTGTATAATTGCTGATTCGGAACCAACTTTTAATAACCCTTCTCCTTTGAAGCAAGTAATTAAAAAGTTTGCTTCACCTTCACTTAATTTAAACACTTCTTTTAAGTATTCAATTTCTGATTTATCTTGTGCTAAAAATAGTTTTGTATCTGATGATGTTAAAACTGCTTGTGCTTCTGGTTTTTCATAGAAGTCTTGGAATCTTTGTGAAATTATTGCCAAAGAAACATTTCTTTTTCTAGCACGTCTTGCCATAGTATTTAAGAAATCTACGGCTTCTGGATATGGTAATAACATCCAAGCCTCATCAACAAGTACTCTCTTTTTATTTGCTTTCTTTCTATCTTCACTATTTTTCTTAACATATTTTTCCCAAATCCAAGAAAGTAGAATTTGTTGTGCAAGTGGTCTTGCAAACCTTTCTTCCAATTGAGAAATATCAAGATTTATAAATGGTGCTCCTTCTAATAATTCAAATGTTGACTGTCCATCGAAGTATGCCATTTGTCCATCATATTCTCTTATATATTGTTTCATAACTTTTAGTAAGTAACTATAATGGAAACTATAATCAGGGTTTTTGTTTTCCTGAGCTTTTCTTTCAATTCTCTTATACCAACTTCCAATTGTTGGCATTTCTTTTTTCTGTCTATATAATCTATCTTGGTTACTCATATTAGTGCTTCCCCTATATAAGCTATCAGGATTACTAGTTATACCTAATGCTGCATATTCCTCTGCAACTGATTCTGCTATAATTTGTTTTGTAAGCTCATTTACATCTGTACTTCTTGTACTACCTCTTGCCATTGTAAGTAAGGCTTGTGTTACGTCCTCTACCTTATTTTCTATATTTACTACAGTTCTTTCTCTTCCTGTAATTTCATCTTTTACATTTTCAGTCTCAACATCAAATAAATTTATAATTGTTTTTGAATTTGGGCTTAATACTACGTTTATTCCACCTAAACTTTCAGCAACAATTGAATATTCACCTTCTGCATCTAGTGCTAAACTTTCAATTCCCATAAGTACTGAAGACCTTGAAATTAAAGTTTTCATTGTAACAGATTTACCAGCACCAGATTTAGCAAATATAACCATATTATAATTTGTTAAAGATGGGTGGAAATTATCAAAAAGTATTGGTGTTCCAGTTTGTCTGTTAAAGCCTATAGGAACTCCTGTTGAGTGTCCAACTTCAGATGTAGTAAAAGGAAATACTGTTCCCATTGATCTTCTATCAAATGTGTGTACTTTTTTAATTTCGTTATTCATAAGAGGTAAATTACTTCTGAAAGCTTCCTCTTGTATTGCCCAAGCACTTTTTACTTCCACTAAACTTTTTGACATTTCTGTTGCTAATAATTTAGTATTTTTTTCTAATTCGTCTAAATTATATGCAAAAAGTGTTGCTACTACAGAAGCTTCAAATAATTTATTATATCCTGCAGAAATTTCATCTCTTAATTGTTCTGCCTCTAATCTTTTTTGAGCTAAATTACTCTCCCTGTTTATATTTCCTTTATCTGCTGCAACAATTCTTTCTGTCTCTAGTTCATTAATAACCCTATTTAATTCATTTTGTGATCTAGATTCTGGTATTGGGTTTATATATACAGAAGTATTTATATCTCCAAATAAATACATATCTCTAAACAATTCTGGGAATGTACACATTCTTGGTAATGTTGATACAAAGAAACTTCTTGCATATCTTTTCATATTTGATATTATTTCTAATCTATCTACATTAGAAACATCTATGCCTGATGGTGCAATGATTTCTTTTATTGTTGTTCTTCTAAACAAACTACTCATTTGTTCTTTGTGTTGTTTTTCTTGGTTTTCTAGTTCTTGTTGTTTTCTTTTGCTCTTTCTCATCTTCATCATTACCTCCTTCTTTAGCATTTTCATTTAGAATTCCATCAACAACTTCGTCTCCTAAGTACTCTCTATTTTCATTTAAAATTAAGTCTGCCATTTCATTTGCTAATTGTTCAATAGAATTTTCTTTTTCTTCTACTTTAGCTCTATATTTACTTCTGAATTTTTCAACTCTTTCATTAACTTTATTCATTGCTCTATTTTGTATTTCTTTATCAATTTCTTTAATTCTCTTTTCCATAACATCTGGAGCAGTACTATATAATGAATCTACATTTCCACTCAATGCTTTCTTTAAGTCAAATGTTTCTGATTCATCTCTATTGTAAGCAACATACAATAATTCAGCTAATTCTACAGAATTTAATATTTTACCATTAACACTACAAGCAGATAATGTTCTCATTATTGATTGTGCTCTAGTATATAATTCTGAAAAAGCCATTGATTGTAATTCTTCTTTAGCAAATTCACCTGTTCCACTTTCTGTTGGTGAATATGCAATTATAACATAATATTTTTTGTTTAGTATACTTCTGTTTAAACTCATTTTTTCTGTATCATATATAATATCTTTTCCATATTCATATAAGTTTCTTGTTTTAGTAACTTCATAAAACGCTTTATTTAATTCTTGTTGTGAAAAATTTCCAGAATCAGCCATTTCTTGGTATTGTTGAGTTTTAGAAAATAGTTCTGATTCTATTTGGTTTAACCTTTTCTTATATGCATCTATACTTTTCTCTAGGTTAACTGTCCTTGTTTGTATGTATAGTTGAATTGGAAATCTTAATGTGTTCAAGAATTGTACAAAACCTTCTTCTACACCTGTCTTTTCAACACCAGACATTAAATCATAGTTTATTCCCGCACATTCTATTGCCATTACATATCTTTTTCCATTGTGTTGAATAACCATATTATCTTCTATTTTATCAAAATCCATAAAATCAAATATTGATTTTCTTCCTACTGCACTTCCTGTTTTTGTACTTTCCTTAGATTGTTCTTTATTAATTTTAGGATTGTTTTTTTCTTCTATTTTTCTGTCTTTTCTTTTTAACATAAAATAAACAAAACATAAAACTAATAATACAACAAAAGCACATACTAAAACTAAAATTAACATTTGTGTTGTTTGGTCAATATTACTCATCTTTGTTTTCCTCCTTTGTACCTAAATCGTAAACATAATATTTATATTTTTTTGTTTTAAATTTAAAAGCTCTTCTTATTACATCATCTATATTTTCTCCGCCTGTTTTCCTTGTTATATCAAATCTTTCTAAGTTAGGTATTTTAAATGTTCCTATAATAAAGCCTATTAAAGCAAATAACACAACTGCTACAATTCCCACAACTGTTAAACCTAACATATTAAAAATAATATAAAAGACTCCTCCTAATAAAGCTCCTGCTCCTGACCAAATTAAAGCTTTAGTTGAGAATATAAATAGAATTCTACCTTCGCCTTTTACATTTCTTGGCACATTATAAGTTCCCATAATTATACTCCTTTTTTCCTATTATCCCTTATTTAATATTATAACAAAAAAAACTACATTTTCATATATTTTTATACATTTTTTTTAAATTTAACAATAATATAATATTTTTGTAATATTTCTGTAACAAAACTCAAAAAAAGATGTTCTGAAATTAGAACATCTTTTTTATTTATCTTAATTATACTTATGCATTTCCACTTAAGTTTCCTAAGAAGTTGTATAGTATGTTTGCAATTGCTGATGCTGCGAATACTAATGCTGCACCTATTACATATGGCATCATTGTCTTTTTGTATTCTGCTTTTTCTTCAGCACTACCCATCATATATTTGATACCTAAAACAATTAACACGATAACTGATGCGATAATACCTATAGTTGTTAATATTGTTACTATTTGGTTACCAACATTTGTAACACCTTCTATTCCTGAAACAGAAGCTCCAGTTACCTTTTCTGGAGTAACAGCCCCAGTAACTGCTGCAAGTACAGTACTAGATACAGATATTAGCATTACTGCAATTAATAGTACAGACATTATTTTAGTTAATTTTTTCATAATAGTTTCCTCCTTCTATTTTATTTTTTTATATAAAACTCCTTATACCTTTCTTATATAAGAAACTTTAATAACTAAACCTATAATAATTATATCAAATTATAAAAAATAAATCAAATACTATCCTATATTAGTTGCTATTTTATAAACTATATTCGCTATAGTTGATGCAGCAAATACTAAGGCTGCACCTATTATATATGGCATCATTGTTTTTTTGTAATCTGCTCTTTCTTCTACACTACCCATCATATATTTTATACCAAGTATAATCAAAACTATAACTGAAAGTATAGAACCTATAGTTGTTATTATTGTTACTATTCCATTACCCACATTTGTTATACTAGTATCTGATGGCGGTGTTCCTGTAAGACCTTCTACTGAAAAAGTAGGAGCTGCATACACATTAGCTACTATATTAAAAATAAACATAAAAACAAAAAATGTCAATAGAATTAATAATATTTTTTTTGTTTTTTTCATATTCATCACCTCTTACAATAATCCATCTGTTATATTGCTTACTATTCCTAATATGTTTGTAATTCCAAATACTAGAAGTGCACCAATTACATATGGCATCATTGTCTTTTTATATTCTGCCCTTTCTTCTATGCTTCCTGCCATATATTTAATACCAATAACTATCAAAACTATTACTGATGCTAATGTACCTATTAATTGGAATATTCCTATAATTCTATTTCCTATATCTTGGACTTTAGTTGCTCCAGTTGCTCCTCCACTACCAGGTGAAAAACTATCTGGGTTTTCCCTTGGATCTGAAAGCCAATCAGATGCATATGTTATATTTGTTATTGATACTATTAAAATTAAAATTAATGCTATAGCCAAAAATATTTTTAATTTTTTCATATTCATCACCTTCTAAAAACCTTCTAATAAAATCATTACTAATTTCCAAATACCAAAAGCTCCAAATATTACAACACAACCTACTGTATATGGTATTAGTTTTTCTTTTACTTCTGCTTTTCCATCTGCTGAGGCTACCATAAATTGAATACCTAAAACAATTCCTACTGCTACTGCTACTACTAACCCAATTGCTAAAAACACATTATATAGTAAGTCTATTGCTTTTTGTGAAGCATCTTGTGATATTGTATTATTTGTATCTGCACTTTGTATAAATCTATCTGCTCCTGCTATTATATCATCTGTAGTTTCTCCTGTTTTACCTGTACCTCCGTCTGTTGATTGACCTTGTGATGCAGCTATCTTGTAAGAGCTTGTAGGCACTATTTCATTTGCATAACTTATATTTGTTATTATTGTTGTTGCTATAATAAAAATTAACATTATTTTTAAACTTAAACTTTTCATAATTTTTTCTCCATTAAAAATACTTTATCTCTTTAATTATACTATATTTAGAGTTTTTTTTCAATTTTTTGTAAGTTTTTATCAAAATTTAATAAAAATGTAATAGTTTTGTAACATTTCCCAAAAAGAAAACTTGGCACAAGACCAAGTTTCCCAAAAGAACTTACAAGTTCTCTTTAAAACCACCCTTTTATCACGTTGCCAAGAACCAGCAGTGCTATAAAAATAAGAAAAACTCCTTGAGGTTTGCTTTTGTTAACTATACAAGAAATTCCCAGAACCATAAAAACTACTGCAAATGGCACTGAGTTAGAAAAAACAAAAGCAAATGCTTCCCCAAACTTCAGGATGGCTTCCGTCAAGAGATGCATAATTATACTCCTCTTATCAAGAAAGTTTATATTAGTATAATTATATCATTTTTTATTGTCTTTTTCAAATTTTAAAATATTTACATTGCTTTTAAGCAAAAATAATATAAAGTCACATTTACTTTATATTATTTATTATATTAATTTCTTTCTAATTCTTTCTGAACTTTCTTTTGAAATTCAATAAAAAATTTCTTTATATTTTCCCAATTATAATCAACAAAAGTTTTTGGCAATATTTCATCTTCTGCATCCTCAAAATAACTTAATCCCATAATTATATTTACATAGTTTATATTATCTCCACATTTTTGTTTTAAACCTTTTACTAATTCATTAATACTAATATTACATTTTTCTATTATATTATATAAATCAAAAAAATCTTTCTTTGCTCCTCTTCCTCCTATTGCAACTAATTTCATTACTGCAATATCTAATATACTTGCAATATTTAGATTTGGCATTTCTTTTGCTTTTGTAAAATTCAATAATACTTTATTAGGATAATAGAAAAAACTTACTTGAACACCATTTAGCAGAACATCACAAGTTCCTTTTTGATTTTGTACAACTTCTACATTTCCTATACTTTTTAATTCATCTAATAATATTTCATTATTAAATTCACTTTTTACACAAAAATCAAAATCGTAAGACTCTCTTAATTCTAATTGTAATGATAGTGCTGTTCCTCCTACCATATAATAATCATTTATACTAACTATTTCTGATATTTTTCTTAATAACTCATATCTACCTTTATCAAATATATTCCAATACATTAATTATTCACTCTCCAATATTCATAGTTCATACCTTGTACTGCCCTATAATATGCCATTTCTTCTTTTTTTAAATTAAATTGTTGTCTTAAATAGTTTGCAACTAATGGTTTTAAATTTCTACTTTTTATTGCTACTTCTTTTATATCTTCTTTGCTATATGTTTCTTTTATCCATTTTATTGCTTTTAAGTCTCCGTAACAATATAATCTTGATATTATATACCTTTTATTTTTTCTTATATCTAATTCCTCGAATTTTGTATCCCAAAAATATTTTTTTAATTCCTCTGGCATTATTTACACCTCTTACTTTTTTATACATATACATTATATCAAAATCAAATTTATTTTACAATAAATATTGTGATTTTCTAATCACGATATTTTCACAATATATATTTCATCTTAATTCATATTATTTTACCTATTTTCATATATGAAAAATTTTAATTTTTTTAGTCAAAAAAAATGATATAAAATTTATTTTATATCATCTTCTGGCGTAGGTGGACTACTAGTTACTTTTTATATAATTTCTTCCTTTTTTATATTTTCTCGTAATGTGCTATTTTAAGCCTTTTCGAGTTCGTTACAAAAATACTGTTTCTTATATTTTTACTTCGTTTTTTATAACTTTTTTTTGCTATTGCATTAAAAATTGCATTAAATTAAGAAGGCTATTTGCCTTCTTTTAATAACTCTTCAAACTTCTTACCAGACATAAATTCTAATGTCGGAATAAGAAGTAAGTTTTCTTTTTCTATTAATGCAATATATTCCTTTTCGCTTTTTACATTTTTTATCATTTGTAGAGATTTTTCATATGCTTCTTTGAAATTCATATTTACCACCTCTACTATAATTATACAACATTATGCAAAATATTTGTGTCGAAACTTGTCGAATTTAATAATTTATTTTTTTGTTGAAATATCAACAAAAATCGGCTTTTCAAAATCAAAAATAAGCCTCTTTATTTTATTAGTAATATACTTGTATGCCTTGATTTTAAGCACAAAAAAAAGAGCTAGATTAGAAATTGCTCTAACCTAGCCGTCTTATTATAAACCACCATTATATTTAACAAAACCTGTTTTTCTGTTTGTTACACTTCCACCGCTATAAACGTTATAGCATACTAAATATTTTCCGTCTACTTCTGCATAACAATCTGCTTCTCCTCTAGGATATATTGTTCCTATTTTCTTTGTTAAATTTACATCTGCATAAACATCTTCGTTTGTGCTACCATTAACCCATTTCTTAGCCATTTCAAATTCCTCCTTATTTGAATTGTTTTCTACTACTGTTTCTGTACCAATTTTAGATTGGTCTTTTGGTCTTAATACTCCTAAAAAGCCTTTGTATGTATGTTGTACTTTTTTAACTGTTTTACCGTTCCAGTTTAAATCGTATGTATAGAAATTGCTTGTGTCTCCTTCCCCTGTTGCTATTGCTACGTGTCCATATTTATTACCTAGGCCTGCTCCCCAAACTGCTATATCTCCTTTTTGTGGTACAAATTCTGGAGTATTTGCTATTTTATCAAAGTTAGTTTTTAATACACTATTGCTATTATAATTCTCGTAATAGTCTTTAGCATTTCCCCAAGCACCAGGTGTAAGTCCAAATACTTTATTTAAATACATTTTAATTAAGTCTACGCATTGTACTCCACTTACTCCGTCATAGTCGAAAGATTGTCCGTTGTAAGTATTAATAAATTCACTATAATTCATAACTATTTATCCTCCTTATTCTTTAAAATATCTCCAAATGCTTTTAAGTCTATTCCTGCTTTCTTTAAATTTTCTAAAATAGACATAAGCTCCATAACACATATGTAAATTGTAATTACACTAGATACTGTTTTTAAACCAAATGCATATTCTACTACATAGCCAATTACTATAGCCACTATTAATAAACATTTGTGCAAAAATCCTTCTCTCATAACCTTACTGTCTACGTTTTTATTAATTACTGCTTGTATATAGCCTGTTAGTATATCTAGTCCACTAAAAATTAGCGGTGTTATTACTTGCCAAACTATATTACTAAAAGTTAATGTTTGTAATAATTGTTCCATTTTATTTCACCTCACTTTCTACAACTTCTTCCCAACCTTGTGGATAAGTATCAGGTGTCCAAACGCACCCATTAATTTTACAAATATATTTCTTTCCGCTGTATGTTATTTTGTCTCCTGTATTATAAGCATCGTGTGCTTCTGTTGGTTGCTTATAAAGTGGATATTCTTCTACTGGTTCTTGTGGTTCTTCTGTATCTTGTCCTTCTTGTTCTAATAAACCAATTCTTGCTTCTAAATCTTTCATATCTTCATAAATCTTGTTTATTTGTTCTTGCAAAGGTGCATAGCTGTTTTCTGCTTTTGCGTTCTCTCTTGCTAAACTGTCTAATTCTGTCTTTTCCTCTTCTGTTATTGCACTTTCTATCCACATTTTGTTTATTTTATAAAGAATATCTTCTAGTTTATAATCTTTACTATTAATAACATTTTTTTATTACTTCATACATAATTAACTCCTCTCTAATAACACAGTATTTAATTGTGTTATTACACTATTTATATCTTTTACTGCTGTAATACTAAACACTGGACTTACTTCATTTGTGCTGTATACGTTTGTTTCTTCTTCATATGCTTTTAAATTACTTATTTGGTTATATGCTTCTTGTTGTTCTTCTGTATAAGCTTCTGTTTCTTCTTCAGCTAGTTCGTATTCAATAATTACTGGTGTTCCTGCTTGTTTTTGTGCTGCTAGATAAGATTTAAATTCTGATATTGTACTTGCAATATCTTTTGATATCGTTATATATATTCTTTGATCATTAAGTGCTACACATATCTTAACTAGCGAATAATTACTAACACTTTCAAAATGTGAGCAGATAAAATTACTAGCTGGTGTATAATTATCATTTTCTTCATAATTTTTCATATCATTGTATTTATTAGTGTAAGCTCTTGCAAAATTGTCATTTTGTTGCTCTATTTTAACAAGTTCTGTTCCATTTACCTCTACTTGTTTTCTCTTGTGATGTATTCCGTCGTCTGCCAGATAGTCTCCTTTATAAAGCTTTTGTCCTTGTGATAGTGGAAAGGTTACGGTTTGTTCTTGGTGTTCGACGTAGTCTGTTGCAATTTCTCCTTTTTCTATTTGTATCCCTAAAATTAAATTGTTAAATGTTTTTCCATTTCCTAAATATAAGCCAATAGCAACTATTTTTGTTGTATCTGCAATTTCATTATTTACTACCTCTCCACTTTCATCGTATAAATT
The DNA here is from genome assembly GCA_944388035.1 of uncultured Clostridia bacterium. Taxonomy (GTDB): domain Bacteria; phylum Bacillota; class Clostridia; order TANB77; family CAG-508; genus CAG-269. The sequence goes on along the minus strand of CALXHF010000016.1, from coordinate 23,824 downwards.
CATATTTATTTCCCAATCACTAGTTCCACTTATTCTTTTTAGTGTAGCTGTAATTTTACCAATTGCTAAAATTCCATCTTGCCATTGTAATATATCGTTTAATGTTGGAGTTCCATTTTTATTATATATGTTGTTTTTTGTTATAATTATCCATGGATATTTCCCTATAGTTCCTGTTCCATTTATTTTAATATTTTGGTTTTCTGCTAAATATGTAATATTATTAAAAGCAGTCTCTTCTTTATTAGGCATTTTAAATAAATTCTTATTAACAACAGTTATATTTACATCTCCCTCTACATTTTGTATTTCAGAAGGATATTCTGGAGAAGGCATTGCTCCGTATGGCTCAAAACTTTCATCTTCTTCTGTTGCTTCTAATATCATCATATTTTTTATTTTAAATGTTCCCTGTCCATAAGCATTATCAACATAATAATTATATGCTATAAGTCTATAATCAGTAAAATCATCTGGAGTAGTAAAGTTTATTTTTATATCCTTGCTAGTATTTTCTTCCCAATTATTTTTTTCATCTTTTGTTTCTGTTTCTAATACATTTATTGTTCTTGTACCATTATATAATGCTAATATATAAGATTGATTATTTATAGTAAGACTTATATCGTCAGGTTTAGAATTTAGTTCTACAGTAGCTATACATTTATATTCTGTAGAAGGTTTTAGTAATTTCTGTATAGCAGAATTATCCATAACTACTGCAGCCCAGCAATTTGACATTGTAAATGTTCCTGTTGTATTATCTGTATCAGTAATCTTAGTACTTGTTAATTCTTCTAAATTAAAAACGTTCTTTCCGCTTCTCCTCTCTTGCTTACTATTTCCGCCTACTACAAACTCTTTAAACTTTACTGGTATTGTACCTTTTAGGTTTATATATTCATTTTCTTGTGTTTCTGTAGGTAAAGCATTAATTAACATATCTATTTGCTTATCTTGTTCTGTTTGCTCTGATTCTAAATTAGAAATATCTTCTTTTATTTCTGTATCGTCATAATTTTCTAAGCCTTCTAATTTACTTTTTAGCACTGTTGTAAAGTCTTCTGTGCTTAGTCCTTTTCCCTCTACTTTATCTACTTTGTTTTCTTCTAGATTAGATATATTTTTCTTATTTGTACTATTATCTGTTTCTAAAGTACTTACTCTATTTTTTAAGCTTGTAATATCTGCACTAGCAGTACCTTGTCCACTTTCTAAATTTTCTATATCTTCTTTTGCAGTATTTAATTCATCTGCATTTGTATTTACTACTTGTTTTATTTCGTTCATATCAACTGCATTTACTTTATTTTCATCTGGAATTTCTTCCAAGGTTTGAAAAGGTGCTTTATTATTATAATTTATTTTACTTGCCATTTTTACCTCCTTTAATTAATTCCATCAATTACAACATCTCTAAAACTCCACCCTGTACTATGTATCTCTAAAATTCTTACACTTCCTTCGTTCAAAAATTGAACACTAGCAGACATATTATAATTTGCATCTTGAAAAGCAGAAACAACATAAATTTCTCCAGTAGAAATTGTTGATGTTATAAGTGTAACAAAAGCAGTTTTGGGGCTTGCTTCTGCATTTCTAATTTTAAAAATTATTTTTTTATAATTTGTATAATTATTAGATAATGATTTTATTCCTTCACTATTAGTTACTAATAAATTTGTAGTTTGTGTTTCAGATATATTTATAGCAGTTTCTATATTATTTTGTAACTCTTCTAAAACTTCTTCTGAAAGTGCTGGTGAATTATTATTATTAAAATCTATTTTTTCCATATTAACCTCTTTCATATTTTATTTTTAAATTATTTATTAACCCAAAATTTGTTAATTTTTTATATTGCACATAATAAAATCCCGTATCCTGCAAAACTGGAGGAAGTTCTGGGTTTTCATATACTTCTCTATACATCTTAAATTTATAAATAAGTAAATTTGCTGTTGCTTCTCTTGGATATAATTCTGGACCAGGATATAAATCTGGGCTAGGAAATAAGTCATCTTTCGCAAAATTACTTTCTATTCCATTTATTGTAATTTCACCCATCCCTGTCTTTTTAATATCCAAATCTTCTACTAGATATTCTTTTAAGTATAAATATGGCAGTACACCAAAACCCACACTATAAAGTTTTGGCAAAATTCTTTGATAGTTCATACCAGAAACTGCGTGTATACCGTCATTTGTTAAATGATATGGAGCTTTTATACTTTTATTATTGCTCCAAAATAACATATCACTTTTAATTGTATCTATTCTACTAATTACTACAGGTTGCCCACTTTGTATAGTTATGTTATATTTAGAAACATCTAGATAAGCATACATTATAAATTTATTTGTGTTCCAATCAAAATTCCCAAAACCTATTTGCTTTATGCTTTGCCCTGCAAAATCAGAAATTTTATTATAGCCATAACTTGTATTTTCTTCTGTATAAGTATATTTATTTAAAACAGTATTTTGTGTTAGTGTTTCTTCTGCCTTATTTTCTATAAGTGTGTCAAACTCCATTGTTGTAGAATTTTCATCAATATTTACATTGTCTTTTGTTATATTTACTACACAATAGAACAATGTTTTAGATTGAAAATCTAATAAACTTTGTGCAAATAAATCTAAATAACTATTTAATATTAAATTAGTGAACTTTTTTTCTTGGTTTCCAATTTTTATATTTACTTCTAAATTTTTAATTTTCATCTTTAACCTCTTAAAATCATATTTAATTCATTAGTATAGTTTTCATTTATATTAACTTCGTGAATTTCATTAATAGTTTCATCTTCTGAATATTCAACAACATATTCCATTTCAATTTGACTGTCTTGCTCTTCTATATCACTAGAACTTCTAAATAAATCTATAAAATTTTCTAGTAGATTAGTATTTCTAAGTTCTACAGAATAATTTGTTGGGTTATTAGCTTCTTTACTTTCAGTTATTGCTGTTACAATAAAAACACCTTCCGTAAAATATTCTGGAAGGTTTATATCTATTCTATCTCCTATTACTATATCATTTTCTTTATCATATTTTAAAGTTATTTGATTAGTATATTTATTGTTTATTAAGAAAGTACTTCTTACATAATCTATTAATTCTTGTACAGTAAACCAGCCCTCTTGTACGTCTAATACTTTTTCTATTTGCCCAGAAGGTGTTATAGTTCCTTCTGTATCTTCTATTTCTGCCCAATTAACTAGTTTCATATTCGCATATCTTAAATAAGACTGACTATTTACTCTATTAATTGTTACAGTTCCTTCTCCTTTATACGTTACTCCTGTTGCTAAATTTTTAAAAGTACTGTCCATATTTAAAACAAACATAGCTCCTGTGCTATCATCTGTTGCTACATTACTCATTTCTGTTCTTGCATTATTTCCTTCAAATATATTAACAATAGTTGCATAATTACTATTGTTATATTCTATACTTAGATTTGTAAAAGAAGCGAATTGATTTTCCTGTATTGCACCTGTAATTCTTTGTGCTGTCCCTTGACTTATATCTATAGGGTTTTCAAAATCTAATCTATCTCCATTTCCAAGAGTAATATTTAAGTTAGACTCATATTCCATTTTCTGGTAAAATATTCTTGCATTTTTTACATTTATTATATTTGCATAATCAATATTTTCTATACTTGGAGATATACTTAATAGCCCATTTATTTCTTTTTTATAGTTATTTATATTAATAGTTTTTTTAGGCTCTTTATTTAACATATAGTCTATAGTGCTTATTTCAATATGTTTTAATTCGTCTATGTTCCAATACAAAGAATATTTATTAGATAAATGATTAAGTACTTCTTCCACTGTTCTACTAATTAATTTTACAGTTACAGATTTATCTTCTATATTTAAATTCGTTAAAATAAACCCGTCTTGATAAAGTGGTGCTAATACTTGTGTGATAATATCACTAAGCATAGCTGTTCTCATAATTGTTACAGTTCGTTTTGTTGCCATTTGCCTTGGACTAAATAAACTTAAAGAAAGTTCTTTCTCTGGTGTTTTTATTTTCTTTAGTTCTGGTAATTTAAAATCAGATACAAAACCTGTGAATTTTAGATTGCCGTTTTTATCTATTATTTTAACTTCTTGTTGTGCAAAAGGTAAATCTTCCATTGTAGCTTTAGAAAAGTCTAGCGTTAGATCTGTATATGCAACCTCTCTACTAGACTTATTTATTTCTATGCTATTTACAATTTTAAAATCTTTATTGTTCCACCTTGCTATCATTTAGTAAGCACCTGCCCCTCTTAAAGTTTTAGTAACAACAGGTGTTACTACTCTTCCTACTTTTGTGCTATCCATATAAATATCTCCTTGATTTAAAGTGATATTAGCAGTTAGCATTTTATTATTTGTTGCTGTTGTACTTAAATTAGCACTTAATTTTTGTGTTTCAAAGTCTACTGCAGATTTCATTTGTTTATATACTTTTCCTAAATTATCATCAAAACCTTCTCCAAGTCCTAGTGCTAAGAATTTACCAATTTCTTGATTAAATAGTTTAGAAGGTGAGTGTATACCAAAGAAGCCTTTTATTTTATCTACTATACCACTACAAAAACCACTGATTTTGCTCCATAGCCAACTCGCAGCGTTACTAATACCGTTCCACAAACCTTGTATTAAATTTTTACCAACATCTAACAACATACCTGGCAATTGAGCTAACCCATTTATTATTGCTCCTATTATTTGTGGAATTGCTGCTATTAATTTAGGAATAGCTTGTATTATTCCTGCCGCTAATTTCACAATTAATTCTATACCCATTTGAATTATTTTAGGTAAATTATTAACAATTGCATTTATTAAATTTTGAATAATAGTAGGTATTGCTTCTATTAATTGTGGAATTGCATTTATTAAACCTTCTGCAAGTCCCATAATTAATTGAATACCAGCATCTATTATTTGGTCTATATTAGTTAATAAACCATTTACAATCGTAATTATTGCATTTACTGCTTGCGGAATTAGTTGTGGCAACATTTGTGCAATTCCCGTTATCAATTGAGTAATAAGCTGTATTCCCATTTGAATTATTTGGGGTAACATTGTTATTATTCCATTAATAAAATATTGTATTAATTGCATAGCAAGAGTTAAAATCTGTGGCATATATTCCATAAGTGTTGTAGATAATGCCATTAATACTTGTCCTATACTATTTAAAATAGTAGGAGCATTTTCCATTATTAAATTTAATATTTGTGGAAATATTGTATTTATTGTGCTTACAATTTGTGGCGTTGCATTTGCTATACTTTGTATTAAATCTGGTAAAAGTTTTCCTGCTGCATTTACAATATTTTGTATTGCTGTTAAACCTGTATTTATTAATTGGTCTATTGTTCCACTTCCGTTTAAGAAATTATCGAAAGCAGCCTTCATAGAACTTACACTACCCGTTATTGTAGATGCTGCTTCTTTTGCAGTTGTTCCTGTAATACCTAAATTCTGTTGAATTACGTGGATAGCATTATAAACATCACTTAAATTGCTAATATCATATTTTACTCCTGTTAGCTTTTGTGCATCAGCTAAAAGCCTTTGCATTTCTTCTTTAGTTCCCCCATAACCAAGTTTTAGGTTATCTAGCATTGTATAATTTTGTTTAGCAAACCCTTGATATGCCCATTGTATGCTTTCCATAGATGTACCCATTTTATTAGCGTTATCCGCCATGTCAGTTAATGCCATATCAGCAACATCTGCTGCTTTTTCTGTATCTCCACCTAAACTTTGCAATAAACTAGCACTAAAACCAGTAACTGTTTCCATATATTGGTTAGCACTCATACCTGCTGTTTTATAAGCATTTTCTGCGTTTTTTATTACTTTGTCAGCACTACCCTTAAAAAGTGTTTCAATACCGCCAATATTTTGCTCTAAATCAGCATAAGAATTTACAGATGCAGTTCCAAGCCCTGCTAATGCTGTTGCAGCTCCTCCAACTGCTGCCGTTACTCCAGTTAATGCTGCTCCAGCAATGCTACCTATTTTTCCAAAACCACTTTTAACTTTACTTCCTATTCCATTTATTTCTTTTTCTAAACCTTTGCTGTCCCCATTTATTTCAATAGTAACTGAGCCATCTGCCATTTCTAGTTTTCTCCTTTCTAGTCAGGCTCACAGGCTCAATTTAAAGACTTACTTATCTATTCTTATTTCCACTTCTTTTCCACATTTTTTGCACAATAAAAAGATGCCTTTACTTTTGGCATCTTTATCATATCTTATTAATTTTTTTTTACAATAAGGGCATAAAAACCATTTTTTCATATTATCATTATTCTCTTTCTTTACTCTAAACCAGTTTGAGATTTAGAAGAGACTTCACCGTTTGTAAAACCAATTGAAACAACAGAAAAAGTTCCATTTCCGTTCCAAGTCATAACTTGACTTTTAATTCCTGCTATTTCGCTTTCTGATGAGCTATTTTCTTTTCCACCAAAAATTGAAACTACTTCATCATAAGTCATACCATTTTCAATTTGATTGTATTGTTCTAATGTAACTTTTACATCTTCAGCAGTTTCAGTTGCTGTTTGTGTGTTTTCTTCAGTTGTTGCAGTTTCTGTGTTATTTGCAGGTTCTGTTGCTGTATTAGTTGTTCCGCCTTGTGAGCCTCCAATAATTGCTATAATAACAATTACAATTATCAACCAAAACCACCATTTTTTATAAATTGGTTTCTTTTCATTATCTGCATGACTTGCCATTTTTGTACACCTCCTTCTAATATAAAAGAAGTATATACCAAAATTTTACAATTTGCAACATATTTTAAGAAAAAGCCTCACCAAAATCAAATTCTTTTTCTTCTTCTGTTCTCATGTCTGGTAATGCATAAATTCTTTTCATTTTTTTATAATATTTTTTCATTTCTTTATCTTTTATTTCACTTAAATTTATTGCTCTGTATTTCATAATTTTAGAAAAAAGTACATCTTCATTTAAATTTGTAAACAAAGCTCTAAACTTCCACCAATGCAAATATCTAATACTATTTAAATCAATTTTGTATTGTTGCATAAAAGCAGAATATATATACTCTGCGTCAAATTCATAGCTATAAATTTGTTTTGTTTTACTATTATCTTTCTCATTGCTTGTTTTGTTTTCTATTTTGTCTCCACCTTTATAAAACCATACTATTTCTTCTAAAGCTTTTTTTATATCTGTTATTTGCTCTGGTCTATAATAATATAAACTTAAAATCATCTTTATTTTTTTATCATCACTTATTGTTCTATCTTGCATTAGCAATTCAAATTTTATACTTTCTCTAAAATCTGTTCTTATTCTTAAGCCACTATCTGTATGTTGTGGCAATTTATTTATTAATAAATTACAATACATTATCTTCTTCCTTTTTTACTATTATGTCTTCTAGTTTCTCTATTAGGCATATATTTTGCTTTATATTCTAAGTTATCATATAAATTTTGTGTAGCTTTAGTCATTTCAATTTTAGCGTTCATAACATCTTCAAACAATTCCATATGTTCTTGTAAATCGTTTTTACCTTTAAAAACTTTTTCTGCTATCCCCTCTCCAAAGACTTCATCTATGAAATTATTTATTATTCCACACTCTTTTCTTATAGCTTCAGATAAACTCATTTCTTCTTTTTTATGTTCTTTTGCTTCTTCTTGTACTTTTTTACTTGCTTTTTCTAATCTTTCTAAACAATCTGCATCTGTAAAACTAAAATTTACTTCAATATCTTTTAATTTCATTTAAATTTCCTCCTAAAATATAAGAGAGGCTTAATGACAAAAGCCTCTGTTTTTTTAATCTAAGCAGCTACTAATTCTACTTCTTTTAGCAATGCTTTATCTGCTACTGTAACAGATACATCACTTTGTGTTGTGTAGCCGTCTTTTTCTACAGTGATTCCACTGTAAGCTTTTGCATCTAAGAATACTGTTACTATTCCTGTTGCATCTGTTAAGTAAGATGTTCCTTCTATTGTTATTTTTGCATTTTCAATAGGTGTCTCATCTACACTATCTTTTACAATAAATGTTACAGGATATTCAGCAACTTCTGCATTTGCAGTAAATGTAGCAACTGTGTTGTCTGCGTTCATTGTAGCAACACCAATAGTCATATTGCTATTTTTCCTAAATGCTCCACTATATGTATAAGCATCTGTAGAGTCTCCTTCTGCATCTGGAACTACAGAATAAGTTCTTAAACGTGCCTCGTATCCGTCTCCTACAGGTTTTGTAAAATCAACTTGTAAGATTTGTACTAAAGCATCAGCTCCAGTTTTTTCATTGTCTGTTATGTCCACGATTTTCTGATGTACTAAATTGCCAACGTGTAAATCAAAGTTGTAGCTTATTTCTTCGCTATAACCTGTTACATCTGTTACTTCTCCATCTTCATCAACATATGTTCTACTATATTCCGTAGGGTTTTTAGATTTTGAAATTTCTGTGAATTTAGTCATCCTTAAGAAATTTGCTATAGCAGTTGTAGACACGTTCATAAAAGCAACTTTTCTACTTCTTTTTACTAATTGTTCCATTTAAAATTTCCTCCTTTATAAAAAAATAGAAGACTTTTAAAAATCTTCTTCATAAACAACTTGCATAGGAATTACATATATTGCTGTTGTTTCTGTTGTTTGCAATATAGTTCCTCTTCCTGTGCATTTTATCCAACAAATATTATTTATTTTAGGTAAATTGCCTATTTTATCTTGCTCATATATCCAATTTGTAAAATCATCACAAAACTTGCTATTTTTTATATTTTCTAAAACAGAAAAATTAGCTTGAACAGAAAAATCGAATTGAATTTGTATTTGTCTACCACCGTCAGAATAATTTTGTAATATTGGGTTGACTGGTGTTTCATCTATAGAATAACTTTGAGGTTTATCTTTTATATAGTCTACATTTACTTTTCCATTTTTTAATAATGGGCACGTTTCTATAAATTCTTTTATTAATTCCATTTTAGATTTCTCCATTTTATCCTCCTGTTTTTATGTAATTTTCTACATCTTTAACCAAATCATTTTTTCTTCTTTGTAGCATTAATTTATCCCATTTGGCACCCGTACCAGAAGTATGATATTTGAGTTTCTTATTAGTAGGTATCTTCTTTTCTCCTTTAGGAGACCACCATTTATCATTTTTTAAAGGTATTCCTGATACTCCTAATGTCGGACTTATATATAATTTTCCCATATACATATAGTGTGCATAAGGACTTGTGTATTTTATAGAGTGTTTATTAGGATATGTTTTTAATTTTGCTAATTGTCCTCCTGCTCCTCCTGGTATAAAAGGCATCATAAATCTATCTGCAGTTGTTGTTAAAAACTCTTGAACTCTGCCATCTTCATTAAGTCCGTGGTCTTTCAATATTTGACTTGTTTTGTTTATTTTAACTTTTACACTAAAACCACTACTAGCCATTATTCGGTAACTCCTATTTTATAATGTGGAAGTCCACCTTTTCTATTATCATCTACACTTACTACTTTGAATACTTGATATTTTTCTTGTAGTTTAGATAAATCAAATTTATCTTCTACAATGCCTTCTACAACGTAATCATTAGTAGATATATCTAACTTATCTGTAGTAGGTATTGTAATAGAACCTGTACTTCCTTCTTGTAGTCCTTTATCAATTAGGTTAGTCTTTTTATTATGTCTAAAATAAACCTTGTCAAAATGGATTCTCGTAAAGATTTCATCATCTTTTGTATGGTAGACCGTTATTTTATGTATAAAAAATCTATCATTCATAACTAGCACACCCCACAATACAAAAGTGGATTACCATCTATGCCAATTACGTTCCACAGATACTGATTTATAGCTTTTTGCTTTTTGTCTTCGTAATAAGATTTAATTTCTTCAGGTGTAGAATAACTTTCACTCCAACCTTCAATATTTTGTGATTTTAGATTTCCTATTTCGGATAATTGTGTATTTTCCTCATCTTGTAAATTAACAATTAAGCAAGTAACATATTTCACTTGCTCTGGAAGATTATTTTTATCAATTCTTCCAAAAGTTTTATGGTTAATATAGTTACTTGCTTTAATATTCAAATTTTTGAAGTCATTAGGCACGTTATCTGTACCTAATATCGATTTATATTCTTCTTCATCTTTTAAGTAAGTTAACATGCCTTATCCTCCTATTCTGCAGCAGCTACACTTATTGTTGCATGATTAGTAAAAGTTTTGCCTTTACTATCAGTTACTTTTACATTTATTTTGTAATCTTTATTTGTTAAAGGTGTTGTGTTTACTTTTACATTAGCTCCATCTATTTTAAAAGAAGCATTATCTCCTCCATTTGTTTCGTCAGCTTCTAAGTTATATGTAAATGGACTTGTACCTCCTGTTGCAGATAATGTTGCAACTACTGCATCTGCGTTCACATTAGCATTACCTTCTTGTAATCCTTCTATTGGTGTTATTGTTAATCCTGTAATTTCAGGATTCGTTACTACTTTTTTTTTAAGTTAATAACAACATTTTCTGTTTTCGCACTATCTTCAACTTCGACAGCACCAATAACATCTCTTTTCATATCTTCTGCTGTAACTCTATATAATCCTGTAGAATTTTTATTTGCTTTGAATACAGCATTTCCAGAAGTATTTGTTTTCTTAATTTGTCCATTAAATTGTACTTTTGCTCCTTCTATATTTGCTGCTTCACCATCTTTAACATTAATTGTTACATCTACTCTGCTTTCTGAATAAGAACCAGGTAATACAACAGCAAATGGGAATCTTACAGACTCATCTGGTTGTAAAGAATTTATTGGATTTGGAATTTCCCAACCTAGTCTCATGACTACTCTTAATGCAACCATATCATCTTGTGCTAAGTTGTATACAATTTCTCCAGTTGCAGGGTCTTGGATAACAGCTTGGTCTAATACTTTAAATGTAATATCTTGTCTAATTGAATAAACAGCTTGTGAGAAGTCACCTACAATTAATTGTGCTAAAGTTTTATCCCAAGCGCCATTATCTATAAATGCTTTATTTAAGCTATCTATTTCAGTTCCTTTTATTGGTTGTCCAGTTGTGTCTAACATCATTCTGAATTTACCTTTTAAATCAACTCCACCAACGGCACCATTTACATTGTATCCGCTTTCTTCAACCTTTACCATTGCGTCATTTATTGATTGATATAATGTGTTTGAACCTGGTGTTACAGTTGCTCCAGCATTTAAAACAGATGTTAATAAGTCTGCTCTAAATCCTGCTGGCTTGTCTACTCCAGTAAATACTGCTTGGTCAAACTTTTTACCCATAGCTTCTTCTATTCTTGGTCTTACATCTGCCCATATATCAAAAGAAGCATCATCTAATACTGCTTCTGGGATTGGTACTATAACAGCCATTTCCTCTGCATTAATATATTTTTTGTCCCAAGCCATTTTTGTTAATTGTTTTCTAGCGTTATCGCTATTTTGCCAATACACTAATGGCAAAGAGTCTAATACTCTCATTTTAGTTTTGTTTGATGTCATGTTTGGTAATCTTCTAAACATAGACATTGCTTTTGATTGTTTAATTGTTCCTTCTATTATTTCTCTAGATACTTGTTCGTCTATTAAAACTTCAGCATCGCTTCTTGAAATCATTTGTCCTGGCATAATAAAATTCCTCCTTTTAAATAAAAAATAAGATTAGCACTTGCTAATCTCTAACTGAACGTATTAAATCGTTCATTGCTTTGTTTGTTTCTTCTTGATTATTTGTTTCTTTTCCATCCAAGCTTAAGCTAGAACCCACTTTTTTTCTTACTACTGTAGTTTCTGTATTAAACTGTGGATTTTTTGCTTTATAGGCTTTTAATGCAGTATCAAAATCAAGTGTATCTGTTACTTGTCCTAATACTTCACTTGCAACAAACTTAGCAAATTCAGGTTTTACTCCTGCCTTTACAACTTTTGTCGTTGCATCTAACATAGAATATTTAGAGTTAAGCTCTTCATATTTAGATTTATAGTCATCTCTCTCAGTTGTGATATTCTTAAGTTTTGCATTAATTCCATCATCTCCTTGAATAGATGCCTCTAAATCCTCATACTTTTTCTTGTAGTCTAAGTTTTTGGCTTTTTTCAAATCATCATCATACTTACTTTTAGCAACATATCCTCCTGCAGAAAGATTTGCTAATTTCATTCCTTTTTCTTCAATTGCTTTTGAGAAATCATCGTATGATAATGAATTTTCTCCAAATAAATCTTTTAATTCTTCATCCATTTTTTATTCCTTTCTACGCTGATTTTTTTAAATGATAGTTCACTCTATCAACTGCGTGCTTGCATTTATATCTCGACAAGCTAGAGTTATTTTTTGGTTTCTTTAAAGCTCTAACCATAAAGAATTGGCGCAAACTAATGGATTCGAACCACTACAAACAGTTTTGGAGACTGTCGTGCTACCATTACACTAAATTTGCATATAAAAAAGACAGTTTTTACAACTGTCTTAAATAACTAATCTTATAAATTTTGTATTTTTTGAATAACATTTTCTAAATCTCTTTCTAAATCTCTATTCTGCAAGAAATCTTTTTCAAGTATTAAGTGCGGTATATATGCACTGTTCGGTCTAACTTCAAAACACAAATTTGTTATATATTTTTGTTTTATTCCATTTACCCAAACGTGAGTATGCCCTTTTTCGTCTACAATTATTTTTAGTTGTTCTTTCATACTTCCTCCTATATAACTAATCTACTATTATCTTTATTAAGTCCTGTTTGTTTTAAGAAATCATTTAATTGTGCATTATGGTCTTTTTGTGTTGCTTTTATATTTCTTATTTCTGCTTGTACTTGGTCTATATCTATGTTTTTATCATTACTTGTAAGTATTGCCTGTTGCGCTCTTAAATCTTTTTTATCTTGTCTTATTTTTCTTTCAAAATATCTTTGTTTCTGTGTAGCATCATACATACTTATTTTTTGCCCATTATATTTCACTTTTTCGTTTTTCCACGAATTGAGTTGTTTTTGTGTATAAGCTCTAGTAGAACCTTTATAATATGGATACCAATCATGCCTACAATTCACACCTTTAAATCCTGTTACTTCTCCATATCCTATATCATTTAAACTTAAATAACCTTTTTGTCCACTTCTACTAACTATTTTACCTTGCCAACTTGCGTGTTCTGGTCTAGCTCCACTATGTGCCGTTAGTTCCATTAAATCCCAGCCCATTTCATCTGCTCTAAGTTCCTGTAATTTCCCACAATTTTGATTTATTGCTGTTACTATGTTTGTTCTTACTGCACTTTCTAAACTCCTTTTTGCTCCACTTGGATATGTTATAACAGCTCCTTGAGAACTTATGTTGTTTATCGTGTCTATTATTGCTTGTGTGTAGCTCTTAACTCCTGTGCTAACTTCCATGTAAGCCATATTTATAGCATTGTAAAACTGTGTTTGAGCTGTATTTGCAGTAGTCATGCATAAGTTTTGTAAGTTTCCTGCTGTTCTTACTATTGCTGCGTTCATAACTTGCTTTATGCTTTCGCTTTGATTTAATGGGAGTGGTTGCAAACCTGCTTCTTTATATATTTTGTCATCAAACTTTAAGCTCTTTTCTCCTGCTTCATAAAAGATACGATTTACTTCTTCTACTGTTGTATTGTTATATTCAGCAACTAATTTAATAATATCTTCATACAAATAGCCCATTTCCTGGGCTATTCTTAAATCATTTATTACTACTGTATTTGCATAACCAAAGTTTGCTATTCTTGTTGCTATTTCTTCTATTATTTGTAATTCTAAATTACTATAAATAGAATTAGCTTGTTTTTCTATATTAATAAAATCCTGTTCAGTTAGCATTATTTAACCTTTCTATTTCTCTATAAACGATAACACCAGATGGAGAACATATTTTTAAAGCACAATCTATTGGATTTCTTGATATTATTAAATTCTTATTTTTATCATATCTATAGATGAAACCTTTATATTCTTTCATTTTTAATGTTTTATATAAAATAAGACTTATTATCATAACTTATTCCTTTCCTTTGTTATCTTTCTTTTTATCGTCCTGTTTATCATCCTTATTATTTATTTGGCTTTCTCCTGTATTACTTAAATCAGTAGTAAATCCAAAAGCCTCTTGATTACTCATTTTTTCTTGCTTTATTTGTTCCATTTCTTCTAATGCTTGTTCTTCGTTTAAGTCTCTATATTCTTCTATGTAAGATTTATGACTTCTTAAGTTTTGTGCTACTTCTTGCATTGCTCTAACTTGCTCTGCTCCCCTATCTTCTATAATGCTATCATCAAAATCTATTGTTACTTTTTCTGCATTTATTTTTTGATTGCCAAAAACAGTAGAAGCATAAGCTATAGCCTTAACAATAGTTATTAAACTACTTTCTAAAACTTGCTCATGCTTCTTTATTGTTCTAAACATATCTGAATTTTCTGATATAACCCCTGTTGCTGTTTGTATAGCTTGTCCATCGAACTTATATCTTTCATTTCCAAAACCAACTTTACTAGACAAAACATTTAATTGATAATTGATTGCATTAATAAATTGGTCTGCTCTTAAGTTGGCGTCATCATGTTCTATCATGCTATCTTTATTAAATCCCTTTGGCATACGATAAACAGAAATATCATTTGGGTCAAATACCATACGTTGTTCTCCTTCATCGTATGTCAACATTTCTTCGGCAACAAATGTTCTTCTTCTTCCTATCGTAATTTCATTGTCTAAGCCATCATATGCATTGTCTAAACATTTTAAAGTATCTATTGCATTAGCATATACAGACAAACCGAAAGGTGTCTCACTGTCTATATTGTTACAAATATTAGGTGTTATTATTGCAAACCATGGAATATTGCTCTTTGTATCAAACTTGTCTAGAAAACCTTCTTTATCTTCTTCACTGGCTTCTACAAAAGAACTATATTTGCCTTTAAACATATAATTTTTAATTACATAGTTGCCTTGTTCGTTTTTTACATGCATTGCAATATAAATATAAGTTTGTCCTTTTTTATATTTTGTAGTAACAAAAGCACACTCTGTTATTTTTCCATTTTCCCAAGTTAGTGGAATTATTTTCTTACACTCCACAAACTCTAACTTCACTCTTGCATTAGTAACATCTAAAGTATTTTCTCCTTCTTCTATATCTTGAACCGATACTACTAAAGCACCAGTTCCTATAGCAAAGGATTTTTCTATACCTTGATTTATAATTGCTATTGCATTATTTTGTCTTAATATTTCATTTAAAGCCTCCGTATCTCTTTTAGTTTTAAGATTTATCTTAACTTTCTCATTAAAAAGCAAATCTGCCCAGTCTTCTGCTACTTTTTTAGCTCCTTGCATTGACTTCTTTTCCATTTTTACTTTTCTTTGTCCATTGTATATATAATAATTATGAAATTTACGGACTTTTCCTCTGTACCAACTTGTCCATATTGTTATATACTTTTCCCAATTTAATTTTTCTGATATATCATAACCTTGATTACTAAAAAACTGTTGTAGATTCATATCTTATCTCCTGCTATTAATTAAATTTTCATAAAAACTATTTATTGAATATTCAAATGCATCTAAACTATCTATATCTGTTGTTCCATCATCTAGTCTCTCATCTGGCTTTTTATCGTTCCATAAGGCATCTTGAAAAGCTTTTGTTATTATTGTGTTTTTTCTTAATATGAAGAATCTTCTTTGTGCCATTAAAGTAGAACTTAAGAATATTCTGTCATTTATTAATCCTTTAGAACAATCAACTATTTGCACTGGTAATCTCTCCTTTTGACATCTTCTAATTAAGCCTAAAGTTATTACATTTCCTAATGCTCCATAATCACAAAAAGCGTACTGACATTTATCATATTTGTCGTACACTCTTTTATAAAACTCTATAAACTTTTCGTATATCTGCTCTGGATCATAAACTCCAGATAAATCCATTTCATCTAAAACATAAACTTTTCTAAAATTATATGTAATACCACTTGCTACAAATTTTATTTTAGACTTTCCAGCCCCATAATCTACTCCTATTGTTACTATTGCTAATTGTTCGTTTACATTATCTACTAGGAAGTCCTTTGTCTTATCAGCAAATAACATATATATTGTTCCTTCGGCTGCCTTCCAATCTCCTAAGATATATCTATCAAAAAATACTGTTCCTTTGTATTCGGTTTCTAGGTTTTGCAATACTTCTTTTGCTAAAAAAGGATTATCATATAAAGTGTATTTTTGCTGATATATATCTGCATCTCCATCTAAAAACTTTTTAAACCAATGTGAAGGTCCTTCTGGATTACAAGTTCCATCAAACTTGCTATATGGTTTGTCCAGCCTAGATTTAAGCATTTGAAAAACACCTTCATCCCAAGTTGCTACCTCATCTCCATAACAATATTTAAAGCTAGGTCCTCTTATTTTGTTTATGTGTTTTTTATTATCTGCACCTAAGCAATAGCATTTCTCCCCAAATAAATAAGCGGTATTATCTGCTTTTATTTCGGAAACTAATTCTGTTCCCCATATATCTTGCAAAGGCTCTATTATATTTCTTTGCAAAGTTCCTTTTGTATTACCTAGTATTACTGTTAATCCTGGTTTTCCTATTCCATTTCTTATTCTTTTAGGTATTATGTAATAATCTAAATATGTTTTTCCACTTCTTGTTGCACCATATTTAATATTCCATCTTCTGTCGGCATTGTCTAAAAAATCTCTTTGCTTTACTGAAAACATTAAACAACGCCTCCTAATCCTTTTAGTACTTCATCTAGTTTGTCTAATGTCTCTTTGTTTGTTTCTTTGTCATCTCCAATTATTTCATTTAAATCTTTTAAGGCAGATGTTAACATTTTTAGTCCTTGCCTATCTATTATTCCTTCTGTTATTTCTATTTCTTCATTTTCTGTTATTTCTTCTTCGCTAGGTTTACTTACTTTATAATCGTATTTTACTTTCTTTATTTTTTTCTTATTTTTTACTATATAGGTTTCTAGTTGTTTATTTGCCTTTTCAATATTTAGTGCTAAATCATTTGCAATCGATTTTATATTTGCTATTTTTTCTGCTTCTCTTTCAGCCTCTTTTTCTGTTACTTTTTCTATTGTTTTTGATGTCTTTTTGATGTCTTTTTGATGCTTTTTGATGTTCCATTCTTTAGTTTGTGCATTTGTTGTTTTATTTCTTGATATACCCTTTTCTCTTAAGAAAGCACTTATTGATTTATAATCACCTAATATGTATTCTTTCTCTAATTGTTTCCAATCATATTTAGCCATCAACCTCCACCTACTTTTTTCGCTCCTCTTTTAATATGTTTTTTATAACTAAATAAATTATATAAATAGCTAATATTAAAATTATTATTGCAATAGCTCCTGCTATTGTTATTCCTATTAACTTTAGAATAAATAATAAAATATCTAACATTTTCTTTCTTCCCTCTTATAATAATTACATTTAGTTTCTATAATTCCATCTAATTCTGTTATTCTAATATCACATAAGAATTTATTTTTGTTTTCACAGTTCTTACAATGTATTTCTACATACTTTTTAAATCTTTCTTCATTTGTCATTTTAACACCTTCTTTTTAATTGGCGATAGAGTGAGGTGCCGACCCCCAAGCTATTAAGCTCCACCTGTTTTCAAGACAGGGTTCAAAGCCGTTTGAATTACTCTGTCATAATTTTAGAGCCCGCTAGGAAGACTCTGCATTAATATATTCTTAGAAAAAGGAGTTTTATTATGAGTACATATAGTGAAAGGAGGTGTGTCTCAGATTGGTTACCTAGCATTGCTTTTTACATATTAAAATCTATTACTTTAGCATTTAATATTTTTATATCTTTGCATCTATTTAAAATTAATTTTTCTGTGTAATTTTTTCTATAATAATCTAGTTTATAATCTAAATTACCATTTCTTACTATTATTACTTCTGTTTCTTGTCTTGTTGGTACTGTTAATTCTATTGCTAAATCTTTTCCTTCTAATTTAGCTTTTAAAAACATTTTTTCTAACTGTTTAATATTCATCTTCTTTCCTCCATAAATAATTAATTTCGCCACCAGGCGAAGCACAATCTGTTTTCCAGATGCCCTTGTAGGAATCGAACCTACCTACATATTTTTTCTAAGTAAAATAAAAGAACAGCTATTAAAATAACGGCTGTTCTTAATAATAAAAGTCCTATTTGTCGCTTGGGTTTAACTGGTTTCTCTCCAATTGCGACTATATCAATTATACTTCTAATTATATATATAACATATTTTTAGGGTGCTAAAAAAGACATAAAAGGTGCTTTTTTTAAATTTCTGCATATTTTTTTATAGCATTTTTTATTAAAGATTTTGTATATCTATATGCTTTGTCTATTTCTACAGATACCTCTTCTACTTTTAACCCTTCTACAAATCTAAGTTCTAATATATTTCTAAATGGTTGTTCTACTTCTCTTATTTTTTTAGTTATTCTTATTAGGTTTTCTTCCTCTTCTTGCATAATTTCAATATGCTCACTTATTAAATCTAATAATCTAGATATGTTTTTACTCATTTTGTCGTTGTCTGGTGTTCCTTTAGGCATATCTGATAAAATTGTAGTTGTTTTTGTTAATTTAGTTTTTACTTCTTCTATCTGTTCTAATTTTCTTTGTTCTAGTTTTTTACTATGTAAATAAGAATATAATTCTTTTTTAGCTTCTTTCTCTGTCATTTGTTCTTCCTCCTACCTTGTAACATTTTCAGGTTTTAAATTATAAGGTCTTGTATTCTCTTTTTCTTTTATAGCTATTTCTCTTTTGTTAAAACACTCCATATATCCAAAATCTGTGATATATCGCACATAGTCTGGATATATTTTAACTAAATAATAATTTTTATTGTTCCTCTTTAAAATCTTTGGTATTTTCATCTTTATCTCCTTATATAAAATCTTTTACTTTTATTTTTACAATAACTCTATTGCCTGTTCTATCTTGCAATTCCATTTCTGGTCTGCCTACTACTCCTTCACTGTCTGCTGTTCCAAATACAGATTTTGGTTTTGTTTTTGCATAGTCTATTCCTTCTTGTATTGTTCCCTCTAAAACTATTGGCACTACATCTATATTAAATGTTTTTGCTATATTTTCTATACTTTCTCTTGGTTGCCAATTTCCTGCTATCATTACATCAAATAGTATAAAATCTTGTCCTTTCCTGTATAATCCACCTTTTTGTATTTTTTCTCCATATCCTTCTCCGACTAAAACTACTTCTGTTTCTCCAAACTTTTGCTCGAATATTTCTTCGTTTACTTCTCCACCAAATAACTCTACTAGTCTATTCATTAATTCTGCTGGTATTTGTGCTTTATCTGTTCTTCCATAATAACTTACTTTGTGTCCGTCCCAATATATTCTTATATTTGTTCCGTCAATTTTTTCTGTAAATTGCCATTTGTTATCTTTTAAATATTCTATTGTTTTGTTTCTATATTTTCCTTCTATTAATTTTTTTGTTTTTAAATCTCTTTCAAAAAGAGTTTCTATTTTATGATATTCTTTTAACATTTACTTTTCCTCGCTTTCTTTAGTTAATTTATTTACTTGTCTTACTAATTCGTTAATTTTATTTTTAAACTGTATGTCCATTTGCCTCATTGTGTATTCTGTTTTAAAGTCTTCTATTTCTTTATTTTCTTCTATTACTTCTACTTCATCATTTAGTATGTTCTCTACAACAAAATCTGCAAATATCCCATAATCTAAACTTGCATCGTTTTCATAGTCTCCTATTGTTGCATTATAAGTATAAATTACTCCTAAAAATTTTATTTTTAATGGTCTGTATTCTCTATCATTTGCCATTTTATTTAACAAATCTATTACTTTCATTTTTTCTACCTTCTTTCTTTATCCTAATTCTATAAAAATTGCATATTCGTTATTAATCTCTGTTGCTAAACATTTTCCTTCTGATAATGCTTTTAAATCATCTCTTGTAAGAAAATATCTATCAGAGCCATATAAATGTTTTTCAAATTCATCTCTTGCTTTATCTGTATTTTCTATAACTTCAAATCCACTCATTATTCCTTTTCTCCTTCTATAATATTTAATATTTCCCTTAAAGTTTCAAATTTGCTTTGGCATCTATTTATCTGTCTATAAAAACTTTTCTTATTACTTTCTTTTGCATTTCTATATCTTTCTTCCCAGTATTTTATTTCTTCTTTAGTTTTTAGTATATCTTCTTTTAATTTATATGTTACTTTATCTAATATAGTTTCTTTTTGTTCTAGCTGTTTTATGTATTCTTCTACTTTTCTGTCGTCTCCAACTCTTAATGCTTCTTCTATTTCTTTATTCATAAACTAATCCTCCTCACTTTTATGGAGATAGATAAATAAAATTATTAGTATAATAACTTTTATTAAAGCTAATATTATTCTACTCATCTTTATTCTCCTTCCTAAAAAAATCTTTTGGTTTGAAAACAACAAATATTACATCTTTTGGTAACATACTACTCTCTATCGCTTCTACATCAAAGAATTTTGCTATTCTTTTAATTGGTTCGCTAACACAAAATTTATATATTATTTTATATTCTTTCCTCGTCTTGTAATCTAATTTTATTAAAAAAGCTATTAATTCTTCTAATTTATCAATATATATTCCTACTGTAACTGTTGCCTTTCTTTCTGCTTCTGGTAATAATATCCTTTCAATATATTCTTCTTCTAACATTTTACTCATCTTTTTCTCCTTTCTTCAACTCTTCTACAGTTTTTGTAGTCCATATTGATAATACTTTATAATCTATTTCTGTTTTTGGTGGTATAAAATCTACTATTAATCTGTCATACATATAATTCCATCTATCTTCTGGTGCTTTAAATCTTAAGCTGTGCTTTATTTTTTCTATGTTAGCCTCTATTTCTCCATATTCTTCATTTTCTTTTAGAACATCTTTTATTTGTTTTAATACTTTAAATATATCTCTCACTATTATTCTCCTTTCTCTATCGGTATAAGTCCATCTAAACTTTCTATTCTTTCAGCATAATTACTTGTGTATACTAATCTAAAACAACGCTCTTCGTCGTCATATTCAGGTGTACAGTTTTCTTCTTCGTATTCATCATATAGTTTCATACCTTCATATATTTTTCCATATTCTCCTGTTCCTATAAGTTGCCCTATTGTATCTTCTATAACTTCTACAGTACAATATCTGCCATTTTTGTTTATATATTGGATAGAATATTTATAGTCATACAATTTCTCTTCTAATGTTTCAGTTTTTCTTTTTGTTTTTTTAACTAACAAATTACCATATACCCATTTGCCAGTTAATTTGTTTTTTCCTCGAAATTCAATATCTCTCATCTTTCTCCCTCTACTTTCTCGACCAACCCTGCTTGAATTAAGTCATATAATATTTCATAGTCATCTTCATCTAAATTCAAAATTTGGCAATTTCCATAATGCTTTTTACATTTAAAAAATCTTGAAATAGGTTCTATAAACCAATAATTTTTCATGTCTCCGTTATATTTCCAGCAATTATCATTATTTTGTTGTTTGCTAATTGTTGTACTCTTTCTCCTTCTAGTTCTTTCTCCTAAGTAAAAGCCATTAATTCTATATAATTCTATTAATTCTCCTGTCTCTTTGTTAAATTCTGGTTTGAATCCGTACTGTTCTATAAATATATTTAAATCTATTTTTTCTCCCGTTATTTTGTTATATTCTGGTATTTTTAACATTATTCCTTCCTTTCTGCTGTTCAGTTCTGTTCAGAACTGTTCAATCTTTCCTTTCAACGACAATTTTGTCGCTCTTAACCGTTATTTGTCGCCTTTTGTTTAAAGTATTGTTTTATGCAATTCTTACACGATTTACCTTTACAATTGCCACATTTACTTGTATCAAATCCATCTTCTCTTAAATCGTACATTATTGTTCCTGGTCTTATTATTGACATTTTGTATATAAAATTTATTAGTAATTCATTTATCTTATCTTTCTGGCATTTCTTTTTTTCTGCTTGAACTAAATCTTTTAGAGCTTTGTTATATAAGCTCTTATATTTTTCTATCTCTGCAGACTTCTCTGCAATCTCTGCAGAGTTTTCTTTTAGCGTATTTAAGACTGTTTCTATTGATTGTGGTACTTCTAAATCGACTATTTCCCAGCCACCATTTTTAAAAAAATCACTATCTACTCTTTTATAAGCACTATTTTTTAAGTACTCCTCTAATCTTTCTATTGCTTCTTCTTCCTTTGTCATTATTTATTTCCTCCTAATAATTGTTTATAAGTTTCCATTTGTGTTATTAAACAATTTCTTTTATTTACTAGTTCAGCCTTTTCTTTTTTACTTAAATAAGTGACATCTAATCCATATTCTCTTTGATATGGCTTCATTTCTTTTTCATATACATTTTCACATACTTCTAATGCTTTTTTTATTTCATCTCTACTAACATATCTTTCTTCTACATATTTTTGTATCTTTTTTATATCTTCAAATGGTACATTACCAAATATGTTTTTAAATTCTTCTATTTCTTTTGTCATTGCTTGTCCTCCTAAAGTTTAAAATTTTCTATTATTTCATTTATCAATTTTCTTACTTGCCAATAACCTATAACTATATCTCCATTTTTTCTTCTTTCTTCTAACCCATATAAATATTCTTGTAGGTTTCTAATTATGTTATTATTTTCTACTTCTATTCCATAAGCATAACCTTTATTAAAAACTTTATTTAAGTTAGCATCTTCTAATCCTTGCTCATATCCTTGCATATATAAATTTTTGTCTCTTTCATTTTCAATTTTAATCTCTTGCTTATTCATTTTTTTCTCCTTTTAATTGTTCTATAATTTCAATTTCATAAAATTTATAAAACATATTGATCACCTTCTTTTAACTTTCTTTTGTCTATCAATTTAATTCTCTTAGCAAATTTTAAATAACTATCTTCTACATACAATTCATAATTTCTAGCTTCTTCTAATTTATCAATATCTACTTCTATTTCTTTTGCTGATAATTGCATTAAAACTGCTTTTAACATATTGTATAAATTATAATTAATCTCTCTATTTTTTAATAAAACTTCTCTTTCTTTAATTATTTTAGCTGTTATTCTTTTCTGTTCTTCTAGTTCTTGTTTTAATTTCTTTTTAGTTTTAAACATTATTTATCCTCCAATAATTTATTAAATAATTTTACAAAATCTTCTTTATATTCTTGTTTTACAAAATAATCATAATAATATCCATTATTAACTGCCCTAGGTATTTTGTAATTTATTATTTTTAAAATTATTTCTTTTACTTTTTGTTTTGGTATGTAATTTTCTTCTATGTGTAACTTTAGAGCTACTCTACTTCCTTCTAATGCAAATATTCTATTTTCTTCTTCTAATTCTTTTATTCTCTTTTTGTCTGATTCTCGTTCTGCTAATATGTGATTTATTGCTGTGTTTAATTCTAAATGCTTATAAATATCTCCTATTTTCCAAGCTCCACACCTATTATCTCGCTCTAATTTGTCTCGTTGCATTTCGTTGTTTTTAAATCTTTCTAGTATCTTTATATCTTCTTCTATATTACTTTCCCTATCGGCCCCGTTTAATTTTCTTGTAGCTTTTACTTCTTCATAATCTAAATCCATAATACACTCCTCTCTATCAATTAACCAGTCCGTAAAATCATCGTCATCTATTTTAATCATCTCCA
>CALXHF010000015.1 GCA_944388035.1 uncultured Clostridia bacterium | reverse complement strand
TGCAGCAGCACCTGCAGCAGCTGGAGCAGCTGGAGAAGCAGCTGAAGAAAAATCATCATTTGATGTTGTATTAACAGCAGCAGGAGATCAAAAAATCAAGGTTATCAAAGTAGTTAGAGATGCTACAGGATTAGGATTAAAAGAAGCTAAAGATTTAGTTGATGGAGCACCAAAAACAGTTAAAGAAGGAGCTAGCAAAGAAGAAGCTGAAGAATTAAAAGCTAAATTTACAGAAGTTGGAGCTACAGTTGAATTAAAATAATTCTAATTAAAAAGTTTTAAAAATATAGAAAACAAGCCATTTAGGGCTTGTTTTTTTGATTAAAAAAGTATATAATATTAACCAGATTAAATTAAGGAGATGATTAAATGCAAGTAAGTAAAGAAGAGCTTTTACATATAGCAAAATTAGCAGACTTAGAAATCAATGAAAATGAGATTGATAACTATTTAGCAAATTTAGAAGATATTTTAAATTTTGCAAATATAGTAAATAATGCACCAGTAGAAGGTTTGAATATAACAATAGGAGCAAATGAAGCAAAAAATGTATTTAGAAAAGATGAGATAAAAGTATTTAAAGATAACGATAGTTTATTACAAAATGCACCAGATGAAGCACAACATATGTTTAGAATACCAAAAGTAATTGAGTAAAATTAGAAAGGAGAGTTTTTAATGGATATTACAGAACTTACAGTACATGAATTACAAGAGAAGTTAAAAAACAAAGAATTAACATCATATGATATAACAAAAGCATATGTGAAAAGAATAGAAGAAAAAGAAAAAGATGTACAAGCATTTGTAACGGAATTAGGTAATGAAGCATTAGAAAAAGCAAGCGAAATTGATGAAGAAAGAAAAAGTGGAGAAGTAGGAAATTTTACAGGAATACCAATAGGGATAAAAGATAATATTTGTACTAAAGGTGTAAAAACAACTTGTAGTTCAAAAATGCTTGAAAATTTTGTATCACCTTATGATGCAACAGTAGTAGAAAAATTAAATGACGAAAAAATGATTAATTTAGGAAAATTAAATATGGATGAATTTGCAATGGGAGGTTCAACAGAATATTCATATTTTAAGAAAACAAGAAATCCTTGGAATTTAAATAGAGTACCAGGAGGTTCTTCAGGAGGATCTGCAGCAGCAGTAGCAGCAAATATGGTTCCATGGGCTTTAGGTTCAGATACAGGAGGCTCAATTCGTCAGCCAGCAAGTTTTTGTGGTGTTGTAGGCTTAAAACCAACATATGGCTTAGTTTCAAGATATGGATTAGTAGCATTTGCATCTTCATTAGACCAAATTGGTCCAATAACTAAAGATGTTTATGATAGTGCAATGTTATTAAATATAATAGCAGGTCACGATGAGAAAGACACTACATCAAGAGAGATGGAGAAAAAAGATTATACAAAAGCATTAAAAAATGATGTTAAAGGTTTAAAGATAGGAGTTCCAAAAGAATTTTTTGGAGAAGGTATAAATGAAGAAGTAAAAGAAAAATTAGAAGAAGCAATTAAAACATATAAAGAACTAGGAGCAGAAATAGAAGAATTTTCACTTGATATTGCTAAATATTCTTTAGCAACATATTATATAATTGCCTGTGCAGAAGCAAGTTCAAATTTAGGAAGATTTGACGGAATAAGATATGGTTATAGAGCAAAAGAATTTAAAGATTTAAAAGATTTATACAGAAAATCAAGAAGTGAAGGTTTTGGACCAGAGGTAAAAAGAAGAATAATACTTGGAACTTATGTGTTATCATCAGGATATTATGATGCTTATTACAAAAAAGCACAACAAGTACGTACACTTGTTATGAACGAATTTGATAAAGCGTTTAAAAAATATGATGTAATACTTACACCAACATCACCAACAGTAGCATTTGATATAGGTTCAAAATCAAATAATCCTTTAGAGATGTATTTAGCGGATATATGTACTGTATCAGTAAATATAGCAGGACTACCTGGAATATCAATACCTTGTGGTGTGGACAAATCTAATATGCCAATTGGTATGCAATTGATAGGAAATAAATTCCAAGAAGAAACAATATTAAATGCAGCGTATACATTTGAACAAAAAATAAAATTTAGAGAAAATTATAAACCAACATTTAGAAAGGAGGAAGAATAATGGCAAGAGAAGATTATGAAGTAGTAATTGGATTAGAGGTACATGCAGAATTATCAACAAAAACAAAAATATTTTGTTCTTGTCCAACAAGTTTTGGTGCGAGCCCTAATACACACGTATGCCCTATTTGTATGGCAATGCCAGGAACGCTTCCTGTTCTAAATGAAAAGGTAGTAGAATATGCAGTAAGAGCAGGACTTGCTACAGAGTGTACAATATCACAAGATAGTAAAAATGATAGAAAAAATTATTTTTATCCAGATTTACCAAAAGCATACCAAATATCACAATATGATAAACCACTTTGCGAACATGGTAAAATAGAAATAGAGCCATCTACTGGAAGAAAGGCTATTGGAATTACAAGAATTCATATTGAAGAAGATGCTGGAAAGTTAAATCACGACGACTTTGGAAGAGGAAGTTTAGTAGATTTAAATAGAGCAGGAGTTCCATTAATTGAAATAGTATCAGAGCCAGATTTAAGAAGTTCAGAAGAAGTTGATTTATATCTAAGAAAACTAAAATCTATCTTAGAATATATAGAAGTATCAGACTGTAAAATGCAAGAAGGTTCTTTAAGAGCAGACGTAAATGTATCAATCAGAAAAAAAGGTGCTAAAGAATTTGGTACACGTACTGAAATGAAAAATATGAACTCTTTTAGAAGCATTACAAGAGCTATTGAATATGAAATTGATAGACAAGTAGATATAATAGATAACGGTGGAAAAATAGAACAAGAAACTTTAAGATGGGATGAAGTATCTGGAAAGACATTTTCAATGAGAGATAAAGAAGATGCTCAAGATTATAGATATTTCCCAGATCCAGATTTAGTTGCAATTAAACTTTCAGATGAATATATAGAAAATATTAAACACTCACTTCCAGAACTTCCTGAAAGTAGAAAACAAAGATATTTAACAGAATATAAACTTTCTGAAAAAGATGCAAATATTATTACATCATCTAAATATTTATCAGATTTATTTGAACAAGCAAGTAAGATTTGTAATAATCCAAAAGCAGTAAATAACTGGATTATTTCAGATATATCAAGAATATTAAATGAAACTGAAATGGATCCAGTAGAAATACCATTTGATAGCAAGCAACTTGCTAAATTAGTACAATTAATAGATAAAGGAACTATAAGTTCTTCTATAGCTAAAAAAGTATTAGTAGAAATGTTTGAACATCCAAGAGATCCAGAGGATATTATAGATGAAAAAGGTTGGGTTCAAATATCAGATGAAGGTGCAATTAAAGAGGTTGTTCTAAAAGTTTTAGAAAACAACCAAAAATCAGTTGAAGATTATAAAGCTGGAAAAGAAAAAGCATTAGGATTTTTAGTAGGACAAGCTATGAAAGAAACAAGAGGTAAAGCAAACCCACAAATGCTTAATCAAATGTTTAAAGAAGAATTAAAATAAAATGAGAAAAAAGGGGACGGGGCAAAAAAATCGCATTTTGGAAATTTTTGGAAAATGCGACAAAAAAAGCCCCGTCCCCAAAATTCTCAAATTAATTGTTTTTTTATATTATCTACTACAAAACCACATATAATAAATTCTACACTAAATACTAAGCTTAGTCTAAATAAGTTTATTCCTATATAATATAGTAAAGGTGCTTGAAAGAATAAAATATAGCTAAGTAAAATAAAAGCGGAAAAAGAAGCTAGTAAAAAACAAAACGCAAGTCCTTTATATAATATTTTATATGTAATTTTATCTAAATTTTTATAATATGTAATTATTTTATTTATCATTTTAAACCTCACTAAAATAAAAAAATATATAATAAATAATAGTATATCTATTAATATCTTAACAGTTTAAAATATTAAAAGCAATGGAAATTAAAACCAAGAAAGCAATTGATATCAGAAAGAAACAAAGATATAAAAAATAACAATAATCTTAGTAATTATAAAGTAATATCAGCACAAATATCTGCTTTTAATAAACTAAAGGCGATATTTATGCTGATATTAAAGAGAAAAAATTAAAAAAATTTAATATATTATATTACAATTTTTCTATAAAGGGGTTTAATAAGTCTAATACATTTATGTCTAATACTTTTGCGATTGCACATAATTCATAGTCTCTTACTGTTCTTTGATTATTGCAATTTACTGGTATATTTATTCCAAGTAGTAATAAGCCATTTGATAATTTTTCAAAAGAAATACCTTTTTTAATTCTTATTTCCTTTAATGTTTTTCCAACTATGTTTAAATTGTTTTCATATTTTCCACTATTTTTCATGTTAAAAACTCCTTCTGAAAATATTTTAAAATAAATTTCTTTTTATTATATTTACACCAGTGTGAAAATATGTTATTTTTATAAATAAATATAGTAGAGTTAGGATGGCTTCATGCAATGTTAATAGTAACTCTAGCAATACCAATTTCAATGTGCGTAATTTGAATATTTCTGGCATGGTGAACAACAACAACTTGTGCAATGTCAATTCTAGTGGTAACATAAACAACAATAGTAATACGTATGGTTTCGCCCGTAGCTTCTATAAACTGTGGTTATGCAATTAATGATTGTATAAGAGATAATATAGAAACAAACTATGTCCTTTCGTATTTTACGATAAACAAAAAATAGATAAATATGGCTGTTAGTAGAGGGGTTCGAAAAGGGGGATATATTAGTACTATTTTTACAGTAAAATATTTTAGTATATAGAAAAGCTGTTTTTTGAGTCCGCCCCAAAAAACAGCTTTTAATAAAAACTATGCATAATTTTTATTTTGTTTTAAGCCATAGCTGCGTTTAATTTTTTTGATAAATTAGATTTTTTTCTAGCTGCTGTGTTTTTAACAATAACACCTTTACTGCAAGCTTGATCAATTTTCTTTGTAGCTTCAGAAAATAGAACTTTAGCTTCATCAATATTTCCAGCTTTAACAGCTTCTTCAAATTTCTTAACAGCTGTTTTGTATGCTGATTTTATCATATTATTTCTTAAAGTTTTCTTTTCAATAATTTTAACTCTTTTTTTAGCTGATTTAATATTTGGCATTTCTTAAAGCACCTCCTTTAGTTTGTATTACTATATTAACGTATAATATTTTATCATAAATATTAGGAAAAATCAAGCAATTTTCAATAAATTCTTGTAAAAGAAATTTTTTTATGTTATTATTAAATTGATTTATAAGAAATGGAGGGATACTTATGATAGCAATTGGAAGTGACCACGGAGGTTATAGATTAAAAGAAGAAATAAAAAAATATTTAGATGAGAAGAATATTAAATATAAAGATTTTGGATGCGAAAACGAAGAAAGTGTAGATTATCCAGATATAGCTAGTAAGGTAGCAAAGTCTGTTCAGAATAAAGAGTGTGAACAAGGAATACTAATTTGTCGTTCTGGAATTGGTATGTCAATTGTAGCAAATAAATTTAAAGGAATAAGATGTGCTATTTGCCATAATGAATATACAGCAAAATATGCAAGGCTACACAATGATAGTAATGTATTAGCAATGGGAGCAGATGACTTAACTGTAAACGAAGCTATTTGTATATTAAGGATGTGGTTTGCAACTTCTTTTGAGGGAGGAAGACATATAGAGAGATTAAAATTAATAAAAGAAATAGAAAATAAAAATATGAAATAATTAGGAGGCAAATAATATGTGGGGAGATGTAGCCATTGCCTTTTTGCTAGCATTCATTGTAGCATTTATGGCAACACCATACACTATTAAAATTGCACATAAAGTAGGTGCAGTAGATGTCCCAAAAGATGAAAGAAGGATGCATAAAAAAGCTATGCCTAAATTTGGAGGTCCAGCAGTAATACTTCGGCTTCTTAGTATCAGTTGTTTATCTATTAATTGTTATGAGCATGGAAGGAACAATTAGTTTATTTGGAAGAGACAACTATGGTATGCAACTACTTCGGTATGTTCTTAGGTATATTAGTAATTAGCATAACTTGTGTATTTGATGATATATTTACTATAAAACCAATTGTAAAGTTAATAGGACAAGTTTTAGCAGCAATAGTTGCTGTAGCATTTGGAGTAAGAATAGAGAGCATAGATTTTGGTTTTATAAATACTTCTGAATTAGGTGAAGCTGTATCAATAATAGTAACAATTATTTGGATAGTAGGAGTTACAAATGCAATAAATCTAATAGATGGTCTGGATGGACTAGCATCTGGTATTTCTGTAATATCTGCGGTTTCTTTACTTGTAATTTTTGTATTAAATGGTTCACCAACAATAGCAATTATATTAATAACAGCATTAGCAGGAGCATTAGTTGGTTTTCTACCATTTAATTTTGCACCAGCAAAAACATTTATAGGAGATACAGGTTCAAACTTTTTAGGATATACAATATCCATAATTGCAATTTTAGGAGTTGCAAAAACTTATACATTAGCAGTTATAATATTACCATTAATAGTTTTAGGACTTCCTATATTTGATACAGTTTGGGCAATCATTAGAAGATTAATAAAAGGCAAATCAATAAAAGCAATATTTAAGGCAGATAAAGGACATTTACATCATAGAATAGTTGCTAGAGGTTTTAGCCAAAAACAAGCAGTTTTAATTTTATATGGAATTAGTGCAACTTTTGGCATATTTGCGGTTATACTACTAGATAGTGGAATATGGAAAGCATTATCCTTTTTACTTATGGTAATTGTAGCAATAGGACTAGGATATAAGAATTTCCAAGCAGAGCATTCTGATAACCAGATGTATGAGTGTGTAGAGTGTAAATATATTTATAACCCTAAATTTGGAAATGAAAAAGCAGGGATAAAACCAGGAACACAATTTGAAGATTTACCAGATACTTGGGTATGTCCTGTATGTGGAGAAGGGAAAGATATGTTTCAAATACACCAGTAAATTTTAGGAGGTGAATTATATGTACGTATGTTTAGCTTGTGGTTATATTTATGATCAAGAAAAAGGAGATCCAGATAGTGGAATAGCACCAGGGACTGCTTTTGAAGATATACCAGATGATTGGACTTGCCCAGTATGTGGAGTTGGAAAAGATATGTTCCAAAAGAAAGAAGATTAATAAGAAAAAGGCATCAATATAAAATTATTGGTGTCTTTTTTTGTTTGATTTTAAGAAAAAATTCATTGCTTTTTTACAAAAAAACTGATATAATAGTTATGTTAATGAAAGAGAGGTAATGTAAATGGTTTCAGTAATAATACCAGCTTATAATGAAGAAGAAAATATTGCTAATGTAATAAAAATTTGTAAGAAAAATAAATGTGTTAATGAGATAATAGTAGTAAATAACTTATGTACAGATAGAACAGAAGAAATAGCTAAAAAAGAAGGTGCAAAAGTTATTTTTTGTAATAGGCAAGGAAAAGGTTATGCAATGGAAGAAGGAATAAAAAATGCAAAAAATGATTGTTTAGTATTTTTAGATGGAGATATAAATGACTATGTTGATAATGTAGTAGAATTACTTGCAGAACCAATATTAGAAAAGAAAGCTGATTTTGTAAAAGCAGACTTTGATAGAGAACACGGAAGAGTTACTTTTTTAGTTGCACAACCATTACTAGAAATATTATTTCCTAATATG
Organism: uncultured Clostridia bacterium; assembly: GCA_944388035.1. Taxonomy (GTDB): domain Bacteria; phylum Bacillota; class Clostridia; order TANB77; family CAG-508; genus CAG-269. The sequence continues at coordinate 36,953 of CALXHF010000015.1, read as the reverse complement.
AAAAAATATGGACAACCTTTAAGTGGTATGATAGCTGGAAGAAAAGATGTATTTGAAAAATTGACTCTAGAAAAAGATTATGGAGTAGATATTGGTTTGTTATTAGATGTAACAAATATGAATTTGAAGATAGAAGAAGTATTTATAGGAAAAATAAAGAATGTGTCAAAAGACTGGAGATTATTACAAACAATGTGCAAAGAAGTAATGAGAGCAATTATTAAAAGGAGTAATATTAGATGAAATTATATGTTTTAAGGCACGGAGAAACAGACTATAACAAAGAGGGAAGATTTCAAGGGCAAAATAATATTAGTTTAAATGAAGAAGGAAAAAAACAAGCCCAAGAAACAAGAAAAGAATTACAAAATATAAAATTTGATAAAGTATTTGTATCACCATTAAAAAGAACAATAGAAACAGCAAAAATAGTAGTACCAAATTATAAAATAGAAATTGATAATAGAATAATAGAAAGAAGTTTTGGAAAATTAGAAGGTAAAAAAAGTATTCCTGACTATGAAGAAAGAATAAAAGAATTTGAAATAGAAAGCATAGAAGAACTAGAAAAAAGAGTTGAGTGTTTTATTAAAGAGATATTAAACGAAGTTCAAAAAGATCAAAATATATTAGTTGTAACACACGGAGGAGTGGCACAAATAATTAATAAAATGTTAGAAAAAAAGTATAATGAAATTAATTTTAAAGATTTTATATTAAAAAATGGTAAATATATTTGTTATAGATTGTGAGGAAAAAAAGAAATGACTATTAATGATTGGGAAAAAATAGAACTTGAAACAAAAGAAAAAATTAAACCACAAAAAATACAAAAAGTCGAAAACAAAGAAAAAAATAAATTAGAAATTACTTATATAATGGTATGGACTAAAGTATGTGGTGGAAGTAAAATAATTTTAGAATATGCTAATAGATTAGCCAAAAAGGGACATAAAATAAATATTGTTACATATGACGAATATCCAAATTGGTATGAATTATCTGATAAAATAAATTTTGTAAAAGTTCCAGAAAACGAAGATATAGAAAAATACATACCTAATTCAGATGTAGTAGTTCCAACAAGTTGGAAATGTACAAGAAAAGCAATAAAGGCAAATAAAGGACCAGTTGCGTTTTTTGAACAAGGTGGTTCACATTTATTTGAGATAGATAGATTAAGTGAAATAAAAAGAAAAGTTGTATATGATAGAATGCAATTACCACCATTTATTTATACTGTATCAAAATATTCAGCAGAGAAGATAGAAGAAATATATGGAAAAAGCTCAAGTATTATTTATAATGCTTTAGAAAGTAAAATATTTTATCCAAGAGAAAAAGAAAGAAACGAAAAAGAAACAAGTATTACAATAGTTGGATCTGAAGATTTTAAGTTCAAAAATGTTGGTGAAGTATTAGAAGTAATAACAGAATTAAAAGAAAAATATCAAATAAAATTAAATTGGATAACTCAAACAGAGCCTAAAATAAATAAGGAAGAAGGAAAAAATGCAATCGTAAATCCTGAGCAAAAAGTAATAGGAGATGTATTAAGAAATACAGATATATATATTTGTAATTCAGAATATGAATCATTTGGTTTACCAACATTAGAAGCGATGACTTGTGGAGCAACAGTAATAACAACTGATACAGGCGGTATGAGAGATTTTGTAATTGATAGAGAAAATGCATTAGTAATAAAACATCACAACAAAGAAGATATGAAAGAAAAAATTGAAATGTTAATTAATGATAAAAATTTAATGCATAATATGGCTCAAAAAGGGATTATTACAGCAAGTAAATTTAATTGGGACAATACTATTTTAAGTATGGAAAAATATTTTAGAGAAATTGCAAAAAATAAAGTGATAGATGAAATTTAGAAATTAACAAGGAGAATAAAATGGAAGATAAAATAACAAGTTTTTTAGCATATGAAGGTCGAATTGCAATTACAGCTATTAAAACAACGGCTTTAGTAGAAGAAGCAAGAAAGATACACGATTTAAGTCCATTAGCAACAGCAGTTTTAGGAAGAGTGCTTACAATAACAGCATTAATGGCAAATGAAATGAAAAACAAAGATGATAAAATAACAGTACAAATAAAAGGAGATGGAGAGATAGGGACAATCCTAGCAGTTGCAAATAACAAACCAGAAGTTAAAGGATATGTTCAAAACCCTTATGTAGATTTACCGCTTAATGAATTTGGTAAATTAGATGTAGGTGGAGCAGTAGGAAACGAAGGTTATATAAATGTAATAAAAGATATTGGTCTAAAAGAGCCATATATAGGAATATCTAATTTAACATCAGGTGAAATTGCAGATGATTTCACAAATTATTTTGTAAATTCAGAACAAAGACAATCAGCAGTAGCATTGGGAGTTTTAGTAGATAAAAACGGTGTAAGAGAAGCTCGGTGGATATTTAATTACACCAATGCCAGATGCAACTAATGAAGATATTTTAAATGTAGAAAAAGGAATATTTGAAGCTGGTGCAATTTCTAAAATGTTAGATGAAAAATTAAGTTTATTAGATATTGCAAAAAAAGTAACTGGAGATAAAAATATAAAAGTAATAGAAGATTGTAAAATTCCAGTTTATAAATGTGATTGCTCAAAAGAAAAAATGGAAAATGCACTAATTGCTATAGGAAAAACGGAATTAGAAAAGATAATAAAAGAAGATGGGAAAGCAGAACTTGTTTGTCATTTCTGTAATAAAAAATATGAATTTAATAAAGAAGAACTAGAAAAATTATTAGAAAGGTGATTAGCTAATAAAATGTTTAATAATTTATAATCATTGACAAAACAACTTCTAGTTAATATAATAAGCAATAAGAAAATATAGTAAAAATAAAGTATGAAAGGAAGATTAATTATGGAAAAAGAAATATTAATATTTGGACATAAAAACCCAGATACAGATTCAATATGTTCAAGTTTAGTAAAAGAAAGATTAGATAAAAAAACAGGGAAAGAAAATTGCAGAGCAGTAAGACTAGGAAAAATAAATAAAGAAACAAAATATGTATTAGATTATTTAAAATTAGAAGAACCAGAATTAATAGAAAGTGTTGATGAAGGACAAGAAGTTATATTAGTAGACCATAACGAGTTTAATCAAAGTGTATATGCAATAGAAAATGCAAAAATATTAGAAGTAATAGATCATCACAGAATTGCAAATTTTGAAACATTAGAACCTTTGTATTATACAGCAAAACCATATGGTTGTACATCAACAATACTTTTGGAAGAATACAAAACAAATGGAATAGAAGTAAGTAAGGAAGAAGCAATACTTATGGCTAGTAGTATAATGTCAGATACATTATTATTAAAATCACCAACAACTACTGATTATGATATAAAAGCATTAAGAGAATTAGAAAAAATATCAGGAATTGATATTAAGGAATATGGTTTAGAAATGTTAAAAGCAGGAACAGATTTAAATGATTTCACTGCTAAAGAATTAATATCTTTAGATGCTAAAAGTTTAGATAAAAACGGAACAAAATTTGTGATTGCACAAGTAAATACTGTAAGTATAGAAGATGTATTAACAAGACAAGAAGAATTAGAAAATGCGATTAAAGAAGAAATAGAAAATAGAGGATTAGAATTATTTGTTTTAGCAATTACGGATATATTAAATAGCAATTCTGAAATAATTGCTTTAGGAAATAAAGTAGAAGCGGTTGAAAAAGCATTTGATATAGAACTAGAAAATAATAGAACTTTTTTAAAAGGTGTTGTTTCTAGAAAGAAACAATTATTACCTAATATTGATAAATATATATAGAAGAAACATTTCGTTTTTCTTAAAATTTAGTAACTTAAGACATATCCTATAATAGATGTGTCTTTTTTGATAAAAGTAAACGTTTTCAATTTTACAAAAAGTATTGAATATTTTTGTAATTAATTTTATAATGTTTAAGTAAAATGTACTATGATACAAAATAAGAATTGGAGTGATTTGATGCCAAAAAATATAAAAACTAAAGAAAATACTTCTAAAAAAGAAACTTTTATGCAAAGTGTTATTACTTTAATATTTTCACAAGTTTTAATAAAATTATTGGGCTTAGTTTATAATTTGTATTTAACAAACAGAGAAGGGTTTGGAGACAAAGGAAATGGTATTGTAGCGGCAAGTTATCAAATATATGCATTATTACTAACAATTTCATCTATTGGAGTTCCAAATGCAATTTCTAAACTAGTTTCAGAAAGAGTGGCAATTGGAGACCATAAAGGTGCATATAGAATATTTAAAATAGCTTTTGCAACATTTGCTGTAATTGGTTTGGTTGGTAGTTTAATGTTGTTTTTTGGAGCTCATCTAATTGCAGTTAAATGGTTACAAATTCCAGATGCAGAGATGACGTTAGTTGCTTTATCACCTGCAATTTTCTTTGTTGCAATTGCTTCTGTTATGAGAGGTTATTTTAATGGTAGACAAAATATGAAAGTAACTGCAAGGTCTCAATCAATAGAGCAAATATTTAAAACTGCACTTACGATTATATTAGTAGAAATAGTTGCAATTATTTCTAATGTTTCAACAGAGTGGATGGCAGGAGGAGCAACTTTAGCAACTACACTTGCTACTATGGCAGGGTTTGGTTATTTATTTTTGTTTTATAAGACAAGAAGAAAAGAAATTGCAAGAGAGGTTAAGTCTACTGTAAATTATAAATATGAAAGAGTTAGAAATATTATTAAAAAGATATTGATAGTATCTTTCCCAATTGCTTTAACTGCAATTCTTTCTTCTGTAAATAAAAATATAGATTCTTTTACAGTTGTAAGAAGTTTAAAAGAATTTTTACCTGAAGATGTTGCAGTTAGCCAATATGGTATTTTAGGTGGTAAGGTAGATACTTTAACTAGTCTTCCTTTGTCAATAAATGTAGCTTTTGCAACTGCACTAGTTCCTGCAATTTCAGCAGCAAAAGCTAGAAGAGATAAAAAAGAAATTAAAAGAAAAACTACTTTTTCTTTTCTAATTTCAATGTTAATAGGTCTTCCTTGCACAATTGGTATGTGTGTGTTTGCAGAACCAATATTAAATCTATTATATCCTAATGCTAGTGATGGAACAGTAATTTTACAAATAAGTTCTCTTACAATTTTATTTACTATATTAGACCAGACAATAAATGGAGCACTGCAAGGATATGGACTCTTAAGAGTTCCAGCAATTTCACTAGGGCTTCGGTGTTATTGTTAAATTAATTTTAAATTTAATATTAGTGCCAATACCAGAAATAGGAGTAAATGGAGCAGCATGGGCTTCTGTTGCTTGCCACGCAGTTGCATTTACTATTTCTATAATATGTTTAAGAAAAGCATTTAATTTAAAGTTTCCTGCAAAGAAATTTGTTATAAAACCAGTTATCGCAACTGCTATTATGGCAATATGCTCATATTTTATATATTATGTACTTTCAGGTATAATTGTAGAAAAATTGGCTACAATATTAGCAATAGGTTTTGCAGTAATAATTTATGGATTGGCAATAGTAGCACTAAAAGTATTTACTAAAGAAGAAGTACAGATGATGCCAGCAGGAGACAAGATTTTAAGCATACTTACAAAGCTAAAAATATATTAATAAAATATTTTATTTTAAAAATTTAATAAATTTTTAAATAAAAAGAAGGAATTTAAGTATTTTTGGCGAATATTCTTTATTAGTAGTACATTTATTGCTTGGTTCAGGCAATAAAGTACATAACATTATACTTTATAGGAGGTAGTGAAAATGAACAAATCTGAATTAATCGCGGCAATGGCTGCAAAAACAGGTGAAACAAAAAAAGCAGCTGAAGCATCAGTTAATGCTTTTGTAGAAGTTGTAACAGACTCACTAAAAAAAGGAGATAAAGTTCAACTAGTTGGATTTGGTTCTTTCGAAGTTAGAAAAAGAGCAGCTAGAAAAGGTAGAAACCCACAAACTAAAGAAGAAATCAAAATACCTGCATCAAAAGCTCCAGTATTCAAAGCTGGTAAAGCATTAAAAGATTTAGTAAACAAAAAATAAGAGATTTATATAAATGTATAAATGTATGATATCATATAAAAGAAGCTAGAAATGGCTTCTTTTTTTGACATAAAAATTATTTCGACAAAACAAAATAAATATATAAAAATGAAAAGTTATTTTGCTTAAACAAAATAACTTTACAAATATAAAAAATAGTTCATAATAATTATAGGTGATAAAAATGTTAAAAAGAGAAATGTATTTATCAAGAATAAGAGGATTTTATGATAGTGATTTAGTAAAAATACTAGTTGGAATAAGAAGATGTGGAAAATCAGTAATATTAGAACAAATAGTTGATGAAATTAAAAAAGAAAAGTTGATGATAACCATATTATATATGTTAATTTTGAATATGTGGAATTTGAAGATTTAAAAGATTATAAAAAGTTGAATGAATATATAAAAGAAAAAATTAAGGATAAAAAAATTTATTATATATTTTTAGATAAAATACAAAATGTTGATAAGTTTGAGGTTGTTGTAAATGCATTAAGGGCATCTATAAAAAATGCTAGTATATTTATAACAGGCTCTAATAGTAAATTACTTTCTAATGAACTATCAACAGTATTGTCTGGAAGATATGTTTTATTTAATATCTATCCATTAACATATAAAGAATATATTGAATTAACTAAAAAAGATGCAAAAGATGATAACTCTTTTGAGGATTATTTAAAATGGGGAGGTTTGCCAAATAGAACACAATTTACAGAAGAAAGTAATATAAAAGATTATTTACATAGTGTTTTTGATTTTATTATATTAAGAGATGTAGTAGAAAGATTGGGGTTAAAAGATACAGCTTTATTTAACTTAATTTTACAATATATAGTTGATATGACAGGAAGAAAATTTTCAGCAAATAATATAATTAAGTTTTTAGAGAGTGAAGGTAGAGTAATATCAACAAAAACATTATATTCATATTTAGATGCTTTATGCAAGGCTTTAATTATTGAAAAAGCATATAGATATGATATACATGGAAAAGCTATTTTAAAAACATTAAATAAATATTATATGACAGATTTAGGAATAGCACAAATTAAAAATAATAATTATGAAATAAATAAAAGTTTTGCGATTGAAAATGTAGTTTATAACGAATTATTAGCAAGAGGATATGAAGTATATGTAGGAAAAACAAAACAAGGAGAAATAGATTTTATAGCAACTAAAACTGATGAAAAAATTTATATACAGGTTGCATATTTATCAGCAGATGAAAATGTAATTAAAAGAGAATTTGGAGCATTTAAACAATTAAATGATAATTTCCCTAAATATGTTATTTCTTGTGATAAAACAAATTTTTCACGAGATGGAATAATTCATAAAAATATAATAGAGTGGTTATTAGAAAAATAAATCATACCTTAAGAATAACTTGAGGTATGATTTATTTTTTTGAATATTTGTAAAATATAGAAAATATTATAGAATATAAGCCAGAAATAGCTAAAAATATTACGACGCTTTTCCCTACGGAAATAAGCAAAAGTACACTTTTTATACAAAATAATTTACATAATTATTACAAAATTATTAAAAAAGCTTTACAAAATGACAAAAATGTAATATAATGTTGTCGGACTTAAATAGGAACATAGGGAACAGCCATATAGCTAGAAGTTCAAAAAATAAAAAAGAGGGAAAAAAAGATGAGAAAAGTATCAGAAACCATTAATTCCGTAAGAAAAAACAATACTGGAATTAAAGACGATGACGAATATGCCATTTGTCTATGTGTTTGTGGTGCTTTTTTAATGTAATTAAACTTAGGATTTTACTCGAGAAATAATAAAAGGAAAATCTTAGGTTTATATTTTTTTCTTTTAAAAAATTTTAAGGAGGGGAAAGGAAATGAAAAGCTTTAAGGCAAAACTAACCGTATTACTAATTGCAATGTTAGTCGTTACAATGTTAGTACCATTTAGTAGTGTAGCAGCTGCAAATGAAGGGGTACAAATAATAAAAGAAGCTGACGGTGATGTTGTAATTTATGTAGATGGACTAGAAACAAGTTTTGAGTATGCTTTATCAGAAGAGGCTGATGCAACAGAAATGGATTTAAATTATATAAATTCAGTTGAAGATGATGAAGGTAATCAAGTAGCATTAATTTCAGCTAGCGATTTTGCAGAAAGTGAAAATAATTTATACATAAGAACGGAAGATGAAACTGTAACATATACACTAGATTTTAGTGATATGCTTACACAAGATAAAATGGAAGAAGTAAAAAATACTTCAAATAGGATATCAACTAGTGTTTTAACAGGAATTGTTGATAGAACAGAAACAATTGAAGGAAAGAACTATACTTATACTGTTGGAGGATTAAAAATAGAAGATGATGCAAATGCAGAGTATTCTTATCAAATGTTTAAAGCAACAGATGAAAGATATAGTGAACTTCAAAGTTTAGCAGATGAACTTAATAGTGATGGTTATGACAGTGAACCTATGTATACAAAGATTGAATTAGCTAACAATTTCTACAATTTATATAATGAACTATTAGCAGAAGTTGATTGGCAACCAGTAGATGAGAGTATGGAGATTAAACAACCATCAGATGCTACTGACGGAGAAAAATATATTGTAATGTTAAGAAAAGTTGCAGAAGACGGAACAACATATGATGCTAAATTCATGGAATCAAACTTAGGAATAGAAAAAGGTAAAGATGAAAAAGTAGAACAACAAGAAGTAACAACTCAAGAAACTTCTAAATTACCTATAACAGGAGATAGCATTGTTTTATTCGTTGTATTAGCTGCTTTAGTAATAATTGCAATTGTTGTTTTTATCAGAATGAAAAAATTAAATAAAAAGGCAGATAAATAATGAAAGCGAAAATATATAAGATAATCTTTTGTATTCTTATTATTTCAATCATATTAGTAATAGGTTTAATTCTTATTAAAAATATGCAAAGTGATGAAAATGAGAAGAAAAATCAAGAGGTCGTAGAGGTATTTTCAAGTGCAGATAGCACACAAAAACAAGAATTAACATTAAATGGCTATAAAGTAATAGGTATAATAAAAATTCCAGCAATCGATTTGGAATACCCGATTTTAGAAATGGATGTTTCAAACCCAGAAGAAGCAAAAGAACCAATGAGACTTGCTATTATTAAATACTGGGGTGGAGATGTTAATGGATATGGTAACTTATCACTTGCAGGTCATAACAATTATAACGGAACAATGTTTGGAAAAACAAAGAATTTAAAAATAGGAGATATAGTAGAACTAACTGATTTGAATAACCAAACAGTTCAGTATCAAATATATGATATTTTTAAAACTGATCCAAACGATGTAACTATATTAGAAACAAAAGATGAAACAATAAGAGAGGTTACTCTAATTACATGTACAAATGGTAATAGAGAAAGATTAATTTTAAAGGCCAAAGAAATTATATAGAAGGAGGAGGTTTTGATGGCACAATTTAAGAAGCCAAGTAAGAAAGCAACAATTATAACAGCTGCTATAATAATAGTACTTCTAATTATTGCTGCTACAGGTACAGTAATGTTCTTAAAAGATAGAGGAACAACTGAAGCTGCTGAAATTGGTCAAGAACAAGTTTCAACTCAAAATGAAAACACAGGAAGCCAAACAGCTGAAGACCAATCAAGTGGAGAAGCAACAGCTCCAGAAGAACAATCAACTAGTGAAGAAGTGGCAACACAAGGAGAAGAAGAAACAGGAGCAGCAGGTGAAACAGCAACAGAAGGAACAACACAAACAGGAACACAAGGTACAACAAGTACTGGTACTACAACAGGAGAAACAACTACTACAACCGAGGATATACAAGAATCAACAATAACAAGAACAGACGTAGTAGAAACAGTAACAGTAACACCTTGGGAAAACCAAAATTTAGGATGGGACCCAAGTGGTGTTGATGCGGATTTTGCAAGAGCAGGATTATCTACATTGAATGTACAAGAAGATGATGTAATAGTCACAAAATCAGCAACAACAAAAACAGGAGAAGGATTAGTTCAAGAAGGAGAACAAATTACATATACAATTACAGTAACAAACAACTCTGAAAAAGATGTTGAAGTAAAAGATAGAATTCCAGAACAGACTACTTATGTAGATGGTTCAGTAGAAAATGCAGAGATATCAGAAGATGGAACTGTAATATTTGGAACAGCAAAAGCTGGAGAAGTAACAGTAATAACATTTAAAGTAACTGTAAATGCAGGAGCAACAAGAATAATAACAAACGTTGCTGTTGCAAATGGTGAAGAAAGTGATCCAACAGAAACAACAATTGTAAAAATAACAAAATCAAGTGAAGTAAAAACAGCAGAAGGAGCAACAGTAGAAGATAATGTTGCTAAAGTTGGAGATAAAATTACTTATACAATCTCTGTAGAAAATACAGGTGATGAGACAGAAACAGTAAATGTTAAAGACGTAGAATTATCAGAATTAATTTCTAATGGAACATTAGAAGTTGAAGAAGATTCAAAAGCAACTGCAGATAAATTAATGAATGGAACAGATGTTACAGTACCTGCAGGAGAAACAGTTGAATTAGAATTCACAACTGAAGTATTAAAAGTTGATGGGGCAATTACAAATGTTGTTACAGCAGGAGACAACGACAGTACAGACCCAGAAGACCCAATAACTACAGATACAGTTGAAACAAAAGGACTTTTAGTTGAAAAAACAGTAATAGATCAAAAAGAAGAACCATATAAATATGGAGAAACAGTAAGATTTGAAGTTACAGTAGATAATATAGGAAGTACAACATTAACTAATATTGTTGTAACAGATAATTTAGAAGGTGCAACTTTAGTTTCAGGAAACTCAACAATTGCAACATTAACACCAGATGATGAACCTGTAACATTAGTTTATGAATATGTAGTTCAAGAATCAGATGTAGAACGTGGATATTTTGTAAATGGAGTTACAGCTACATCAGGAGATGTAGCAGGAGAAGATGAAACTGATGAAATTCCAGTAGACCAAGTTTTCGGATATACAATTAATTATGTAGAAAAAGGAAATGAAACAAATGTATTAGGAACAGAAACAGGAACAGCAGACTATGGAGATACAGTAAATATACCATCAAAAACATTTGAAGGATATACATATGATAGTCAAAATAAACCAAATATTGTAATAACAGTAGAGGATAATACAGCAATTGTATATTACGTTGCAAAACCAGAGCCATCATTACAATTAACAAAGACAGCAATGAAAGATGGAAGAAAAATTGGAAATATTGTATATAATCCTGCTTCAAATAATAATACATTTATATACAGATTAACAGTGGAAAATACAGTGGCTGATAGTTATCCTGCAATAATAACAGATACACAAACAGTTACAGATATTTTACCAGAAGGAATTACTGTATCAGGAAGCTTACCAGCAGGTGTTAGACAAGAAACAGTTAAAAATAGACAAAAATTAACATGGACAGTAAACAATATTGGATATGGTGACGCTGCTAAATCTGTTGATATTACAGTAAGTATTGACAAAACAGTATTCAAGAATAAAGAAGTTGACTTAGGAAATGAAACAACAGTATTAGATATTAGATTAGGACAATATACAAATGATAAACCTACAAGTAAGACTGATAGTACTAGAGCTAAAATGAATTTATTTATAAGAACAGCTGGTGAAACAGAGGATAATGAAGGATATATTTATGCTGGAAGTGTTACAGTTGGTAAAACAGTAGGAGATAGTCAACCAGTATTTGCATCAAATGAATTTAATAATGATGATGCTGTTGATGCAGCTGTTAATAATCCAGAATCATTAAAGAGGATGTACAACGATTTTGTTGCAGCAAATGAGCCTAATGGAATGTTACAACAATATGTAACTGGAGGTTTACCAGATGAAGCAGCAGTTAATAGAACTTTAAGCACATTATATACAGATAAATATGGAAACCCAGTTGTTACATTATCAGATACACAAGTAATTCTTTGGTATAAGGTTTCAAAACACGCAAAGGATCCAGACCTAACAAGATATTATAGTATTAGTGATGGAAGAAGAACAACTGAACATGAAGTTAATATACCAGCAGCTACTTATCACTTAGATGGTATAGTAGTTGATGTAAGTGATTTAGGAACTGTAATTCCAACTGGAGCACAAGTAAATGTAACTAATACAGCAGAATTAGTAGGAATAACAGGAAATAAATTATCAGATAGTGCAACAGTAAGCATTCATTATAAAGAACAAAAATCAACTTATTCAATGAATTTATTATCAACAATAATAAATGATGAAGAACTTAGTGAAGAGAAAGCTGATGAAATAGCTGCAAAAGCAGATGAACTTGATAAAGCTAATAGTGTTGTAGCAAGTGAAGAAAAAGATGATGAAGCTACTGCAGTAGAAAAAGAAGAAAATACAGCAAGTGATAATAATTCATCACAAGAAACAACAGATTCAACTGATAAGGAGGAAAGCAAGCCAGAAGAAGAAAAACCAACAACACCTACACCTCCAGCAAAGGAAGAATCTACTGAACAAGATGATATAACTTCAAGTGATGATAAGAACAAAAACGAGTCAGCAGTTGAAAGTGTTGAACAACAAACTTTAGATAGTCAAGAAGAATAATAGCATAAATAATAAATAGGAGAGTTTTACGAGATTTAACTCTCCTATTTTAATAAAAAAGAGTGAGGGGAAAAATGGGAAAACATTCTACAGGAAAGTATGCTAAAGGCAGAAAAGAAAAGGTTATTGCTTTAATAGCAATAGTTTTAGTATTTATATCTATAATTACAACTGTTGTAATTATAAGTTTAAATAATAATTCACGAGAAATAGAAAGAGTTTTTAATGAAACATTTACAGCATTAAAAGAATTGGATAAGGAAAAAGTTAATAAATATATGGACTATGATAAGTTAATCAGTAGCTTAGATGAAATGATATTAGAAAATCCTGAAGATACTGAGTTAGAAAAAGAGCTATTTTAAAATATGGAATGGACAGTTGAAAGTATAGAAGTAGAGGATAATCAGGCAACTTTAATTATAGAAATGACTAATAAAGATTTCAAGACTATTTTAACAGAGTGGATGAAAAAGATAGTTAAAGAAAAAGAAAGTCAAAATATAATAACAAATGAATTAGCACTTCAAAGGTTAAAAGAAATTGTTTCAGATGAAAGTATACAGACAAAAACTGTGTTAAAAAAAGTAAAAATTGGTAAAGATGAAGATAGTTGGAAAATAACAGTAGATAATGATTTAAGAGATTTGGTATTTCCAGGAATAGATAGTGTAGTTTCAGCAATAGGAGAAAAATAAAAGAGAGTTTGTTTAAAACAGACTCTCTTAATATATATTCAATTATTAAATTCTAAACTAAAATATTGGCGAATGTTAAAAATAGGGCATACAATAATGTTTTCCAAGAAATACGAATAGTTTTTCTTGTAGCTCTTTTAATTACTGTTAACCTATGTTCTTTTCTTACAGTTAAAGCCATACAGCTTGCAACTGGTCTATAGTCTTCTTGTGTATTCATTATAATCAACTCCTTAATCTTGTGTAACTTAAATTAGCTTAACCTTAGTGTAAAATTTCTAACTATAATTTGATTATAAGACAAAAAAAATCATTTGTCAACAGTTTTGTAATAATTTTGTAATATTTTTGTAACAAAAAAGATATAAAAATGTAAAATTTGGTAAAAAACTATGAATTTTTTTAAATTTTTGATATAATTAAAAAAGAAATTTTAAGGTAGGAGATTTTAATGTTTAATATAGAAGAAGAACTAAAAAAGCTTCCAAATAGGCCTGGTGTCTATGTTATGAGAGACAAAGAAGATACTATAATATATGTTGGAAAAGCAGTTTCTTTAAAAAATAGAGTAAGACAATACTTTAGAAAAACAAATAAAACAGAAAGAATTAAAAAAATGGTAAGTTTAATTGACCATTTTGAGTATATTGTAGTAGATAATGAGGCAGAAGCATTAATATTAGAGTGTAATTTAATAAAGAAAAATAGACCAAAATTTAATGTTTTGCTTAAAGATGATAAAACATATCCATATATAAAAATAGATTTAAAAAGTGATTTTCCAGGTGTGTTTATGACAAGAAGACTTGTAAATGATGGTTCTAAATATTTTGGACCATATGCAAACCCAGGTAGTTGTAAGGAAATGATTGATTTTATTAAAGGAAAATATAAAATACGTCAGTGTAGAACATTAAAAGAAAGAACAAGACCATGTTTAAATTACCATATAGGAAGATGTCTAGCTCCTTGTATGGGTTATGTAACAAGAGAAGAATATAGAAAACAAATAGATGAAATAATAGATCTTTTAGATGGGAAAATAGATAAAATAATAAAAGAATTAAAAGAAGAGATGGAAGAAGCATCCAAAAATCTAGATTATGAAAAAGCGGCAAGTCTAAGAGATAGAATAAATGCTATTGAAAGAGTATCAGAAAAACAAAAAGTATCAAATATATCAGAAAATAGTATAGATGTAATAGGAATTGCAAAATCAGAACTTCAAGTATGTATAGAAATATTCTTTGTACGTGGAAGTAAAATGATAGGAAGAGAGCATTATTTTTACCAAGATTTAAAAGATATGGAAGATAAAGAAATATTATCAGGTTTTATAAAACAATATTATTTAGATAACCCAAATATTCCTTCTAAAATAATGGTAAGAGAAGAAATAGAAGATAAAGAAGCAATAGAAAAATGGTTATCCACATCTTTAGGAAAAAAAGTGGAAATAAAGTCTCCAAAAAAAGGAGAAAAGCTTCGTTTTGTTGAAATGGCAGAAATGAATAGCAAAGTTACACTAGAAAACAAAGAAAAAGATAAAAGTGAAGTATTATTAGAATTAAAAAATGTACTTGGTTTAGAAAAATTACCAAGAAAGATAGAAACATTTGATATATCAAATATATCAGGAGAGTATATGGTGGCTCGGTATGTGTGTTATGATAGATGGTGTTATAAAGAAAAACTTATCTAGGAGATTTAAAATAAAAGGTGTATTTGGACAAGATGACCCAAAATGTACAGAAGAAGTTGTAACAAGAAGGTTAAAACATTCAATTGAAAATCCAAAAGGTGGTTTTGGAGAATTACCAGATGTTATATTTGCAGATGGTGGAATTACACAGATAAGAGCGATAAAAACAGCAATTAAAAAGTATAATTTAAATATTCCTGTATTTGGTATGGTAAAAAATGATAAACACCAAACAAGAGCATTAATAGATGAAAATAGAAGTGAATTTGAAATATCAGAAAGTTTGATGAATTTAATTACTAAATTCCAAGATACAGTTCACGATACAGCAATTACATATCATAGAAAATTACGTGACAAACAAATGAAAAAATCAGAATTAGATGAAATAAAGGGAATAGGAGATGTTAAGAAAAAAGAATTGCTTAAACAATTTGGAAGTGTAAAAAAAATAAAAGAAGCAACAATAGAAGAACTAACTTCTGTAAAAGGTATAACAAAAGAGATTGCTAAAAGAATAAAAGAACTTTAAAATAAATAAAAATGAAGGAGCAAGAAAAACTTGCTCCTTTGACTACTACTCGTCATCTTCAAGAAGTGCACTTACATCTTCGCTTTCTTCTTCTCCTTTAGAACTCTTGAGCTTAGGAAGAGTGACACGAGGGGAGATGAACATAGCAAGAAGAGCAGTTGCAATTCCAAAGACATACCAGATAAGATAGTCAATCGGAAACCTAAAAAAAGTCTCCGTGAGGATAGACCAATTCATAGAAATGGCATATCCTGCAACAACGAGAAAAACCAGAACCAGAAGAATCACCAGAGTCTTAAGCTTGTTAAACATAAATTCCTCCTTGTTTGTTACTAGTGCGGTTATACGGCTTTTCTACACTGGAGAAATATATCTCCAATACAATAATTATACCACAAAATTAAGTTTAAATCAATTTTTATGTAAAATTGCTCTGAAATGTGAAATAAAATATTAAACGAGATATCAAAAACGTGAAATTAAATATAAAAGTAGGTATCAATACCATCATATGCAACATTTTTAATTAAATAAAACCAAAAATAATCACAAGATTTCTTGTTATTATTTTTGGTCAGATAACCGGAACAGGTACAAATATAGGAGGAATTGTTGGTTTTAGAAGTGAAAAGACTGTTGTAGAAAATACAATAAATGGTGGCAATGGAATAATAAATGATGAAGAAAGTCCAAAAGAAGAAAAAGAATTAAAAAGTATTTATAATTTATTAGGAAATAATTTTCTACAAGATAAAAATAATATAAATAATGGTTATCCTATTTTAAAATGGCAAGCAAATACTAGTCTTTAGAGGCTAGTTTTTTTGTAGATAAAATCAAAAAATAATATTTTTTCTTGATATTGGAAGGATTTATGTAAAATACGTCGAATAATATAAGTGTGTAAAAAGAAATAATTTGTAGAAAGTGAGGTAAAAATGCCAAGATATAGTGACGAAACAATTGAAGAAGTAAGACAAGCTAATGATATTGTAGATGTAATTTCACAGTATGTGCATTTAAAAAGAAGTGGAAGAAATTTTTTTGGACTATGTCCATTTCATAATGAGAAATCACCTTCTTTTTCTGTCTCACCAGATAAACAAATATTTCATTGCTTCGGATGTGGAGTAGGTGGAAATGTTTTTACATTTTTAACTAAAATAGAAGGAATTAATTTTGTAGATGCAGTACAAACTTTAGCAGAAAGAGCAAGTATACAGTTGCCAACATTTGAAAACAATGTAGATAAAGCAAAAGAAGAACTAAAGGAAAAAGTATATAAAGTAAATGAATTTACAGCTCAGTATTATCACGAAAACTTGTATAAACCAACGGCTAAAATAGCACAAGATTATGTAAAAAAAAGACAACTTAGTAATGAAACATTAAAATCATTTAGAATAGGTTTTTCAGGGAAATTTAATGAATTATATCAAGCATTAAGAAAAGAAGGGTTTGAAGAACAAGAAATATTGGAATCAGGTTTAGTAAATAAAAATGAAAATGGTACATATATAGATAGATATAGAAATAGACTAATGTTTCCAATATGTGATGGTAGAGGTAGAGTAATAGCATTTGGTGGCAGAGTTCTAGATGATTCAAAACCCAAATATATAAATTCTCCTGAAAATATAGTATTTAGTAAAGGAAGAAATCTATTTGGACTAAATGTTGCGAAAAAATCAGAAGAAATAAAAAAGAAACTATTAATTGTAGAAGGGTATATGGATGTAATATCACTTCATCAAAGAGGAATAAAAAATGTAGTAGCACCACTTCGGAACGGCTCTAACTCAACAGCAAGGCTGGCTACTTAGAAGAACATCAGAACAAATAATACTTAGTTTTGATTCAGATGAAGCAGGTTTAAATGCTAAAATTAGAGCAATAGAAATTTTGCAAAATATGGGGTGTGATATCAGAGTTTTAATGCTTGAAGGTGCAAAAGATCCAGATGAATTTATAGTAAAATATGGTAATGCTAGATTTAAAAACGCAGTAGACAAGGCTCTTTCAATAGTAGAATTTAAAGTGAGATTATTAAAAAGAAACTTAGATTTAAATAACACAAGTGATAAAATTAAATTCTTAAATGAGATTGCAAAATTAATTTCAAAAATAGACAATAATATAGAAAAAGAAGTTTATATTGAAAAAATTGCAAAAGAATATGAAATATCAAAAGAAGCAATATATGCTGAAGTAAACAAATTATCATATGATAAAAAACAAAGTGAAAAAATTCTAGAAAAACCAAAACCAGTTGTAAGACATATAAAAGAAAATAAAGAACAAGTTCCAGAAATAATTAAAAAAAGAGAAAATACAGTACTTGCAATATTATTAAATGGAGATTTGAATATATTCCCAATAATAAAACAAAATATAAAATTAGAAGATTTTAAAGATGGAATAAATAGAGAAATTGTAAAAAAACTGTATGAAGAATTTGAAAAGGGAAATAGTAATATAAATGGGATAATAGATACTTTGGGAGAAGAAGAACAAAATCATATAACAGAAATTTTAGCAGATGATTATGAGCTAGATGATATAGAAAAAGCTATAGATGATGTTATAAGAGCATATGATAAAGATAGACTAAATGAAAGAAAATTTAAAATCTTAGAATTACTAGAAAGTAGTGAAGTTCAACAAGAAGAAAAAAGTAAATTAGGAAAAGAGCTAAGTGATATAATAGTCAGATTAGCTAAAATGAAATAGGGGTGAAAAATTAAAATGGCAAAGAAAAAAGATGAAGAATTAAAAAAAGAAGAAGAAACAAAGAAAAAAACAACAAAAAAAGTAGCAAAAAAAGAAGAAAAAGCGGAAGTAAAGAAAGCTAAGAAAGAACCAAAAGAAAAAGCAGAAAAAAAAGAACCAAAAGAAACAAAGAAAAAAGGTATAAACAAAAAAGAAGCGACTAAGAAAGTTGAAGATAAAAAAGAGAAAAAAACAAAAGAAAAACCAAAAACAAAACAATCAAAACAAAAAGAAAATAAAGAAAAAGTTTCAAAAATAAAAAAAGTAGAAAAAGAAAGTAAAGATGATAAAGCAGAAAAAATAGAAGAAGTAGAAAAAGAAGAAAAAGTACAAGAAAAACAAGAAGAAGTGACAGTGGAAAATAAAGAAGAAATTACAAATAGTGAAGAAGTAAAAAGTGATGAAGATATTAAAAATGAAAAAGTAAATAAAATATTACAAAAAGCAAAAGAACAAGGACAAATAACATATGGAGATTTAGCAAAAGAATTAGATGATGCAAATGCAGACCAAATAGATAAAGTGTTTGATGCTTTTGAAGAAATGGGAGTAAGTCTAAATGATGATTTAGACGAAGAACCAGATATAGAAGATTTACAAGAAGTGGAAGATTTAAAATTAGACGAAATAACAGACACTAATTATGAAGGAATAAGTGTAGATGACCCAGTTAGGATGTATTTAAGAGAAATAGGAAGAATACCACTTTTAACATTTGACCAAGAATTAGATTTAGCAAAAAGAATATTAAAAGGTGATGAAGAAGCAAAACAAAAATTAGCAGAATCAAACTTAAGATTAGTTGTAAGCATTGCGAAAAAATATGTTGGAAGAGGTATGTTGTTCTTAGACTTGATACAAGAAGGAAATATGGGCTTGATAAAAGCAGTAGAAAAATTTGATTACACAAAAGGTTTTAAATTTAGCACATATGCTACTTGGTGGATAAGACAAGCAATAACAAGAGCAATTGCAGATCAAGCAAGAACAATAAGAATACCAGTTCATATGGTAGAAACTATAAACAAATTAATAAGGACATCAAGACACTTACTTCAACAATTAGGAAGAGAGCCAACGCCTGAAGAAATAGCACAAGAGATGGAAATACCAGTAGAGAAAGTAATGGAAATTCAAAAAATAGCACAAGATCCAGTATCATTAGAAACACCTATTGGTGAAGAAGATGATAGTCATCTAGGAGACTTTATACAAGATGAAGATAGCCCAGCACCGCAAGATTCAGCAGCATATACAATGCTTAAAGAACAATTAGAAGAAGTAATGAACACATTAACACCAAGAGAAGCAAAAGTGTTGAAATTAAGATTTGGATTAGAAGATGGAAAGGCAAGAACATTAGAAGAAGTAGGGCGTGAATTTGATGTAACTCGTGAAAGAATAAGACAAATAGAAGCAAAAGCATTAAGAAAATTGAGACATCCAAGTAGAAGTAAAAAATTAAGAGACTATATGAATTAGACTAAAAAAGTACGGAGGAAAAAATGGAACAAATAACAAGTTTTATAGAAAGTGTAAAAGCATTACAAATTGTAGATATAGTAATAGCAGTATGTGTAATAATACTTTTTAAAGTATTAAGTCCTAGCATATCTTATATGATAATAAAATTATTTAAGTTTAACAGTAAAGGAAAAAAAGCAATTAGAGAGAGTGCATTTTATACTCCTTTAAAAGTATTTTTCACAATACTAGGAATATATTTAGCAATATTATTCTTGAAAGAACCACTAAATTTACAAGAAGATGTAATGAATATAGTAACAAAAGCATTTCAAATAATAAGTGTATTTGCATTTGCAAAAGCATTAGCATCAAGCTTTACAACAAAATCATCACTAATTAAAAGATTTAAAAATTCTTCAAAAAATAATTTAGATGATTCAATGCTTGAATTTGCACTAAAAGTTGCTAGAGTAATTATATATATAATAGCATTGTTTGTTGTACTTGCAATATTACAAATAAACTTAAGTGGTTTAGTTGCAGGCTTGGGAATTGGTGGTATTATAGTAACACTTGCAGCACAAGATACAGCAAAAAATATATTTGGTGGAGTAGTATTATTTATAGACAAACCATTTAATGTTGGAGATTGGATACAAACACCAAACTATGAAGGAGCAGTTGAAGATATAACATTTAGAACAACAAGAATCAGAAACGCAGATAACGCAATTGTAAATATACCAAACTCGACAATAGCAGATTCAGCAATAATAAATTGGAGCAAATTAGAAAAAAGAAGATATAAATTTAATATATCTTTACCATTAGAAATGACATCTGAGAAAATAGAACTAATATCAAATAGAATAAAAGAGATGTTAATAGCAGAACCTAATGTAATAGATTCAGACATATTAATATCTTTTGAAAAAATAGAAAATAGTGGATTATCATTATTTGTACAAATATATATGAATATAACAAATTATAAGGATTATATGTTATTGAAAGATAAATTAAATAAAAACATTATAAATATATTACACAATTTAGGAGCAGATTTAACATATCCAACAACATCTGTTTATATAGAAAAACAATAAGATTAAATCAAAAATAAATTAATAAATAATAAATTAAATAATAGTTAATAAATAGAAAAGGTTTTAAGAGTTACTTAAAATCTTTTTTTTGGTTAAAAATGTTTTGTTCACACTATAGACATAAATAGTAGTTATAATATATAATGTATATGTAAAAAATAAAGAAGGTGTGAAATATGGTTAATGATTGTATCTTAATAGTAGACGATGAACAAAGAATGAGAAAATTAATAAAAGACTTTTTAGTAGCAAAGGGGTTTAGTATATTAGAAGCAGAAGATGGAGAAAAAGCTCTAGAAGTATTTGAAGAAAATAGAAATAAAATAAGTCTAATATTATTAGATGTTATGATGCCAAAACTAGATGGGTGGTCTGTTTTAAGACAAATTAGACAAGATTCTAAAGTACCAATTATAATGCTTACAGCAAGAGGAGAAGAACAAGACGAATTATTTGGCTTTGAACTTGGAGTTGATGAATATATATCAAAACCATTTAGTCCCAAAATATTAGTGGCAAGAGTAGAAGCAATATTAAAAAGGGCAAGTAAAGATACAAAAGAAATAAAAGCAATATCAGGAATTGAGATAGATAAAGATGGAAGAACAGTAAAAGTAGATGGAAAGCAAATAGAACTAAGTTTGAGAGAATATGAACTATTAGTATATTTAATAGAAAATGAAAATATAGCACTATCTAGAGATAAAATATTAAATAATGTATGGAACTATGACTATTATGGAGACTCTAGAACAATAGATAGTCATATAAAAAAGATAAGACATAAACTTGGTAAAAAAGGAAAATATATAAAAACAATTAGAGGTATAGGATATAAATTTGAAACAAAGTAGTAGAAGGGAAGAAAAAATGAGTACAAAGTTTAAGCCTTTAAAATCAGTAAGAGTTAAATTGTTTTTAACATTATCACTTGTGATTTTAGGAATAATAATATTTTTAGTATTAGTAAACAATTTTGTATTTGGTCAGTTCTATCTATATAGTAAACAAACAGCATTAAAATCAGTGTATGAAACAGTAAATAATTATTACAATAATGGTGAAATAGGAGATTTAGCAACTGAACTAGAAAAAATAGCAGTTAGAAATAATTTTGATATACTAATTAGAGATGACCAAAATGTAAATGTATATACATCAAACAAAGACTTCTTTTCAACATTAGGACAAATGAACGAAATGACAAGTAGGTTTAATACGGGAGCGGGAGAAGTAATAGAAGAAAATGATAATTTTGTAATAAGTAGAATCAAAGATACAAAAAATGGACTTACATATATACTTCTTGCGGCAACACTTGATAATGGATATTTGTTATATATAAGAATACCAATAAACTCAATACAAGAAAGCGTAAAAATATCAAATAACTTTTTATATTTAATGGCAGGATTTGCAATACTAATTGCAGCAGTAATAGTATCATATGTAACAAGAAGATTTACTGATCCTATATTAGAATTAAACTCTATTGCAAAGAAAATGTCTAATCTAGATTTTAGTCATAAATATAGAATAACAGATGCAGACGACGAAATAAATAATTTAGGAAAAAGTATAAATACAATGTCTGATAAACTAGAAAAAACAATCAAGCAACTAAGAGAAACAAATATAGAACTAGAAAAAGATATAGAAGAAAAATCAAAATTAGATGAAATGAGAAAAAGTTTTATATCAGACGTATCACATGAATTAAAAACACCAATAGCATTAATACAAGGATATAGTGAAGGACTTTTAGAAAATGTAAATACAGATGAAGAAAGTAGAAAATTCTATGCAGAAGTAATTTTAGACGAGACTAATAAAATGGATAGACTAGTAAAACAATTATTAGAACTTATGAAATTAGAATATGGAAAAAGAGAGTTCAATGATACAGAATTTAATCTTGTAGAAGTAGAAAAAGAAGTAATTAGAAAATCAAAAGTAATGATAGAAGAAGAAAAAGTAGAAATAGAATTTAAAACACCAGATGAAATAAATGTAATAGCGGATGACTTTTACATAGAACAAGTTGTTACAAATTATATGACAAATGCTATAAAACACGTAGAAGAAGTAAATGGTAAAAAATTAATAAAAATAGAAAATGATATCGATATTGAGAAAAATAAAGTAAGAGTAAAAGTGTTTAACACAGGAAAACAAATACCAGAAGAGCATTTAAATAGAATATGGAATAGATTTTACAAAATAGATGTATCCCGTAATAGAAAAGATGGAGGAACAGGAATAGGATTAGCATTTGTAAAAGCAATAATGAGCAATTATGGAGCAAATAGTTATGGAGTAGTAAACAAAGAAGATGGAGTAGAATTTTATTTTGAATTGGAATTAAAAATTTGAGAATTTTAGGGACGGGGCTTATTTTTCTCATTTTTCCATTTTTTAGAAAAGTGAGAAAAATAAGCCCCGTCCCTTATTTGTCTCATCGACATTTTTTGTCGAATTTTGCGATGAAAAGTTCTTTACAAATTAAAAAAAGTATGTTATACTACATAATGAGTTAACTCATAATGAATTTAATCGATTTTATTTATTAGTTTTTAAATCTTAATTCCAAAGGAATATTTATGAATTTCTAATAAGAATTTCAAAAACAATTTATAGAAACAAGGAGGAAATATATAGAATGTTTAAATATAGTTCTATATATATTAACATACTAAGTTTTTTTATATCTTTAATTATTTTTATATTTACTCAAATTTTTTTTACTAATTATGATACTTTTATGCATAAAAGTTCATTAAAAGCAAGATTTGAAGTCGAAAATGTGGTTCAAGAAGCAAAAGAACAAGTAAATACAAATGAAATAACGAAAGAAAAGATAACAGAAAATTTAGATGCTTGGTGTTTGGATATACCAAAGATAAATTTGAAAGCAAATATAAATGAAGGAACAACAAAAGAAGTAATGGAAAATTACATAGGACATTTTGAGGAAACAACAAAAGAAAATGGAAATGTAGGCTTAGCAGCACACAATAGAGGGTATAAAAATAATTATTTCCAAAGAATAAAAGAGTTACAAGAAGGTGATAGTATTTTTTATACATATAAAGGAGAAACAAAAGAATATATAGTTACGAAACACGTAATAATAAAGGATACAGATTGGAGTTATTTACAAGATACTGATAAAAATACAATAACATTAATTACGTGTGTTGAAAATGAGCCAGAATACAGAAGATGTATTCAAGGAGAAGAAAAAATAGAAAGTGGGGTATGATTATTGGTAAAAAATAAATTAAGAAAATTATTTGTAATTTTAGCATCAATAATGTTTGGATTTTTAAGTTTTAGTAACATAGTTTTTGCTAAAACTATTGATTCAGCTCATATTTATATGGTAGGTAGTTGTGGGAATTTAATGACGTATAAAGGTGCACCTATAAAAGTAAGTTATGTTGAATATACTGAAAATGGAGTGCATTACCCAGCATATTGTTTAGATAAAACAAAACCTGGTGCTGAAACACAAGAATATACAGTTTCAGTAACAACTGCTATTAACGATGTAGGGCTATGGAGAAGGATAATAAATGGTTATCCATATAAAACAATAGAAGAACTTGGAGTTGCAAGTAAAGAAGAAGCTTTTACAGCAACAAAACAAGCTGTTTACTGTTATTTGTATAAAAATAATCCGAATGATTATGGAGCAATAGGAGAAGCAGGACAAAGAACTTTAAATGCATTTCATAAAATAATTAATGATGCTGAAAATTCTACTGAAACTAAAATTTCTAATACAATAACTATTAATAAAGATGATACTGAGTGGAAACAAGATAATCTAGATAAAAACTATGTATCAAAAATATATAGTGTAACAGCTGGTGCTGAAATTTCTAACTATAAAATAACAGTTACAAAAGATAATGGAGCAGATTTAACAGGTATAAAATTAACTGACGAAAACAATCAAGAAAAAACAGAATTTATGCCTAATGAGAAATTTAAAATATTAATTCCTATAACTTCTTTAAAAGAAGATGGTAAAATTAATTTAACTGTAGAAGCACAAGTTAAAACAAAACCAGTATTATATGGTACGGCTCCAACTAGTGAGTTTCAAGATTATGCTTTAACAGCAGCAACATACGAGGATGGTACAGGAAATATAAGTGATTCTTATTTTAAAAATGAGACTAAAATTGTAATTATTAAAAAAGACCAAGAAAGTGGTGAGGTATTACAAGGAGTAGAATTTCAAATATTAGATGAAAACAAAAATGTAGTTTATACAGATTTAAAAACTAATGAAGATGGAAAAATTGAAATAAACAATTTAGTTCCAGGTACATATTATTTACAAGAAACAAAAACAATTGATGGTTATGAATTATATGACCAATTAATTAGAGTTGATTTAAACTTAAATCAAGAAGTTACTGTTACTGTGAGTAATAGAAAAGAAGATGTGCCAGAAATAGAAACAAAAGAACAAACAAGTAAAGAAGTAAAAAGTTTAAGTGTTAAAAAGTTACCTGTAACAGGTATGTAATTTTAAATAGACCATTTTCAAAAAAAGAAAATGGTCTAAAAATATTTATTATTTTGTCTAATATTTAATTTTGTTTAATATTTAATTTCGTATTGAATTTGTCTATTATTTTTGTTACAATATAAATGTAAAATTTAAAATAAAAAGGAGAGTAGATTTTTTAATGTTATCACAACTCGTTATACTAGTAATATTAATTTTTATTAATGCTTTTTTTGCAGCAAGTGAGATTGCTTTTATTTCACTTAATGATGCAAAAATAGAAAAACAAGCAAAAGAGGGAAACAAAAAAGCAAAACAAATTGAAGGGATGTTAAAATCACCAAGTAAGTTTTTAGCAACAATACAAATAGGAATAACTTTAGCAGGATTTTTATCAAGTGCGTTTGCATCTGATGCTTTTGCAGAGATGTTAGCACCAGCACTTTATAATTTAATGCCATTTTTTAGCTTAACAGTATGGAATAATATTTCAATCATAGTAATTACAATAATATTATCCTTCTTTACATTGGTATTTGGAGAATTAGTACCAAAAAGACTTGCTATGAAATATTATGAAAAAATATCTTTTGGAACAATAGGAATAATTAGAGCTATTTTTATATTGACATCTCCATTTGTAAAATTTTTAACTTTTGTAACAAATGGAATTTCAAAATTATTTGGTGTTGCTGAAAGTGAAGAAGAACAAGTAACAGAAGAAGAAATTAAAATGATGGTAGATCAAGGTGAAGAAAGTGGCAATATAAAAGAAGAAGAAAGGGAATTAATAAATAATGTCTTCGAATTCAATGATATAACTGTATCTGAAATAATGAGACATAGAAAAGATATTTTTGCAGTAGATATAAATATTAGTAATGAAGAATTAATGGAAGAATTATCAAAAGAAGAATTTCGTTATAGTAGAATACCTGTATATGATGAAACAATAGATGAAGTAAAAGGTATTTTGTATGTAAAAGATGTTTTGAAAAATATAAATAAGAAAAATTTCAAGGTTAAAAACTTAGTAAAAGAAGCTTATTTTGTATCACAGAATAGGTTAATAAATGAAGTTTTTAAAGAATTACAAAGAAACAAAACACAGATTGCAATTATAGTAGACGAATATGGTGGAACAGCTGGATTAATAACTATGGAAGATATCTTAGAAGAACTTGTTGGAGATATCTTTGATGAATATGATAAAGTTGAAAAAGAATATGAAAAAATAGATGATAATACTTATCTATTATCAGGAAGTTTACCTATTTATGATGTAAATAAATTGTTAAATGCCGAAATTCCAGAAGGTGATTATGATACTTTATCTGGATATTTACAAGAAGAAATGGGAAGAATTCCAAAAGATGAGGAAAATCCAATAATTGAAACAGACAAAGTAACATATAAAATAGAAGAATATGAAGATAAAAGAATAATTAAAGTTAAAGCTTGTAAAAATAATATAGTAGAGGAAACAGAACAAACAGATGAAGAAAATGAAGAATAGAAAGGGCAAAAAATTATGAAAAGAAATTTTGTAATTCGTAATATTATAATAGGAATAATTTTAATAGCTATTATTGTAAGTTTATCAGTATATTTTATTTGTAAAAATGCAAGAAGTTATGAAGTAGAAAAAGTAAGTACTTATAATTATTTTGTATTAAAAACAAACGATTTATCAGGGGTAATAGATAGAAGTGGAAATATTGTAATTGATGCTACATATGATGATGTTATAATACCAAACCCTGGAAAACCAATATTTATTTGTTATGAAGGTGAACAAAGTAAAGTATTAAATGAAAGAAAAGAAGAAATTTTAAATGATTATCAAAATGTAGAGCCTATAAGGTTACAAAATATTACAAGTGATTTGATGTATGAAAAATCTGTATTAACTTATAAACAAGATGGGAAGTTTGGACTTATTAATTTTGAAGGAAAGCAAATAACAAAACCAATATATGAATCAATAGAAGGTTTACCATATAAAGAAGGAGAACTTTTGGTAAAAAAAGATGGAAAATATGGTGTTATAAATATTAAAGGTAATAAGTTAATAGATATTAAATATGATAAGATTTCGGTAGATGGTTATTATACATCTGATGAGGGATATAAATATTCTGGATATGTTATATCAAATACAACAGAAGAAGGATATAGATATGGTTATATAAATTATGATGGAAAATTATTATTAGAACCAGAATATAACGAATTATCTAGAGTGTTAGGTGTAGATGATAAAGAAAATGTTTATATTTTATGTGCTAAAAACGGTCAATATGGCATTATAAAAAATGATGAACAATTAATTTTAAATGAATATCAATCTATCGAATATGATGAAAGCAATAAATTATTTACTTTAGAAAAAAGTAAAAAATATGGTATTGCAGATTTAAATGGAAAAATAATAGTACCAACAGAATATAACCAAATAGATATCACAGGAATATATTTATATGCACAAAATAGCCAAGGAATTACAGTATATGATACATCTGGAACACAAGCAAATATTAATACAGATGTTGCTATATTAAATACTGGAAATGAAAAATATAAAATAAGAATAGATAATTCTGAAGGAACTAAATATGGTGTTATAAATGATAAAGGTGAACAAGTAATAGAGGAAAAATATAATTATTTGGAATATTTATTTGATAATTATTTTATAGTAAGTAATGACGAATCAAAACTTGGCGTTATTGATGATGATGACAATGTTAAAATAGATATAAAATATGATTCTTTACAAAAAATAGATGGTACTAACATAATAAAAGCAATTACAAATGCTGATAATGTAACTAAATTGTATTCGAAAAATATGGTAGAAGTTTGTAATATGGCTAATGCGATTATTACAACTGAGAATAATTATATTAAAATTTCTAATGATACTGATGTAAAATATTTTGATAAGGAAGGCAAAGAATTAAAAAATACAGAAGTATATCCAAATAATACTTTATTTGCAAACAAAGTAGATAATAAATGGGGCTTTGTTAATAAAGACGGAAATACTGTAGTAGAAGCAATATATGATAAGGTTACAGAATTTAATGAATATGGTTTTGCTGGAATAATGAAAGATAATAAATGGGGTGTTGTAAATTCTAATGGTGAAGTTGTTTTAGAACCAACATATACTTTAAATGAAAATGTTGTACCGTATTTTATAGGAAAATATTACAGAGTTGAATATGGTTTTGGAGAATATTATTACACAGATTTAAACAATAATGCAGAGACTACACCTACTACAGAAGATGAAACAAATGTAAGTGAGGAATAAAGAGTGAGAAAATTTAAAGATTGGGAAGAAGTAAAAAAAGAATTAAATTTTACACCTCAAGAAGAGATTGAGATAAAATTGGAAATGGAGTTAATAAAAGCAACTATAGAAACAAGAAATGTGAAAAATAGAGATTAAAAATAAATAAAAGTAAGGTAATATAGAAGTGTTAATTTGCCTTACTTTTTTTATTTTTGAATTTTTGTGTTGACTTTATAAAAATATAATATTATAATATTTATATCTTATTAAGATATAAATTAATAAGATATAAATATAAAACTAAACAAGAATAACTTTAACTATTAATATACATATCAACTCTAGGTGGCAATTTTTGTGCAAGTTTTGCAGTTTCTTCATTAAATAATAAAGCAGGTTTAATACCAAAAGATTTTGCAATAAAATCTATATTTTTTAAAGTTAAGTTAGCATCTCCTGTTTCTATAGTACTTAAATAAGCAACTTTAAATTTTGTTTTATTAGCAAATTGTTCTTGTGTTAGTTTGTTTTGATATCTGTAATATTTAGTGTTTAGACCAACGATTTGCATAGAGGTCATAAAATCTCCTCCTATCTTTATATATAACTTATTAAGATAAATATTATCTATATAAAAATTATAAATATAAAACTAGGAAAGGTTAATACCACTAAATATTATTAAGATATATCTTAATAAATGGATAACTAATGAAAAGAAAGGAAAATGTAAAATGAAAAATAATAAAAATGGAATTACACTTATTGCTTTAGTACTAACAATTATTGTACTTTTGA
This sequence comes from uncultured Clostridia bacterium, assembly GCA_944388035.1. Taxonomy (GTDB): domain Bacteria; phylum Bacillota; class Clostridia; order TANB77; family CAG-508; genus CAG-269. The sequence continues at coordinate 7,324 of CALXHF010000015.1, read as the reverse complement.
TATTAGCAGGAGTAAGTATAGCAATGCTTTCAGGAGAGAACGGAATTTTAAAACAAGCTACAAATGCTAAAGAAATGACAACAAAAGCTGAAGAGAAAGAAATAATAAAATTAGCAATAAATGAAGCTTTTATTAATCATAGCAATTTAACGCAAAATAGTTTACAAGAAGTGTTAGACAATGAATCCGAAAACAATGAAATTCTAGTAACATATAATTTAGATAATACTTTATCTGTATTTTTTACAGAATCATTAAGAAATTATAAAGTTTATAATAATATTGTTGAGTGTGATATAGATTTTAAAGAAGCATTTAAAAATGAGGTAGCACCTGAAACGCAAGATGAAGAAAGAAATAATAATGTTATAGGTATAGGAACAGATGGAAAGGCTGTAGATATGGACTTATGGAATTATTGTAAAATAGATAATGGCTATGCATTAAACACGAAAGAAATATATGATACGGTTAGTGGAAATGATAGAAAAGCTGGATATTTGGGCAATTATACAGATAAAGGAGAAATAATAGGTACTATGCCTCAATATATTTCAGAAGATGGAGGAAATAATTTTTATCCAGTTATAAATATAGGAAATACTTTTTTTAATGAGGACGAATTGAAAGTTGAACCCAAAATCCCAGTAACTGTATCAAAAATGAAATGTACATTTTCTGGTTGTAATATAAATAAAGTTACTAATATTCCACCTAGATGTGAAGAGATACGTTGGAGCTTTGAAAAAAATAATCAACTTACTGAAGTAATAGAAATACCAAATGATGTAGTTAGTTTATATGGAGCATTTTCTAGATGTGTATTATTAAAAAAAGTTCCACTATTACCAGAAAAATTGGAAAACTTGCAGCAAACATTTGCATATTGTTCTAATCTTGAAGAAATTAGAAATATTCCAAATTCAGTAACAAATATGAATCAAACATTCTATAATTGTAGTTCTTTGGGAAAGATAGAAATAACTATACCTGAAAATGTTACAGATATACATCAGACTTTTGGATTTTGCCCTAATTTAGAGGGAGAAATAACAGTAAATTGTAATCCGGAAAATTATACAAACTTTTTACAAAATACAACAAAACCAATTACTCTTAAAGGAAACAGCACAATGCTTAATAAAATAGGAGAAGGAAGAAGTAATGTTACAGTTATAGATGAATAATATGTAGATAATAAACTTAAGGTTACTAAATTTATATTTTAGTAACTTTTTTTCTGTTTAAAAAATAAAAATAAGTAAATAATATAATAAAGAATAATGAGGAAAAGAAAGATAAGTGTATAGAAGGTGGTTTTATGGTAGGTTTAGCATTATCAGGTGGTGGAATAAGAGGAATAGCTCACGCAGGAGTTTTAAAAGCATTGTTAGATAATGGAATAAAAATAGATATAATTGGTGGAACAAGTTCAGGTGCGTTAATAGGAGTATTATATGCAATGGGATATATGCCAGAATATATTTACGAAGCATTTAAATTATATTCAAAAGAAATTGTGGGTTTAAATAATAATTTAATATTTTCAGGAGTAAGTAGTAAAATATTTGGTGGCGAAGTGAAAATAAAAGGTTTAAAAAGTGGAGAAAGTTTAGAAAAAGCATATAATAAAATGGCCTTAAGAAAAGGATATAAAAGTGTTGGAGAAATATTAGATTTGCCAGTTGTAATAACTTCAGTAGATATTAGAAATGGAAAAGAATATATATTCACAAATAGTGTACCAAATGTGGAAAATGTTGATAAATATATAACAAATATAGAAGTTGGAAAAGCAGTAAGAGCAAGTAGTAGTTTTCCAGGGATATTTTGCCCTTGTGAATTTGAAGGGCATAGTTTTTATGATGGAGGAATATTAGATAATGTACCAGTAGAAGAAGTTAGAAAACAAGGAGCAGATAAAGTAATTGCAGTAAATTTTAAAGCAGATGATGTAGAAAAATCTAGTAATATTATGGATTTAGGTATGAGAACATTAGATATAATGGGAAACAAAATATCAGAAAAAAACATAGCTTCTTCAGATTTTCTACTAACTGTTAGAACAGATAAAACAGGTTTATTTGATATAGAAAAATTAGATAGCTGTTTTGAATATGGTTATAATGCTGTTATAGAGAATCTTAGAAAAATTAAACAAGTTTTAGAGAGTAATTGAATATAATAACTAATAATATGTTTTTCATTTGTTTGTTATTTTATAAATTTTGGAGGTTCATATGAAAGTTAGATATTTTGACCACGCTGCAACAACGGCTATAAAACAAGAGGTATTAGATGAAATGGTACCATATTTAAAAGAAAAATTTGGAAATGCTTCATCATTATACACATTAGGAAGAGAATCAAAAAGAGCAATAGAAGAAGCTAGAAAAAGAGTAGCTGAATTAATTAATTGTAAGCCAAATGAAATTTATTTTACAGCTGGAGGATCTGAAAGTGATAATATGGCAATTAAAGGGATTGCATATTCTAATAAATATAGAGGAAAACATATAATAACATCAAAAATAGAACATCCAGCAGTATTACATACTTGTAAAGTATTAGAGAAAAAAGGTTTTAGAGTAACATACTTAAATGTAAATAAAGATGGAATAGTAGATTTAGAAAATTTAAGAAGGTCAATTAGAAATGATACAATTTTAATTAGTATAATGAGTGTAAATAACGAAATAGGAACAATTCAGCCAATATATGAAATATCTAAAATTGCAAAAATGTATAATATAATATTTCATACAGACAGCGTACAAGGAGTAGGGCATATTCCAATAGATGTAAAAGATATGGGGATAGATATGTTATCATTATCAGGTCATAAGATATGTGCACCTAAAGGAATAGGGGCTTTATATATAAAAGAAGGAATAGAGATTGAAAAACTAATAGATGGAGGACATCAAGAAAAAGATAAAAGAGCAGGGACAGAAAACGTAGCAGGGATAGTAGGATTAGGAAAAGCTTGTGAAATAGCAAAAAGAGATTTAGAAAAAAATATAGAATATTTAAAAAACTTAAGAGACTATTTTATAAATTCAGTAGAAAGAAGAATTGAAGATGCTAGTTTAAATGGTAGTAGGAAATTAAGAGTCTCAGGTAACAGTAATTTTTCATTTAAAGGAATAAATAGTCAGAGTTTACTGTTGAAATTAGATGAAAAAGGAATTTGCGTCTCTAGTGGTTCTGCGTGTTCAGAAGGAAATGGTAAACCATCTCACGTATTAAAAGCAATTGGTTTGTCTGATGAAGAAGCAGAAAGTGCAATAAGAGTGACATTTGGTGAAGAAAATACAAAAGAAGATGTAGAATATTTAGTAGATAATATTATAGAAAGTATTAGAGAGCTAAGATTTTAGCTCTCTAATACTGATATAGCACATTTTATTCCATCAACGGAAGCGGACATAATACCACCTGCATAACCTGCACCTTCACCACAAGGATATAAATTTGTTATATTAGAAACAAGTTTTTCATTTCGAGGGATTTTAACAGGAGAAGAACTTCTAGTCTCAACACCTGTTAAAATAGCATCAGGTTCTGCAAAACCTTTTAGTTTAGTATCAAAATAAGAAATACTTTTAACCAAAGTATCAGTAACAAATGTAGGTAAAATTTCTTGTAAATTAGATAATGTAACACCTGGTAAATAACTAGGTTTTACTTTGCCAATAAACTCTGATTTTCTATTACTTAAAAAATCTCCAACTCTTTGAATAGGTGCATAATAATTTTTACCACCTAAAACAAAAGCTTTTTCCTCTAAATCTTTTTGAAAATAAATTCCGGAAAGAGGAGAATTATTTTCAAAATCGGAAGGAGTAACATTAACTAAAATAGCAGAGTTAGCATTTGTATTGTTTCTTAAGTAATTGCTCATACCGTTTGTTACGATTGTATTTTCTTCACTTGAAGATGCAATAACAGAGCCACCAGGACACATACAAAATGTATAACAAGAACGACCATTAGGCAAGTGATAGGAAAGTTTGTAATCGGCAGGTGGAAGATGTAATTTAGAATTACCAAATTGTGCTTTATTTATATCTTCTTGTAAGTGCTCTATACGTACTCCAACTGAAAAATTCTTTGCTTCCATTGAAATTCCTTTATCAAAAAGTTTAAAAAATGTATCTCTTGAACTATGTCCAATTGCTAGAATTATATGTGAACCAGTTATATCAAAAGTGGAATTTTTATTTCTGCAAGTAACAGAAGAAATTTTATTATTTTCTACATTAAAATCTATAACTTTAGTATCAAATAAAAATTTTCCACCTTTGGAAATAATAAATTCACGCATATTTCTAATTACTTTAATTAATTTATCTGTACCAATATGAGGTTTTGATAAATATAAAATTTCTTTAGGGGCTCCAAAGTTTACAAATTCTTCAAGGACTTTGGAGCAAAATGGACTATTAATACCAGTAGTTAATTTACCATCTGAAAAAGTACCAGCACCACCTTCACCAAATTGTACATTTGATAAACAATTTAATTTACCAGTAGTTTTAAAGGTTTCAACTTGTTTTTCTCTTTCTTCTACTTTAGAGCCTTGTTCTATAACAATAGGAGTAATTCCGTTTTGAACTAAAGTAAGTGCGGAAAATAAACCAGAAGGACCAGAACCTATTACAATAACTTTTTTATTATTTATATCATTTGTTCTTATTATAGGAAGTTCTTTTTTTATTACTTTATCAAAATGTTTATAATTTTTCTCATTTTTAAGTTCTATATTAATAGAATAATTATAATGAATATCATCTTTTTTTCGTGCATCTATGGATTTTTTAACTATATACCAATTAATAATATCTTCTTTTTTTATCTTATATTTTTTAATTACAAAATCTATTAAATTCTTATCTTCAATATCTTCATAAATTTTTATATTACTAATTCTTATCATTTTGTTCTCCTTTATTTTTAAGAAAATATATAACTATTATAGCATAAATAGTAAAACTATGCTATAATAATTCAAAATGAAAAGATAAGGGAAAGATAAGGAAAAGGTCTAAATGAAAGAAAATTGGGAAGATAGAACTGAAAAATTAATTGGAAAAGAAGCGTTAGAAAAGTTAGAAAATTCTAAAGTAATAATTTATGGAATAGGTGGAGTAGGCTCTTATGTAGTAGAAGCATTAGCAAGAGCTGGTGTTGGAAATTTAAGCCTAGTAGACCCTGATAAAATTTCAATTAGTAATATAAATAGACAAATACATAGTAACTTCAAAACAGTGGGAAAAAATAAAATAGAAGTTATGAAAGAAAGAATTTTAGAAATAAATCCTAAAGCAAATGTAGAAATTTTTAATCCTAAAGAATTAGATTTTGAAGAACAAAATTTAATAAACAATACATATTCATATGTTGTAGATGCTGTGGATACTATTAAAACTAAACTAGAAATAATAGAAAAAGCCAAAAAAGAAGGTGTTCCAGTTATTTCAGCAATGGGAGCTGGAAACAAATTAGATTGTGATTTTATTATTTCAGATATTGAAAAAACAGAGGTGTGTCCTCTTGCTAAAGTAATTAGAAAAGAGTTAAGAAAGAAAAATATAAAAGATGTAAAAGTAGTGTATTCAAAAGAAGAACCAGTAATTAAAGAAAGAATACCTGCAAGTATTTCGTATGTTCCAGGCGTTATGGGCTTAATGATTGCAGGTGAAGTAATAAAAGATATAATAAAATAAATTTTGGGGAAATATATGAAGAAAAATATAAAAAACGGAATTAATTTTATATTAAAAATATTTTGGATATTTGTTATTGGAAGTGTATTCGGGTTTGTAATAGAAATGCTGTATGCAACTATATATACAAGAACTTTAGTAATAAGACAAGGACTAATTTATGGACCATTTATACAAGTATATGGTATGGGTGCAGTTGCTTATTATTTCTTAATTAGAAAGTTCAAAGAGCCTAAAGAAGCATTTTTTGCAGGGGCAATAATGGGTGGCGTTTTAGAATATTTATGCTCATTTTTCCAAGAGATATTTTTTGGTACAATTTCTTGGGACTATAGCAAATTTCTTTTTAACTTAAATGGAAGAATATGTCTACTTTACTGTGTGTATTGGGGAATAATTGCAGTTGCATTTTTAAAAATAATATATCCTAATTTAGAAAAATTAGAACCTTTAATACATAAAACAAGCATTAAAATTTTAAGTGTTTTTATGATAATTTTTATGACTTTTGATATAACTATATCAGTTTTAGCATCAAATAGACAACAAGAAAGAAGACAAAATATAGAGCCTAAAAATAATTTAGATGTATTTTTGGATGAACATTATCCAGATGAGTTATTAGATAGAATTTATAATAACAAAAAAAATGTGGAGGAACTTGAAAATGGATGATAAAATAGAAAAAATAATTAGACTAAATGAGAAAATAGATGATATGGCAATGCAAACAACATCTGCATATATGTTTGGAACAAAACAAGAATTAAGTATAGTTGATAATAAAATAGTAGAATACTATAATGAAATAACAGATATAATAATTGAAATATTAAAAGAAAGTAGAACAAGTAATATAACTTTTGTTGATGATATGACAGAAAATAAAGTAAAACCCAGTGAAATGTTAGAAGATTTTATAGATTTATTACAATATTACAGTGATTTTAATGAAGAATTTGTTAGTGAAGAAATAGATATTTTAACTAAAATATATAAAAATATAGAATTTGATAGGGATTTAAACATAGAAATATATACAGAAATTGCAGATTGCTATTTTCGAATTGGAAATGAAGAAAAAGCAAGAGAAATGCTACTGAGGTTCATAAAAGAAAATCCAGATGAAGACGAACCTTATATGTGTATGCAAAATTGGTATTTGTATTATACTAAAAATTATAGAAAATTAGCGGAAGTGATAGATTTAGCAGAAGAAAATAACCATATATTATATACTGATTTTTGTTATGATGAATTAATAAAACATTATGATGAGACAAAAGAAAAAGATTTAAAAGAAAAATATGAAAAATTATATGAAAAATGGAAGAAAAATAGAAATTTAATAAAAATATAAAGGTAAGAATTTTCTTATCTTTTTTTATTTTGTTTTTATGAACAAAACAGAAAGTTCTAATACCTAAAAAGTAAGAATAAAATTAAGAAAAAGTATTTTATACAAGGAGCAAAAACAGTATGAAAGGTATATCAATAGAAGAACGTGCAGTAGAACTTGCACATTATATAATAGATTCAAAAGATACAGTAAGAGGAGCTGCTAAGAAATTTGGAATTAGCAAAAGTACAGTACA
>CALXHF010000014.1 GCA_944388035.1 uncultured Clostridia bacterium | reverse complement strand
GTACATAAAGATATAGCAGAAAGACTTAAGAAAATAAACCCAGCTTTAGCAAAAGATGTAAGAGTAATTTTAGATGAAAATAAGGCAGAAAGACACATAAGAGGAGGCATGGCAACAAAAAGAAAATATGGTCATTAAATTTTAGTATCACTTTTCTACAAATTTAGACATAAAATATAATAGCCCTATTTTATTGAGGTGAGCAATATGAGAAATATTAGAAAAGGTGATATTGTAGGCAGAAAATCATATGGTAAAGACATATATTTTAAAGTTGTAAATATTATAGAAATAAAAAACGAAAAAGTTGCTATATTAAATGGTCTGTTTGAGAGAATAGAAGCAGATAGCTTGATTTCTGATTTGGAAATAATACCTAAAAATATGGTAAATGAAAGGTTAGAAAAGTCTAGTAAAATTATAAACAAAAGAATAAATAAATATAATTACAAAAGAAGTTATGAAAAGACTGTAACAGGTAAAATCCTCCATTTAGATGGAGACAGAAAATATAGTGAAAAATCATATAACTATTATAAGAAGGTCGGTTTAAATGCTACTGTTAAAAATATCCCAGAATATAAACAGCCAAAAGTAGTAAATCGTTTATTAGAAATTTATAAACCAGATATTTTGGTAGTTACAGGTCATGATGGGATGCTTAAAAAAGGTAAAAAATATAATGATATTTTTAATTATAGAAATTCTAGATATTTTATAGAAACAGTTAAACAAGCTAGAAAATATGATAAAGAAAAAGATGAGAAATTAGTAATTTTTGCAGGAGCGTGCCAAAGTTATTTTGAAGCATTAATATCAGCAGGAGCAAATTTCGCATCATCACCAGGACGTATTTTGATAGATTTTTTAGATCCACTACTTGTCGCAGAGAAAATTGCCACTACAGAACGATATAAATTTGTAACAATTGATGATATTGCATATGAATTAAGAGATGGTAAAAATGGAGTTAGTGGAATAGGAGCAAATGGCAAATTAAAAATGTTAATATAATTATAAAAGTAAACCAATTTAATATTTTTGTAATACAAATGTAATATAGTTGTAATAATTAAAAAATAAAATCGCGAAACACCTGGAAATAAAGCTTTTACAAAAATCGACAAGAAATTTTGTTCTTTGACAGAAAAGCCTTAAAATGCTATAATCAAGCTAGCTTAAAGGAAGGTGATAGTATGATTTGCAGATCAGATATAGCAAATTTAAAAACAGATATTTTAGAAAAAGAAGGACAAAAGATAATAGTTAAAGGTTCTTTAGGAAGAAGTAAATCCTTTGAGAAAGAAGCTACAATAGAAAAAGCATATCCAAATATTTTTGTAGTAAAATATGAGGAAAATAATAGAAATGTAACATATAGTTATACAGATATTTTAACAAGAACAGTAGAAGTAGAAGTTTTTGATGGTGAATCTTATTCACCTTTGATACCACCAGCTCCAGAACCAAAATCAAAAAAAGTAACATTATAAGAAAAATTTTAGCAGAATTAATTTTCTGCTTTTTTTTATGAATATTTTTTTTATTTTCGAATAAAATAAGAACTTCTTTAATATATATGAAATAAAGAATATTAAAGGAGGTTAATTAAATGGTTGTAGAAACAATAAAAGAAAGTTTGTCTGTAAATAAACAAATAGCAACAAAAAAAGAAGTTATATTTGTAGAAGGAGATATGATAGTACCAGATTCTAAACCAGATATTTTAAATACAATTTGTACAAGTGGGGTTGTATGTATTTATAAAAAAGAAGTATTAGACGGAAAAGTTAGAGTAGATGGGAATATTAATACATATATAATGTATATAGCAGATGACGAAAATGATAAGGTAAGAGGTTTAAATACAACATTAGATTTTTCAGAAAATATTCAAATATCAAATGTAACAGAAGATATGAGTTGCAAGATAGATACGAATTTAAAAAGTATAGAAGCAAAAGTAATTAATGGAAGAAAAGTAGGAATAAAAGCGGCTATAGAAATTAGTATAAAAGTATACTCAAATGAAATTGTTGCAATTGTAAACAGTATTCCTGAAAGTGATGGTATATATACTTTAAAAGAAAGTTTAAATGTAAATTCATTAGTAGGAGAAGGAGAAAATAAAATTTATGCAAAAGATACAATAAATATAAATATAGAAGATAATTTAGCAGAAATATTAAAAACAGGAGTAGAAATTAAAAATAAAGATATAAAAGTTAGTTATAATAAAATACTTACTAAAGCAGATGCAAATGTAAAAATAATGTATTTAACAGAGGATAACAGAATAGGAAAAATTGATGGTAATATACCAGTTGTGGGTTTCATAGATATACCAGAAGTTACAGAGACTAATATTTGTGATATTAATTACGAGATTAGAAATATAATTATAAAACCTAATTCACAAGAGGAACATTCTATCTATGTAGAAATAGAAATTGAAGTATTAGCAAGTGTGTATGAAGAAAAAGAAATTAGTTTAATTCAAGATTTATATAGCCCAGTTGAGAATTTAGAGTTTAATAAAAGGAAAATAACAACTATAAGAGAGAAAAAATCTAGTAAGGATATTTTAGAAATTAGAGAAAAGATAAACTTGGAAGATATGGGAGATAAAAGTATTATTGATGTTGATGTATTTCCTATGATAGAAAAAGAACATATAGAAGAAAATAAAATAATATATGAAGGAGAATTAGAATTAAAATTTCTTTTAACAAATAATGATTTACAAGTAGATACAAGAAATGTTAAAGTTCCTTTTGATTATAGTTTAGATAATGTAGAAAATAAAGAAGATGTTGTAAATTCTATAGAAGTTATGGTAAAAAATAGTGATTTTATAGTTCAAGAAGGAGGAATTGTTAATGCAAATATTGATTTAGAAATGATAAATAATTCTTATAAAACTTCTAATATCAATGTGATTGATGAAATAGATAAAACAGGAGAAAGGGAAGAAGAAGATTATAGTATAATAATGTATATTGTAAAAAAAGGTGATACTTTATGGAAAATAGCTAAAATGTTTGGAAGTACAGTAGATGATATTGCAAGAGCAAATGGAATAGAAGATGAAAATATAATTATGCCAGGTCAAAAGATTTTTATACCTCATTATACTAAAGTTCCAGTTAGTACAAATGTATAAAATTTATTCAAGACCTAGAATAAGACTTCCAAATAGTTTTCAAAATAGAAATGGTAGAGAAAAAAAGTTGTCTAAAAAATTAGCAATGATAATAATTGTTTTGATAATTGCATTTAGTACAATGAAATATGTATTAAATGCAGTTTCTCCTATTTTTGATACTTTATGTGAATCAAAAGCTAAATCAATTGCAACTAATATATCAAATGAAAAAGCAATAGAAGTTATGAAAGATTATACATATGAAGATATGTTCACAGTTGAAAAAGATGAAAACGGTAATATTGCTATGATTAAATCTAATATAACTAATATGAATTTAATTAACTCTAAAATTGCTTTAAACGTTCAAAATGAGTTTGATGATTTAGGTAGAGAAGATATTGAAATAGCTCTTCGGAAGTTTTACTGGGTGGAAATTGTTATCAGGTAGAGGACCAGGCGTTAAAATTAGAATTTCATCAATTGGAAATATTGAAACAGATTTAGAAAGTGAATTTACATCTCAAGGTATAAACCAAACATTACATAGAATTTATGTAGATGTTAGTTGTAATGTAAAAGTTCTTACACCTTTTAAAGATATTGAAAGAAATATAACAAACAGGGTTCTTCTTGCTGAAAATGTTATCGTTGGAAATATTCCAGATACTTATTATAATTTAGAAGGTTTAAATGGAACAAGTGATGCTTTAGAAATGGTTGAATAAATAAAATAATGAAAAAATATTTGATAATAATAAAAAAATATGTTAAAATTAAAAAGAAGTGAAAAGAAAGGTTAAATGGTGAAAAAAATGAGCAGTACTAATAAACTTGGAAAAATAAAATAAGAATTACTATATTTTAGAAGGTTTATTAGTTATGCTTAAAAATATATTTTAATAAATAGTTAATTTAATATTTTTATATAGTAATAAATTTCTTCTTTAATATGGTTTAAAGGAGGAATTTTTTATATGGAAAAAATAATTTTAAAAAATGTAATTAAATATTATGGAGATAGAAAAATAATTGATATAGAAGAATTAAAAATATATCAAGGAGATAAGATTGGAATAGTAGGGATTAATGGAAGCGGAAAATCTACATTGTTAAATATTATTTTTGGTAAAACAGATATAGATAATGGGAAAGTAATTGTAAATGGAAATATATCATATATAGAACAGTTAAATAATGATGAAAGTTCTTTAAGTGGTGGAGAAATAACTAAAAAAAAGATTGATGAAAAATTACGAGAAAATCCGGAGATTTTACTTGCAGATGAGCCATCATCTAATTTAGATATTAATGAAATAGAAAACTTAAAGAAGAAATTAGTAGAGTATAAAGGAACTTTGCTTTTAATTTCACATAATAGGGATTTGTTAAATGATGTTGTAGATAGCATTTTAGAAATTGAAAATGGAGTAGTTAATAAATACAAAGGAAACTATTCTAAATATAAAGTACAAAAAGAGGAAAGCAGAAAAAGAAAACAATTTGAATATGAACAATATATAACTGAAAAGAAAAGGCTAGAAGTTTCAATAAATAGAGTAAAAAATGAAGCAAAGTCTATTAAAAAAACTCCTAAAAGGATGGGAAATTCAGAAGCAAGACTACATAAAAGAGGAGTTGAAAATAAAAGAGAAAAAGTAGAACAAAGGTCAAAGAGTTTAGAAACAAGGCTAGAAAAATTGGAAGAAAAAGAAAAGCCAAGTGTGGAATATAATATTTTTATGAAAATGCCAGAAAATTTAATAGTAAAAAGCAAGTATATTGTAAGTTCTGATAATTTAGAATTAAAAGTTGGAAATAGATGGCTTTTAAATAATACTAAGTTTAATATTAAAACAAATACTAAAACAGCTTTAATTGGTAAAAATGGAGTAGGAAAGACTACTTTAATTAAAGAAATCTTAAACAGAAATTCTAATATAAAAATAAATCCGAGTAGTAAGGTTTCTTATTTTAAACAAGATTTGAGTAATCTAGATGAGGATAAAAATATTATAGAGAATATATTAAAAGATACAAGTCAAGATGAAACAACGATTAGAAATATTTTAGCAAGCTTAAATATAAAAGGTAATGACATATATAAAAAAGTAGAAGCTTTAAGTGGAGGAGAGAGAGTAAAAGTATCACTCACTAAGATTATGACTTCAAATAGTAATTTGTTAATATTAGACGAGCCTACTAACTTTCTGGATATAGAATCAATAGAAGCATTAGAATATTTAATGAAAGAATTTAAAGGAACAATTCTTTTTGTAACACACGATGTAGATTTAATAAATAATGTTGCAACAAATATTATGATAATAAAAGATAAAAAAATAATAGAGTTTGAAGGCAATTATGCTAAATATTTAGAATATAAAGAAAATAAGAAGAAAACTATTAATAATAATTCATTACTTTTAGAATTTAAACTTGCTGAAATTACTTCTAGACTTTCTATTTGTAAAGATGAAAAAGAAAAGAAAAAATTAGAAGAAGAATATAAAAAATTATTAGAAAGTGATATTTAATAAATTAAAAACAACAAAAAACCTTGGAATGATTCCAAGGTTTGAATTTTATCTTTTTGAGAATTGTGGTGCTTTTCTAGCTTTTTTAAGACCATATTTCTTTCTTTCTTTCATACGAGGGTCTCTTGTTAAGAAACCGTTTTGTTTTAAAACTGGTCTAAATTCAGCATTTGCTTCATTTAAAGCTCTAGCAAGACCATGACGGATAGCTCCAGCTTGACCTGTAAAACCTCCACCTTTAACATTTGCTATAACATCATATTTAGATGTTGTGTTAGTAACTGTAAGGGGTTGTCTAACAATAACTTTTAAAGTTTCTAAACCGAAAAATTCATCAATGTCTTTTCCGTTAATTGTTATTTTACCAGTACCTTCCATTACTCTAACTCTAGCAATTGCATTTTTTCTTCTACCTGTACCATAAAAAACTATATTATCTTTTTTTGCCATTTTATTTTACCTCCCATACTTCTGGTTTTTGTGCTTGATTTTCATGTTCTGAACCTGCATATACTCTTAATTTCTTTAACATTTGTCTACCTAAAGAGTTGTGAGGTAACATACCTTTAATAGCTAAAGTCATAGCTTTTTCTGGATTTTTATCAAGCATAACTCTTGCAGGAGTTTCTTTTAAACCACCAATATATCCAGAGTGATGTCTGTATATTTTTTGGTCTAATTTGTGACCTGTAAGAATTGCATCTTTACAATTTAAAATAATAACGTGATCTCCAACATCAATATGTGGTGTAAATGTTGGTTTGTGTTTTCCTCTTAATAATTTTGCAGCTTCTGTAGCAATTCTACCAATTGGTTTGTTTGCTGCATCAATGATATACCATTTGCTTTCTATTTCACCTTTTTTTGCACTATATGTTGTATTATTCATGGTAATTTATACCCTCCTATTTTTTATTATTTTATATATGAAATTTAAATATAGCCACCGGGGAGAAGCTTTATTTAAATGACATTATTAATATTGCTAAACTATTATATTATGAAAAACTAGATTTGTCAATAGGTGTAGCGAATTTTTTAAAAAACTTGACAATTTTTTTTATTTTGTGTATACTATGAACATTACGAAACAGGATGTGAATATTATTTATTTAAGGAGTAATATAGAAATGAAAAGAAAAAATTTAATAAGAAACATACTAATGATAGCAATTTTAGGGGTAGCAATAATGTTTTTTACAAATGTGATTTTTGCAGCAAGTTCGGCTAAAATAATAGTAGAAACAGCAAATTTAAGAGAAACAGCAGATGAAAATAGTAAAATATTAGAACAATTATCATTAAATGATGAAGTAGAAGTATTACAAAAAACAAATAATTGGTATCAAGTAAAAACAGAAGATAATGTTACTGGATTTTTAAGAGAAGATTTAGTAGAAATTTCTGGAGATGTAGAAGACACTACTACTGAAGAAACAAATACAAATTCAGAAACAACAGTAGAAGAAAATAGTGAAGAGGTAACTGTAGAAGAAACAGGAAAAAGAATTGTAAAAGAAAACACAAAATTAAAAATAGTACCAGTTATAAATGCAACAGACATTGTAGAAGTAAAACAAAATGATGAAGTAACAATAATAGAAACAATTGGAGATTGGGTTTGTATAGAAAAAGATACAACTAAAGGTTGGATAAGAAGTGATAAATTAATTACTCTTGAAGAAAAAGCAAAACAAGATGAAGAAGCCAAGGCAAAGGCAGAAGCTGAGAAAAAAGCTGAAGAGGAAGTAAAAGCAAAAGAACAACAAACAAAGACAAAATATGCTTCTTCAACAACTGTAAATGTAAGAAAAGAAGCTAGTAAAGATTCTGAAATAATAGCACAAATCTCACAAAATACAGCAGTAGAAGTTATATCAGATGAAGGTGGATGGGCTAAAGTAAAGGTAAACGGAAAAGAAGGATATATAGCATCAAACTTACTTTCAGATAAGAAAACAGAAGTAACAACATCATCAAGAGGAAGTAATGAAACAAGAAAATCTAATGGAGAAAATAAAGCAACAACATCAGTGCCAGGAAAAGGTGCAACAGTTGTAGAAACAGCAAAAAAATATATAGGCTATAGTTATAAATATGGAGCAACAGGACCAACAAGTTTTGACTGTTCAGGTTTTACATCATACATATTTAAATTACACGGAGTAAGTTTAAGCAGAACAGCGAAAGCACAATATGGTAATGGAACAGCAGTATCAAGAAGTAATTTACAACCAGGAGATTTAGTTATGTTTGGACCATCTGTATCAGGAATAAATCACGTAGGAATTTATATTGGTGGTGGGCAAATTGTTCACGCAGCAACCCCATCAAGAGGCGTTACAATAGATACAATAAATTCAGGATATTATAATAACAACTATGTAGGAGCAAGAAGAGTAATATAGTTACGATTAAAAGAAGGTGATAAAGATAAAAAGACCAATTTTAATTGCAACTATAGGATATATAATAGGAATAATTATGGGGCTATACTTTAATATTAGTATAGTCTTTTTCTATTTTCCTATAGTTTGCATATATTTTATAAATAAAAATTTTAGAAAAAAACAAGTGAAAAAATTAAATTTGTATAATATAAGAAGATATTTCAGATTTTTTAAGTTATTTTTTAGTTCAAAAGTTTTATTAATTATTTTTATTTTTTCAGTCATATCAAATACAATTACAATTTACCAAAATAATAAATTTAATATAATTTATAAAGATAAAGAAAATTTAGAAGGAAAAGCGTTAGTTGTAAGTGAAAAAGAAGATAAAGAATATAGTTATTCGTATAAGATAAAAGTTTTAAATATAAATAATAAAAAAGAAAGTAAAAATACATTTCTGTATTTAAGAGTAAATAAAAAAAGCGATATTTTACTAGAATATGGAGATATTATTAGTTTTAAAGGGGAATTTCAAGAACCAAGTAAAAAAAGAAATTATGGTGGCTTTGATTATAAAAATTATTTAAAAACTTTAAAAATATATGGAACAATAAAGGTAGAAAGTTATGAAATTTTAGAAAAAAATAAAGGAAACACCTTTATTTCTTTTACAAATAAAATATCTAATAATATGAAAGAAAAAATATACAATCTGTTAGATAAAAGAGAAGCAAGTTTACTTATTGGCTTGCTTTTAGGTGATGATGAAGATATTGATAAAGATATAGAAGAATCTTTTAAAATAAGTAGCTTATCACATATTTTAGCGGTGTCAGGTATGCAAGTTACATATATTATAACAGCAATGTATTTTATTTTTAATAATATTTTAGGAAAAAGAAAAACAAAGATTGTAATAATAATAATCCTTGTTTTTTATACAATATTAACAGGTTTTTCTCCGTCAATTGTAAGAGCAACTATTATGGGGATATTAATTATGGGAGCAGGTCTTTTTTATAGAAAAAATGATATATGGAACTCAATTGCTATTTCACTTTTATTAATGTTAATATATAACCCATTTTTAATAACAAATGTAGGGTTACAATTATCATATTTAGGTACAATTGGTATTATTTTATTAAATAAAACTTTCTTAAAAATGTTTAACAAAATCAAATTTGAAAAATATATTTTAAATAGAAAAATAATAAACATTATCTCAAAAATAATAGAAATTTTAACTGTTACGATTTCAGCAACCATAGTAGTATTTCCTATTATGTTATATAATTTTAATTTATTTGGTACATATTTTTTATTTACAAATTTACTTGCAAGTATTATTATAGGACCTATTACAATTTTTGGTACAGTAGTTGTAAGTATTTCATTTATATTTTTAAAGTTTGGAAAAATTCTTTCTATATTTTTAGAGATTTCTTTAAACATACTGGTATTTGTTTCTAATTTTAGTAAATTACCTTTTTCTAAAGTATATATTATAACACCAAAAATATCTTTCATTGTTTTTTATTATGTTTTAATTATTTTTTTAAATTACATATATAGAATTTACAATAATAAAAATATGAACTTAACACAAATACGTTTTAGAAATTTAATTGCTTTATATAAATATAATATAAGAGAAATATATAATAATAAAATTCTAAAAAATAGAAAAAAAATTATAAGTATTTTAATTCTTACTGTTTTTAGTTTTAATATTTGTAATTCCTTTATAATAAAAAGAGATTTAAAAATTTATTTTGTAGATGTAGGTCAAGGTGATTCTACTTTTATTGTTACTCCTAAAAATAAAACTATTTTAATAGATGGAGGAGGTAGTTTAGGAACAGATTTTGATGTAGGAGAGAGTACACTTCTTCCATATATTTTAGACAGAGGATATAAAAAAATAGATTTAATGTTTGTTTCACATTTTGACCAAGACCATATAGGTGGTTTATTTAAAATATTAGAAGAATTAAAAATAGGAAAAGTTTGTATTTCAAAACAAGAAGAAGATTCTGAAAATTATCAAAAATTTTTAAATATAGTTAAAGAAAAAAATATCAATGTTTTAGTTGTTAAAATAGGTGATAAGATAGTTTTAGATAATAATTTATATTTTGATATTTTATGGCCAAAAGATAAACAAATAGAAGAAAATAAGCTAAATAATAATGCTATTGTTATGAAATTAAACTATAATAATTTTTCTATGTTATTTACAGGTGATATTGAGAAAAAAGCAGAAAAAGAGATTTTAAATACTTATGGAAATTCTAACATATTAAACAGTGATATTTTAAAAGTGGCACATCACGGTTCTAAAACTTCTACTACAGATGAATTTTTAAGTAGAGTAAAACCTAAAATTGCTTTAATAGGAGTTGGAAAAGATAATATGTTTAATCATCCTTCAAATACAACAATAGAAAAACTAGAAAAAATGGATATAAAAATTTATAGAACAGATTTAAATGGTGAAATATGTATTTTTGTAAATAACTATGGAAAGGTTGGTATAAAATCTTTATATTAAATTTTGTTAAATAATGGTATATTTTTTCTAAGATTTGTAAACAATAATTAAAAAGAAATCGGAGGAAGAATAATGAATAAATTTATTATAATTTTACTTTCTGTTGTTGTAATTATTGCTTCTATAATTACAGCAGTTGTTATTTATAATGGGGAAGATGAAGAACAAGCAAAGGTAAGTATTAAAAATATAGAAGAAAATACTACTAATACTTTGAATAATACCATAAATAGTGATAATAAAAATGTAATAGAAACAAATGTAAAAGAAGTAAGAATATCTCCAAACGCTTTTATTACTTTCAAAGAAATATATGAAGGTTGTGGACATACTAAAGTGGATTTTGTTGAAGTTCCACAAGATTTTGTTAATTTAAGTGAAGATGAGTTAAAAGATAAGTATTCAGATTGGAATATAGAAAAGTTTACAGATACGGACATTGTTTTAAGTAAAGAGTTTAATGGTAGTTGCGATGAGCATTTTATTGTAAAAGATGTAAATGGAGTAGTTACTGTTTTTAGAATTAAAGAAGATAATACAGAAGAAGAGTATCAAGTAACAGATATTGCAACTGAATATTTAACTGATACTGATAAATTAGAAATGGAAAAAGGTATAAGAGTAAATGGTAAACAAAATTTAAATCAACTAATTGAAGATTATGAGTAATTTGCAAGAATAGACATAATATGCTATAATAAAAATAGCTTTTTGCATTATCCAAAAAGAGTTTAGGTAAATTCTTGGAGGATAGGCCTCCAAGTAGAATTATAAGGAGGAAAAAATGAAGTGGAACGAAAGGTTTAAAATTTTTGTAAACGAGTTCAAAAGGAAACTTATTTTTTGTATGATAGCAATGGTTTTTACTTTGTTTGTAATGGCGCTTGGGTCATATGCGTTTAATGTTATGCCTAGCGAGATAGTTGTTCTGATATTAATTTTAGCAGTAATCATTGTAAGCATAACTGAGGCTATTATAGAAACTTACAAAAAGAGTAAAACCAAAAACTAGCGTTCCACAAAAACACTCCCTAATATAGTAATCTATAGTTAGGGAGTGTTTCTTTATTTTTTCTTTTCTTTTTTATCAACAGTAACTTCTTTCTTTAAATCTTGTTTATCAATAAAGCCTTTCTTGTATAAATCTTTAATATACATAACAAGTGCAAAAAGAGTCATAATAATAGCTAATGTAAATAATGCTAAATCTATATTTTCCCATATTCCAATAAGTGCAAATTGTTTTGTAAGAAGTGAAAATACAATCGCAATATAAAGTAAAACAGTAGACAATTTACCATACCACTTGCTGTAAACAACTACATCTTTTCCATAAAGGAAAGAAGCGCCACAAATCATTATAAACTCTTTAGAAATTACTATAATTAATATCCAAATAGGAATAATTTCTTTAATTACTAAAGAAGTCAAAGTAGCAATTTGTGTGAGTTTATCAGCAAGAGGATCCATAAGTTTACCAAAATTAGAAATTAAATTAAATTTCCTTGCAATAAAGCCATCTGCAATATCAGTTAAGGCTGATATTGTAAATACTATTAAAGCTAAAATATAGTTTCCTGTGAAAATATAAATTAATATAATTGGTATCAATAAAAATCTAATTATTGTAAGTATATTTGGTATATGTTTTAACATCTTTTTCTCCTATTTAATAACTTCAAATTTTAATTTATCATTTTCAAAATTTACCTTTACATTTTGACCATCTTGAAGAGTATTTCTTAAAATCATTTCAGAAAGTTCATCTTCAATATATCTTTGGATAGCTCTCCTTAAAGGTCTTGCACCAAATTTAATATCAGTTCCTTTGGCTAATATAAAGTCTTTTGCTTCTGGTGTAACTTCCATTGTTATATCTTTTTCTTTTAAAGCTTTTTTAGTATCTTCAAGCATTAAATCAACAATTTGTAATAATTGTTCTTTAGTTAATGGGTCAAAACTAATAATTTCATCAACTCTATTTAAAAATTCAGGTCTAAATACATCTTTTAACTTATCTAAAACTTTTCCTTTATCAAGAGTTTGCTTACCAAAACCAATTGAATTAGAATTAGTATTAGAACCAGCATTTGATGTCATAATTATTATTGTATTTGAGAAACTTACACTATTTCCTTGGCTATCAGTTAATTTACCATCATCTAGTACTTGTAATAAAATATTAAATACATCTGGGTGAGCTTTTTCTATTTCATCTAAAAGGATAATAGAATAAGGTTTTCTCTTAACTTTTTCTGTAAGTTGACCAGCATCATCATAACCAACATATCCAGGAGGTGCACCTATTAATTTAGAAGTAGAGTGACTTTCCATATATTCAGACATATCAATTCTAATAATAGAATCTTCACTTCCAAACATTTCATAAGCTAAAGATTTTGCAAGTTCTGTTTTACCAACACCAGTTGGTCCTACAAATATAAATGAAGGCGGTCTTTTTGTACTTTTTAAGCCTGCACGATTTCTTCTAATTGCTCTTGCAACACTATTTACAGCCTCATCTTGTCCAATAATCCTTTTATGTAAGTTTGCTTCTAGATTTAATAGTTTTTCAGTTTCAGCTTCTGTAATTTTTTTAACTGGAATTTTAGTCCAACTTTCAATTACATTTGCAATATCTTGAACAGTTAATTGCTTTGGTTTAGCTTTTTCATTTAATTTGTCGATTTGTTCTATTAATTGACACTCACGAGTTTTTAAATCGGCAGCTCTTTGATAATCTTCTGTAGAGTCAGCCGCAATAACTTCTTCTTTTTCAGCTTGTACTTTAGAAAGTTCTTGCTTTAACATTTCTAATTTAAATAATTCTTTATTTTCTAAATTAATTCTAGAGCAAGCTTCATCTAAAATATCAATAGCTTTATCTGGTAAAAATCTATCGTGAATATATTTTTCTGACATAACTACAGCTTGACGAATTACATCAGAAGAAATTTTTACTTTATGATATTCTTCATAATATTTTTTAATACCTTCTAATATAGAAATAGAATCATCTTCATTAGGTTCTTCAACTAAAACTTGTTGAAATCTTCTTTCTAATGCAGAGTCTTTTTCAATATATTTTCTATATTCTTTTAGAGTAGTTGTTCCAATTAATTGAATTTCACCATTAGATAAAGCAGGTTTTAATATATTTGCAGCATTCATTGCGTGTTCGCCATCACCGGCACCTATAATATTATGGATTTCATCAATTACTAAAATGATATTTCCATATTCTTTACATTCATCAATAATGCCTTTCATCCTAGACTCAAATTGACCTCTAAATTGTGTACCTGCAATTATTGATGTCATATCTAACAAATAGACTTCTTTATTTAAAAGCTTTGCTGGGACATTTTGGTTTGCAATTTTTATTGCTAACCCTTGTGCAATGGCAGTTTTACCAACACCAGGTTCACCAATTAAACAAGGGTTATTTTTAGAACGTCTATTTAATATTTGAATAACTCTTGTGATTTCTTTATCTCTACCAATTACTATGTCTAATTCATTATTTTTAGCTTTTTCAGTTAAGTTTGTACCAAATGTATCTAGAAATTTCTTTTTCTTATTTGATTTTTTATTTTTCTTTTTTTCAACTTTTACTTTTTTTCTATTAGAACTTTGTTCTGCATCTTCTTTATTATTGTTTTGAAACATATTTGAAAAGATAGAACCAATAGGAATCGCTGCTCCAGAAATTCTTGGGGCATCTGGGTCATCATCATTTTGATTATCAAAAGTAATAGCACCTTCCATATTTTCTATATCTTCTAAATTAATGTTTTCTGCTAAATCTTTAAAAATAGTTTCAAATTGTTTTGTCATATCACTAATTGAATTAGGATTTTGTGATGACAAAATATGATTTTGTTCTGAAAGAACCTCATTTGGATTAAGTCCCTTCTTTTTAGCACAATCATAACAATATCCTTCCAAAGATTCTTTACCATTTTCTATTTTTTTATAAAAAAGTATAGCTTGATTTTTATTACATTCTGAACATAACATACTTTTAATTCCTCATTTCTTTATAAATATATATCTATATAATAATACTCTAAAATAAAGGAATAGTCAAGAATTTACTAAAAGATTAATATAAAATTAAGGTTGATTAATAAAAAAATAGATGTTATAATAAAATAGATTCTAAAATAGAAAAACTAGAGAAAAAGAGGTTTGAATAATGAACGTTACATTACCAGAAAAAGAAGGAATAAAGAAAAGTCAAATTATTTTATATGTTTCTATAATTTTAATTTGTATAATTTGTGTTATAGTTGCTTTTTATGTACAATTTTATGCAAGAATAGATTTAGCTGGTTTAGTTGGTATGGGGAAAGAGTCATCATATGGAAATAAAACAGAAGAGGAACAAGTAAATCTAGAAACAAATTTTACACAGCTATTTACAAATAGTTTAAATAATTATAACGGTGAAAATGATAATAAGAAAAAAGAACAAGATAAGAATTTAGTATATACTGAATATCAAAAAAAAGAAAGTAAATTAAACAGTTATAATTTAGAAGTAAATATACCATTAATAAATGTTGATAATGAAATAATAGCAAATTATAATAAAGAAATACAAGATACTTTCCAAACACTTTCTGAAAATGTTTTAAAAAGTGAAAATCAAAATATAATTTATACTGTAGATTATGTAGCAAATGTACAAGACGGAATTTTATCACTTATGATAAGATCTAATCTAAAACAAGGTGCTAATGCACAAAAAGTAATTATTCAAACTTATAATTATGATTTAAGAAATAATAAAGAAATAACTTTGGCTGAAGTTTTAAGAATAGAAAAATTAGATGAAAATAATGTACAAAATATTATAAACAATAAAATAAAAACAGAACAGGATAAGGCTGAAGATTTAAAGAGTCTTGGTTATAATATTTATTCAAGAGATATAAATAGTGATATTTATTCATTAGAAAATTCTACAGAGTTTTATTTAACATCAAATGCACTATACATTATTTACGCTTATGGTAATGCTACTAATACAAGTGAAATGGATATAATTATACTTTAGTAATAAAAAATTAAGAGAAGCAAATAGCTTCTCTTTTGAAAATAAAAGGGGATGTTTTTTATTTTAAATCAGTTTCTTTAACTGATTTGATTATATTTTAATAATCTTTTTTGTCCATTTTGTGAACTGAAAGTGAAAAAATAATAAAATAAAAATACATCTTATTAAAATTTTAAGATGTATTTTTTTAAATTTAAGGTTGTTCATCTAAAGTAACAGTTAAATCTCGTTCTTGTCCATCTCTATTTACTTTTAATGTCATTTGGTCACCTATTTTATGTTTGTTTTTTAATTCATTTAATTCATCCATAGTAGTGATTTTTTGTCCATCAGCTTCAATAATTACATCACCAGGTTTTATACCAGCTTTTTCAGCAGCTGAGAAATCATCAACAGCTTTTACGTAAATACCAACAACCAAGTCATTTGCTTTTGCTGTTTCTTCATCTAAATCCATACCAGTAATTCCGATATAAGGTCTTCTAACTTTACTATATTCTATTAATTGAGAAGTAACATCTTCAGTTGAATTAATTGGTATTGCAAATCCCATACCTTCAATTCCTTCACCTTGTAATTTTAATGTATTTATACCAATTACTTGACCTTTGCTATTTACTAGAGCACCTCCACTGTTACCAGAATTGATTGCAGCATCTGTTTGAATTAAAGTATAAGTATTTCCGTCTGAATCTGTAATTTCTCTATTTACAGCACTTACAACACCACAAGTAATGCTACTTTCCATACCCAAAGGGTTTCCAACTGCCATTGCAAATTCTCCAACTTTTATACTATCAGAATCTGCAAATTCAGCTTTTGGTAAATCATTTTTATCTATTTTAATAACAGCTAAATCAGTTTGTTCATCAGTTCCTATAATTTTTGCTTCATATTCAGTTTCGTCATTAAATAATTTTACTGTTACTTTAGTAGCAGAAGAAACTTCATAAAAATCACTTTCAGATGAAGTTGAAACAATGTGGTTATTAGTTAAAATATATCCGTCATCACTAATTATGATACCAGAACCACTTGCTGTTGCCGTGCTCTGAGTATTTCTATTACCAAACATATTAATTAAAGAATTTACGTTATATTCTACCGTTATACCAACTATAGATGGTAATATTTTATTTGCAGCATATACAGCAGTATCTGAATAATTAGAAAGTGAAGTTTGGCTCACATATCCATTTGATTCAGAAGAAGTTGAACTATTACTTGTTGTGTTTTCTGTACCTAAAATACTAGAACGTATTGAAGGAACATAAAAACAAGTACCAATTACAACAGCACAACCTACTACACCACTTACAAATGGTATTAAAATACTTTTTGTAAAGCTTGTTCCAGAACTCTTTTTTTCTGTGTTTTCATAGTTTTTGTAAGAACTAGGGTTTTGAACTGTTTTAAAATTATTTTTATTTTCTTCTTTTTTTACTGTTTTTTCACTTTCGTTTTTTTCATCCATACTTAAGACCTCCTAAAATTTATTTAATTATAATCTATAATATCCTAACTGCTTAATATAATACAATAGATTTGTGAACTTTTTGTGAAAAAAATAAGAAAGTTTGAAATTAACTTGCATTATTTTAAATTATATGTTATGCTACTACTACATTTATATTTACTATTTTTATCAAAAAATTTTAATCTTTTTATTGATTCGAATTTTCAATACAATTTTTAAGTTAAAATTTAATCAAAAAAATGTTTTACTATTGACTTTAAATATATATAATAGTAAAATAAAATCAAAAACGGAGGTGATATTGTATGGAAGAAAAAATATTATCTATTCTTTCAAATATGCAGGAAGATATAGGAAAAATTAAAGATAATCAAGAAATTATAAAAGAGGACGTGTCAGGATTAAAAGAGGACGTGTCAGGATTAAAAGAGGACGTGTCAGGATTAAAAGAGGACGTGTCAGGATTAAAAGAGGACGTGTCAGGATTAAAAGAGGATGTGTCAGGATTAAAAGAGGATGTGTCAGGATTAAAAGAGGACGTGTCAGGATTAAAAGAGGATGTGTCAGGATTAAAAGAGGACGTGTCAGGATTAAAAGAGGATGTGTCACACTTAAAAGAAGATATGTCAGAAGTAAAAACAAGAGTGTCAAATTTAGAGGTTAAGACTCAAAAAATTGAAAATGAACAAAAAGAAATGAATAATGTCCAAAAACAAATTTTGGAAGAATTAAGAATTAACAAGCTAAATGTGGCACAAATAATGGAAACGCTTAATAGAAGTATTAATGAAAATAAAAAAGAACATCAAACATTTGATAGTAGAATAAAAAGATTAGAAAAAAGAGCTATTTAATATTTAGAAAATAAGTAAATATAGATGTCAAAAATTCCTTTATTATATAAAATTTTATATTAAAAAGTTTCCTAATATCTTTAATTTAATATTAGGAAACTTAAATTTTAATATATTTCTAACTGTTGGGAAAAATACTTTTCTGTTACTGATGTATGTAAATTAACATTATTATTTTTAGATATTAATTTACGAACTTCCCATAAACCAATACCAGTATGGTTTTCTTTGCTAGAGACACCCTTTTCAAATATTTTTTCTGTATTAATATTTTTATCTTTATAAGTATTTTCAATAATAATTAATTGTCTATTATTTTCAGTATCATCTTTAAAAATTAAATTTATAACTTTTTCATCTGATTCAGAACTTGCTTCAATTGCATTATCTAATAAGATCCCCAAAATTCTAGCAAATTCATATATTTTCATGCGTAGAGTAGTTAAATCTAAAAGAAAAGTCATATTAAATTTTATGTTTTTAGATTCTGCTTTGTCATATTTTTTTATTAATAAATTGTATATACCGTCATTATTAATTATATTGGGAGTTAGCAAAAATAAATTATTTACTCTTTGACAATCATCTTCAAGTTGAAGATAATATTCTTTTAAACCTTCCATATCATCTGTTCTTATATATCCGCCAATAGTTGTAACAATATTATCAAAATCGTGTTTAAAACACCTAATATTATCTTTTAAAATACCAAGGCTTTTATTATATTTGTTTGCAGTTTCAAGTTTTTGTGATGTAGATATTAATTTGAAAGATTTATTTAAACTGTAAATACTAATTATAAAATAAATAAGTGCAATCAAAAAGTTTAAAAAAGTAATATGAATCGGTAAATTATCAACATAGTAAAATAATGTAATAGATTGAATTATAATTGTTAAAATACCAAAACATAGTGTAATAATTATATTTGATTTATTTTCATTATCAATGTAGTCTGGAAATTCAAATTTTGTATTTATATTTTTGAATACAAAAATGCAAAGTAAATTTAGGGCATATACAATTAGTAAATAAATTAATTTATAAAGTAATATTGAATTCAATTGGCTGCTTTCAATTTGAAAGATTAAAAGAAATGGTTTTGAAATTAGCATACCAATTAAATTATAAACAACTAATGTAGTAACACTAGAAAATATACTTTTTAAAAAAGGTTTTGAAAATACTAAATATTGTAATAATATAATAAAAAAATAATTTACAAAAATATTATATGGATGTGGTATTATAAACATACTTAAAATACCAACTAGCCAATTTAGTAAAATATATATAAATTTTTGTTTTTTTGTTGAAGTAAAATTCATTATTGATAAAAACAAAAACATATTTAAAGTAACTTCTATTAATATTAAAGGAATAGAAATCATATTTATTAATAAAATATTTGGAGTACATAAAGTATTCCAAATATTATTCAAAATTTCCATAATCTTTTAAAACCTCCATAAATTCTGTTTTATATTTAGGTCCGATATCACAAGAACTTCCATCTTTGAAAGTAATGATACCAGAAACTGGTTCAACATCTTTTATTTGAGAAATATTAGCAATACAAGATTTATGACATCTTCTGTATTCAGTTGGCAGAGTGGGTTCTAATTTTGCAAAAGAACTATATATAGAATAATCACGTGAATTTGTGTGAAATACTATTTTCATACCATCTCTTTTTATGTATTGAATTTCAGAAGAATCAATAATTGTATTTTTATTATCAATTTTTAAATACTTTTTTGGTTGAGAACTAATATCTTCAAATAATCTTTTAATTGTTTCCTCTAATCTATCATATGTAATAGGTTTTGCAAGATAATCGAAAGTTTTGTATTTATATGCAATCATTGCGTATTCTAAATGACCTGTGATAAAGATAATATAAGATTTTTTATTAATTTTTCTAATAGCTTTAGCTAATTCCAAACCATTTTGTTCAGAATTGAAATTAACATCCAAAATAATTACATCAACATTGTTAAATGTAATATAATCTAACATATCCTTAGTGTTATCACTCATAAAATCAATTTTGGCATCAAAATTATTTTTTATAAATATGTTTTCAAACATTGCATTTAGCTTATTTAAAATGTTTCTGTTATCATCACATAAGGCAAATTTCAACATTTTATCACCTTCTTTAGTAAAAATAGGAAACAAAATTTGACAAAAGAAACAAAAATACCTTATTTTTACAAAAACAATAACAATATATTCCAAAATTATTAAGTTGTCAAGATAAATTTTATAAAAACTATTTATCAAATAATTTTGATTGAAATTTTGTGATAAAAATGATAATATTATTATACGTTAAAGTGAAGGAGAAAATAATGTTACAGATAAAAAATATTTCAAAACAATATAAAACTGGAGAGTTAGTTCAAGTTGCATTAAACTATGTTAGTCTTAATTTTAGAGATAATGAATTTGTATCTATTTTAGGGCCATCTGGTTCTGGAAAAACTACACTGTTAAACATTATAGGTGGTTTAGACCATTATGATAAAGGTGATTTAATAATTGATAATATATCAACAAAAAATATAAAGATAGAGACTGGGACTCATATCGTAATCATACAATTGGTTTTGTATTTCAAAGTTATAACTTAATACCACATCAAACGGTATTATCAAATGTAGAACTTGCTTTAACAATAAGTGGAGTTACAAAAAAGGAAAGAAGAAAAAGAGCTTTAGAAGTTTTGGATAAAGTAGGGCTAAAAGAACAAGCTCATAAAAAGCCAAACCAAATGTCTGGTGGTCAAATGCAAAGAGTTGCAATAGCAAGAGCTTTGGTAAATGACCCCAAAATTTTGCTTGCAGATGAACCAACAGGAGCTTTAGATTCAGTTACAAGTGTTCAAGTAATGGAATTATAAAAAGAGGTTGCAAAAGATCGTTTAGTAATTATGGTTACACATAACCCAGATTTGGCCCAAAACTATTCAACTAGAATTGTAAGGCTAAAAGACGGAGAAATTACAGAAGATACAAACCCATATAAAATGGAAGAAATAGAAGAAAAGCCAGCTAAGCATAAAAATTTAGGAAAATCTTCAATGTCAGTTTTTACAGCATTTTTACTTAGTTTAAATAATTTACTTACTAAAAAAGGAAGAACATTTTTAACAGCGTTTGCAGGTTCAATTGGTATAATTGGAATAGCTTTAATACTTGCTTTATCATCAGGTTTTCAAAATTATGTAGATAAGATACAAGAAGACACTTTGACATCATATCCACTTACAGTACAGCAAGAAACAGCAGATATAGGTTCTGCATTACTATCAACAATGAGTAGTGATGAAGAAGATGAAAATGTAAAAGAAAATACTGTACAAGAACAACCAAATGTAAGAGAATTATTTGGTAGTGTTGGAAAAAACGATCTAAAATCTTTTAAAGAATATTTAGAAGAAAATAAAGATAAAGTAGACCAAATGGTGAGTTTAACAAGATATAATTATTCTGTTACACCAACTGTATATACAAAAAATATTGATAATGAATTAATGGCAGTAAACCCCAATAACTTAATATCAACTGTTATGGGAAATTCTTCTACTTTAATGACTACTTCAATGTCAATATTTTCAGAATTACCAGAAAGTACAGATATGATAAATGAACAATATGAAATATTAGATGGAAAATTTCCAGAAAAATATAATGAAATTGTTTTAGTATTACCAGATGAAAATAAAATATCAGATTTAATGTTATACAGTCTAGGTTTAAGAAACCAAGATGAATTACAAGATTTATTAACAAAAATAATGAGTGGAGAAGATGTAGAAAAATTAGAATCACCATTAGAATTTACTTATGATGAATTAAAAAATATAGAATTTAAATTAGTAGACCCTTCAGCCTTATATAAGTACAATGAAAAATATAATGTTTATGAAGATATGACAGAAGATGAAGAGTTTATGAATAATGTATATGATAATTCAGAAAAATTAAATATAGTTGGAATTGTAAAGCCCAAAAGCCAAATGACGAGTATGACAGGTGTATTATATACAAGAGATTTAACTAAATATGTAATAGAAAAAGCATCTAATTCAGAAATAGTAAAAAAACAGTTAGAAAATGAGAATATAGATGTATTTAGTGGAAAAAGTTTTGATGAAGATAGTAAAACTTCAGGAATAGATTTCCAAGATTTAGTTACAATTGATGAAAAAGCAATTGAAGAAGCTTTTAATGTAAATATTAGTACAAAAGATATACAAAATATGACAGAAGGTTATATGAAAGAAATATCAAATGCTATTACAACAGATACATCATCTGCACAAAATTTATTTTTAAATAATTTATCTACAATTATGAAAAATATATTAAATAATTATATCAAAGAAAACGAAGTAGGAGGTTTTGCAAAAATAAGCTTAAGTGATGTTGATGAAGTAGTAAGTAAAGGCTTAGAAAGCAGTGAAAATATTACTATTTTGTCTGATATGGAAAAACAATATGTTATTCCAAAAGATAGTTTTAAAAGTATGTATAATGAAATAATTTCTGGTTTTTTAAAACAATATATAACAATGATGTCAGGTGTAACGGAAGAAGTACCAGGAATAGATAAAGATGAACAAAATACTACTAATAATGAAGTACAAAGTAATGAAACAGAAAGTGAAAATACAAGCGAAAATACAACTGAAAATATTACAAAAGATCCATCTGCTATTTTAGTAGAATCTTCTGTAAATACAATAGTAAATACTTTAGTTAAACAAGATGGAATAGTTTCTGGAACAGAGAAAATAGCACAAGGCATGGTAGAAGCTAATATGCAAAAAACAATTTTAACAAAAGTAGGAGAACTAACAGGAAAATTAATGGAAACTATGGCTTCTTCATTTAATATAGATACTAATAAATTTAAAAATGCTTTTAAATTCGAGATGAACGAAGATGAGATAAGACGCTTAATGGAAAGTATGACAAGTGCTGGAACAACTAAAAATGCTAATACAAATTTATTAGAATTAGGATATCAAAATCTTGATGAACCTACTTCAATATGGTTTTATTTTAAAGATTTTGACTCTAAGGAATTATTCTTAAATTTCTTAGATGAATATAATTCTGATATGGAAAGTCAAGATGAAGAGAAAGTTATAAAATATTCTGATTTAACAGGACTATTAATGTCATCTGTTAAAACTATTATAGATAGTGTCAGTTATGTATTAATAGCATTTGTAAGTATTTCTCTTATAGTATCTTCAATTATGATAGGTATTATTACATATATATCAGTATTAGAAAGAAAAAAAGAAATTGGAATATTAAGGGCAATAGGGGCATCAAAGAAAAATATTTCATCAATATTTAATGCAGAGACATTTATTGTTGGCTTATTTGCAGGTATCATAGGAATAGGTGTAACTTTATTATTATTAATTCCTATAAATTTAGTTATTCATAGTATAAATACAGATATTACAGCAGTGTTACCATTTACAGGTGGTGCGATACTTGTAATATTAAGTGTTATTTTAACATTAATTGGTGGGCTTATTCCTTCTAAAGCAGCAGCTAAAAAAGATCCAGTTTTGGCTTTAAGGAGTGAATAGGGGTAAAAGAATAAGAAAAAGCAGAATGATGAAAGCGAGATAAGACAAGGAGCATTGAAGTAGAGAAAAAGAAAAATTAATCTAATAAGAAAAGAGTGGATGAAATATGTATGAATTTTATACAAGACAGGCGCTACCAGATAAAGAATATAGAGAACTGTTAGGAACGGCATTATGTGTATTTAACAGTAATAATTCTTTTATCATAGAAAATATATTGAAAAATGATATTGATAAAGTTTATAATTGGTATGAATTAATTGACGCTGAATCTGGAAAGTTAATAGAACCAGTAAAAAAAACAATAAGTGAAAAGTCGGGAAGTGATGAAATAGCTGATTTATTTGATACAATTGTAAAAAAAAGAAATAGAATTGTGCATAGTTTTCAAATAACAGATAGAGATGGAAAGCAACGACTTGCTACAAAAAATAAAACAAACAATAATCAATTTGTTATAACAGAAAAAATATTAAAAGAATTTATAAAGAAAAATGAAAAATTATCTATATTATTATATGAGTTTAGGGGATATTAGCTATTAAAAAAAATCATTTTTACAAGAAGTATTAAATTCTGCCATTAGTAGTGGCAGAATTTAATTAGACGAAAATATTATAAACAAATGTTGTAAATAAGCAAATAACGATACCACAAATAGTCGGTAATAAGAAACTTAGTGCAGTCCATTTAAGACTTCCAGTTTCTTTTTTTATTGTAAGAAGAGTAGTAGCACAAGGAAAGTGCATACAAGTAAAAATCATAACATTAATAGCAGTAAGAATATTCCAACCATTTTGAATTAAAATTTGACCAATTGCAAAACTATCTTCCATATTAACTAAAGAGTTGCCACCAAGATAACACATTAAAATAATTGGAAGCACAATTTCATTTGCAGGAATACCAAATATGAAAGCTGTCAAAATATAACCATCTAAACCGAGTATTTTAGCAAAAGGGTTCAAGAAATTTGCAACAATAGATAATAAACTTTCACCATTAATACCTATATTTGTAAAAAGCCAAATAACGAGACCTGCAGGGGCAGCAACACTAATTGCTCTTCCTAAAACAAATAAAGTTCTGTCAAAAATAGAACGTATAAGAATTTTACCAAATTGAGGTTTTCTATAAGGTGGTAGTTCTAATACAAAAGAAGAAGACATACCTTTTAAAATGGTTTTAGATAGTATTTTAGAAATAATAAGGCTACAAAATATTCCTAAAATAATTACAAACATAACAGCTAAAGTAGAAACAATAGAAGAACCTATTCCATTTATGGTTCCAGCAATAAAAATGCTTGCAATTGTAATTAAAAATGGAAATCTGCCATTACAAGGGACAAAATTATTAGTAAGAATTGCAATTAATTTTTCTCTAGGTGAATTAATAATTTTACAACCAGTAACACCTGCACTATTACAGCCAAAACCCATACACATAGTAATCATTTGCTTACCAGAACATGAACATTTCTTAAAAAAACCATCAGTGTTAAAAGCTATTCTTGGAAGATATCCTAAATCTTCTAGGAAAGTAAATAAAGGGAAAAATATAGCCATAGGAGGAAGCATTACAGAAATTATCCAAGTTAAAGTCTGGTAAATGCCAGATATCAACATACTAGAGAGCCAATCTGGAAGATTTATTGCTTCTGCACCTATTATAAGTTTTTCTTGTATCCAAGCAAAAAATGAGAACAATGCTTGTGAAGGGTAATTTGCTCCAACAATAGTTATCCAAAAAATAATTCCTAAAAATAAAATCATAATAGGAAGCCCAAATATTTTAGAAGTTAAAATTTTATCTATTTTTCTATCTCTAGTAGAATAATTGTTATTTTCATATGTACAAACAGAATTAGAAATTTTTTCAGCAGTATTTATAATAGAAGAAACAATAATATCTTTAAAATTGTCTTTATTTTCTTCAAGTTTTTCTTTTTCCATACTTATATTATTAATTGCTTTTTTTCTTATATCTTGCAAAGTAGAGTTATTAATAATAAAAATATTAAAATGTTCTTCAATTGATTTTAGTATTTTTTCTTCACCATCTAATATTTTTAATGAAACCCAACGTAAAAGTTTAGGTGGAAGAACTTTAAAATCTCCTAATTTTTTAGAAACTACCTCTATTGCATTTTCAATGAAAATAGGATATTTTACTAAATTTGGTTTTGGTATAATTTCTTTTTTACAAACTTTTAAAATCGTATCCATTAAATTATCTAAACTTTTCTTTTTTCTAGCAATTGTTCCGAACTACAGGAACTCCAAGTCTTTTTTCTAGTTCTTTTAAATCTATTTTAATATTTTTATTTTTTGCTTCATCTAGAAGATTTACACAAACAATAATATTATTAGTAATTTCCATTATTTGAAAAACTAAATTTAAGTTTCTTTCCAAACAAGTAGCGTCTAAAACAACAACTGTGGCATCTGGTTTTTCAAAACAAATATAATTACGAGCAATTTCTTCTTCTTCAGAATATGACATAATAGAATATGTACCAGGAATATCTACAAATAAAAAAGAATTATTTTTATAAGAACAGTTACCAGTAGCATTTGTAACAGTTTTTCCGTGGCCAATTACCAGTATGTTGGTGCATACCTGTTAAATTATTAAAAATAGTAGACTTACCAACATTTGGATTACCACTAAGAGCAATCGTAAAACTATTATTTTTTAAAAGATTTTTATTTTTATATTTGTTTTTAGTATTATTATGTGTTAATAAAAAAAGACCACAAGAAGAATTTGTAAGTCCCATAAAATCACCTCACAAATATAAGATAATATAATTTATGAGGTGTAATAAAAAATAGTTACAATTATTATTTAAAATTTAACTTCAATCAAAGAAGAATCTTCATCTCTTAAAGCGATTAGAGTTCCTCTTATATAAAAAGCTCTAACTCCTTTTGAAAAGCTATCTAGTACAGGAATTATATTTGTGTTTTTAATAAAACCTAAATCTAATAATCTTCTTCTCGTATTTCCCGAAACATTTATTGTTCTTATAATACCTTTCTTATTTATTGGTAATTTATTTAAAGTAGTTTCCATATATAATCACCTAAATTCCTTAATATATTATATTTTGTCGAAAAATAAAATGTTCTTATTGACAAAAATATTTTTCTATGAAAAAATAAGACTTGTAAAATAAAAAAAGAGGAGGAATATATATATGGAAAGATTAAGAGGTTTTGAAATTGCAAAAGGTTTTGAAGATAAACAAATTAATTTACCAATTAGAAAAACAAAATATTCAGCAGGATATGATATAGAAGCTGCAGAGGATACTGTAGTTCCAAGTTTTAAAAAAGGTATGAACCCAACACTTATAAAAACGGGATTAAAAGCTTATATGCAAGATGATGAGGTTTTATTTCTTTATAATAGAAGCTCAAACCCAAAGAAAAAAGGATTAATTTTAGCAAATAGTGTTGGTGTAATTGATAAAGATTATTATGGGAATCCTGATAATGACGGACATATTATGTTTGCTTTTTATAATATTAAAGATGAAGATATAACTATAAAAAAAGGTGAAGCAATAGGACAAGGAGTATTCCAAAAATACTTAGTTACAGATGATGATGATGCTAAAGGAGAAAGAAAGGGAGGTTTTGGGTCTACTAGTAAATAGCATAAAAAATTTTGAAAAAGTTTTCTAAATGGTACATGCTTAGAGTACCAAGGAAAACAAGAAAAAATATACATAAAAATGAAAGGTAAAGGCTTTGACTTTTACTTTTTTTTGTAGTATAATAAATATGGTTAAAAAATCCAATAAAGTTATTTAGAACCATAGTTTGACATAACTTTATTATCTTTTTTTCACCAAAATTATATTGTGCTGAAAGGAGTGGACTTACATGTTTAATGTAGGAGACAAGATAGTATATCCAATGCATGGTGCAGGGGTTATAGATGCTATTGAAGAAAAAAATATTTTAGGAGAGAAACAATCTTATTACATATTGAAGATGCCAGGTGAGGTTAAAGTTATGGTACCGACAGCGAAGGCAGAAGAAGTAGGTGTAAGAAATATTATAGATAAAAGTTCAGCAGATAAAGTAATTGGTGTACTAGAACAAGATGAAACTGCAATGGATAAAAATTGGAATAAGAGATATAGAGATAATATGGAAAAAATGAAAAGTGGAAATATTTATGAAGTTGCAGATGTTGTAAGAAATTTGAGTTTTAAACAAAAAGAAAAAGGTTTATCTACTGGTGAAAAAAAGATGTTGAATAATGCAAAGCAAATAATGATTAGTGAATTAGTTTTAGCAGAGCACGCATCACAAGAGGAAGTAGAGCAATTAGTGGAAAATAAAATAAACACATCATACAAAATGTTTAGAGCAGATGAGGTTGGAACAGAAAGCGTTGTTAATAAGTTTATTCCATTTGATGGAACAGGGACAGAAGAATAATAAAAATAATATCGTATGGTTTAAAATCATACGATTTTTCTATAAAAATTAATAAAAAAGGAAAAAATATGAATAAAGAGGTAGAAAAAAATTTAGAAAAAAACCAATCTATAAATAAAAAATTATTATTGATATATGAATTGATTGAAAAAAAAGAATATAAAGAAGCATATTCTAAAATAATAGAAATATTAAAAGATATAAATAAAAAATATATAAAATCAAAATATAATTTTGATATTCGTGATTTATCAATAATAAATATAACTAAATTTTACATATCAAAAGATAAAAAATTATATGAAAATATGAAAGCTATAAATGGTGAACTTAATGATGTGGATTTAAATGATATAAAAATAGAAGATATTGAGTATTTAACAAGCTTTGTTGATTTAATATATGTATATATGACAAATAATATAGGAAAATTTGTTTAATAGAAAAACAACATATAAATTTAATTGATATTTATATGTTGTTTTTTAGTAATTATTTATTTTTATTTTTTCTACCTTTAACCATTAATGTAATTATTGAAGCTAACATTATAATAGCCATAATAGGTAACAAGTAATATGAAATACCATAAGTATATCTAGATGAAGGAATTACTCCACGTGATACTATATCATAATTCATAAGTAGAGCACTTCCTAATAGTAATACGCTAAATATAATGGTTATAATTTTTTTATTTAATAAAGTAAATAAAATAATTAATATTATAGAAGCTATTAATATAATAGTTAATACAAAATTTATAGTTGCTTCTGCAGACATCCAAGAATTATTGTTAGTATTATTTATTGCATATGAATATAATTTAAAGTTTTCTAATATAGAAATATCTATAACATCTTTATTAGTTAAATCTACTTCTTTTACATTCATTGTATCCGGGTTTTCTTGTAAATATTTTCTATATTCATCAATAGATGATTGGTAAGGTAATATTAAGCAAACTAATGCTATTAAACAAGCAATTACTATTACACTTTTTAAAATAATTTTTAATTTATTTTCTTTTTCCATTGGTAAACCTCCAAATTTTTATTTTTAACTATTTATTTCTAATAATTTTTGGTTAACTCTAGTTTGTACTTCAAGATAATATGAGGCTTCCTCTGTTGTCATATCAGATGAGTTCCAATTATTAAATGCTTCTACTTGTTCTGTGTATTTTTGCATCATTGAAGAATACTCTGATATTAATGTCATATCAGTAGGGTTTTGGCTATATTTCTTCATAAAATCGATATATTCGTTCATAAAACTTTCATAAGAGTCCATCGCTGTTTTAAATTCATCACTCATACCACTATTGCTTGTTACTGGTGTGTTTGTAGTTGATTCTGGTTCATTTGTTTCAGCTTCAGTAGTTTCTGTGCTAGAAGCGGGTTCTTGATTATTTTCTTCAGGTGTTTTTAATGAAATTTCAATTACATTTGCACCGAGATACATTAAATGTAATTTATATCCTTGTTCATTGTATGCAGTAAAAGATTTATCACTTTTACTATAATCATTAGTAAAGCCTATAGCCTCACAAGATTTTACATATTCATTAAAATCATTAATTGGTGTATTTCCTATATGAACAATAAAAGTTGTACTATTATTCCAAGAAATATTACCTAAATTTGACTTTGGTACAGGTAACATTGCTCCTAAACCAGTTGTTGGCCACTCAATTTCTTTCATTGAATCTGTTTCAGGAACTTCTAAAGTTATACTCATTTCTTTACTATATTCACTATAAATAATACGAAGTGAATAACCTTCGCTATTAAATGCACCATAAACAGTATCCCAGTTTTCATATTCAAGATCTAAAGTGTATCCGTTATCAATACATTTTTGGACGTAATCTTTATATTCTTTTTTAGAGATTTTCTCAATATCAATTATTGCTAAACTACTTGTGTTTGTGGTAATTTCACCATTTGTTTTATCTGGTTTTGGGATATATTCGCCAAGTTCAATTTCAGACCAATTAATTTTACTACTTACAGAACTTACTATTATACCAACAATAATTGTTATAATTAATAATATTCCTACAATAAACCACCATTTTTTATAAATAGGGCTTTTTACTGTTTTGTTATTACTTGATTTTGTTTCTACTTCTTTTTCCATTTCTAATTTCTCCTTCCAAAATTTTAAAAAATATTTTTTCCGTATTTGATTAAACAGAAAAGCTATGTTATATGCTTATTTTAGTTAATAATTTTCACCCCCTAACAAAATTTTCTACTATCTTTATAAAAATATTATACCAATACCACTTTATTATTTTAAGTAAACGGAGAATAATTCACGAAATATTTTGTTAATAAATTCAAGTAACATTGTTATACTATCACAAAAGGAGTAAAAAACTATGAAAAAGAGTAATAGAAAACAAGAATTATTACAAACAATTGGAAATAATATAAAATCACTAAGGCTAGCAAAGGGAATGACACAAGAGCAATTAGCAGAAAAACTAGACCACTCTGTTAATTTTGTAAGCTTAATAGAACTTGGAAAATCAGGTATGAGTGTTGAAACAATAGTTGATATTTGTAATATATTAGATGTAGATGTTAATTGTATTTTTAAAAGTTTAGTTGATTATAGAATACAAAATAAAGATAGAAAACTAATAGATAATATTTTAAGCTTAGCTAAAGAAGATAAAGAGATAGTCGAGAAATTAGTTGAACATTTAGGAAAAAAATAAGTTTCAAAATTATTACATAGAAAAAGATTGTTAGTGTGTAAATAACAATCTTTTTTGTGTTAAAGAGTAGCTCCTAAAATTAGAATACCAATAATATCATTATAAATTTCATTAAACTGAGAAATAGGAAGAGGGTTTATACCGATACCAGCTTCTATTGTATAACCAGGTTTATTAAAATCTTGAATAAACCAATCTTTATAACCTGCAAAACTAGAATTATATGGAGTAGTAGCTAGTACATATCCACTAGCTTCAGATAATCTGTTTCCTATATATTCACTGTTTTCAGGGGTATAATTTTGAAACTGCCAATAAATCTCTTTACCTTGAGTATGAAAACTAATAACAAGTCTGAAATTATAAAGAAGGGTAAAGTTATAAATAGCTAAAGACTCAGGTTCTGTAAGAGGTCCAAAACCTACAAAATCGCGAGGAGAAGGTTTTGTAAAACCCTGTGAATACTTTATTTCTTTTGCTTGTTCCCAACCAGCAGGAAACTGTAAATTTAAATCCACACCATTAAAGTTTGCTTTAAAACCTGATGGAAAAGGAATTGATGGATAACTTAAAGAAATATTTTTAAAAGATTGATAAATAGAATTATCTTCTTTGTAAAAACCAGTAACTAAATCAACACCATCTGGATTTACCATTGGCATAAGGTATATAGAAGTTTTTTTAAATAAATCTCTTATATTGTAATTATAAAGAGAAGTATTATTGGTATAGGAAACACAATAATCTTCAATGAACTTCATAAGAAGTACAGACGTGATCCACTCATTTCCGATGAATAGAAGCAGAATAAAAAACTTTATTATTTCCATTTCCAAGTTTTATAACAGGAATAGATTTACCAAGAACGCTAAATCCAGAGTTTTGTATTTGTAAAAAGGGATAAGTTTCTATCAATGTATAAAGATTTTGAATCATAATTTCATAAGTATAATTAATATTAGTCTGAACAATTGCCATAAAAATCACCTAATAAATAATATTAAAAAAATGAAAAGATGTTACTAAAAGCAATGATTTTTATTGAAAAAAAGTAAAAAAAAAGATATAATTACAAAAATATAAGTAAAATAATATGGGGTATAAAATGATAAAACTAATAGTAACTAAAAAATATGATGGAAAAAAACTGGATAAATTTTTGACTAATAATATAGAAGGTTTAACACGAAATTTATTTTATAAAACACTTAGAAAAAAAGATATTAAAGTAAATGATTTACGTGTTAATTCTAATATTATTATAAATGAAGGAGATAATATTCTAATATATATATCAGATGAATTATTAAAACAAAAAGTTAATATAGAGATTATTTATGAAGATGATAATATATTAGTTGTAAATAAACCATATAATTTAGAAGTGACTGGAAAAAATAGTTTAACAGCTATACTACAAGAAAAATATAAAAATGGAAATATATTACCTTGTCATAGAATTGATAGAAATACTAGAGGGTTAGTTTTATTTAGTAAAAATGAAGAGACTTTAAATATTTTGCTTAAAAAATTTAAAAATTACGAGATAGAAAAACATTATTTAGCTTTAGTATATGGTCTACCAAAAGATAATTGTAAAAGATGTGAGGCTTTTTTATTCAAAGATAATAAAAAAGCCAAAGTTTATATAAGTGATGTTCAAAAAAAAGGATATAGAAAAATTGTTACAACATATAAAGTATTAGAAAGAAGAAGAGATAATACTTCACTTTTAGATGTTGAGATAGAAACAGGAAAGACTCATCAAATAAGAGCACATTTAGCTTATTTGGGTTTTCCAATAATAGGAGACCGGAAAATATGGAAAAAACGAAATAAATAAAAAATTTGGTAAGAAATATCAAGAACTAATAAGTTATATTATAAAATTTAATTTCAAAAAAGATAGTAATATTTTAAATTACCTAAATGGAAGAGAAATAAAATTGAAATAAGGCAATCGCAATTTCATTGGTTTTAGACAATGAGGAGTTCACAAATATTTAAAACAATTATTATAAAAATTATAATAGTTGTTTTTTTGTAATAAATTAAAATCTCTTTGCATATATTATAAAGAATATTTTTTGAAAAGAGGGGTTTTATGGAAAATTGGTATGAGGTAATGTATAACACAAGATTGGACAAGTTGGTATTAAGAAAACCAAGAATAAGGGGGAAAATAGTAAGAAAAATAAGAAAACATAAATTAATTAGCTTAATTATATTTATAACAATATTATTTTCAATTTTAAATATAACACTTATAATAAATTTTTTTAAAATTTTGCAAAATATATAAAAATATGGTAAAATATTACTATTCTAAGAAGGAAGGAATAGTAAGGATGAAACTTGCAAATGATTGGAAAGATTATAAAATATTAGATATGGCAGATGGACAGAAACTAGAAAAATGGGGAGATATAATATTATCTAGACCAGACCCACAAATAATCTGGAAAAATAAAAGTTTTCCTGATAAATGGGACAAAATAAATGCAACGTATCATAGGAGTAAAACAGGCGGAGGTTCTTGGGAATTTAATAAGAAAATGCCAAATTCTTGGCAAATACATTATAAGAAATTAACATTTAACATAAAGCC
The DNA here is from genome assembly GCA_944388035.1 of uncultured Clostridia bacterium. Classification (GTDB taxonomy): domain Bacteria; phylum Bacillota; class Clostridia; order TANB77; family CAG-508; genus CAG-269. The sequence continues at coordinate 11,742 of CALXHF010000014.1, read as the reverse complement.
AATGGGATTTAAGCATACAGGGTTATTTCCAGAGCAAGCAGTTAACTGGGAGTGGATGATAAATAAAATAGAAGAAGAAATAAAGAAAAATAAAAGAGAGATAAAAGTATTAAATTTATTTGCATATACAGGAGGAGCAACTGTAGCTTGTCTATCTGCGGGAGCTTCTGTTTGTCATGTAGATAGTTCTAAAGGTATGACAACTTGGGCTAAAGAAAATGTAATTTCATCTGGTTTAGAAAAAATGCCGGTAAGATATATAGTAGATGATGTTGTAAAATTTGTAAATAGAGAAATAAGACGTGGAAACGAATATGATGCGATAATTATGGATCCGCCATCATATGGAAGAGGAACAAAAGGAGAAGTATGGCAATTTGAAAATAATATATATGATTTAGTAGAATTATGTACAAAAGTATTATCAGATAATCCGCTATTTTTCTTAATAAACTCATATACAACAGGAATATCAAGTATAGTTTTAAATAATATATTGAATCTAACTGTTGGAAAGATTTATAAAGGAAAACAAGAGTGTGGGGAAATAGGTTTACCTATGGAAAATTCAAAATTAATATTACCTTGTGGAATTTATGCTAGGTGGGAGAAATAAAATGAATTTAAAAGTAATATATGAAGATAACCATATAATAGTAGTAGAAAAAACACCAAATATACCTGTGCAAAAAGATAGTTCGAAAGATATAGATATGCTAAATTTAGTTAAAAATTATATTAAAGAAAAATACAATAAGCCAGGAAATGTATATTTAGGATTAGTACATAGATTAGATAGACCAGTAGGTGGAGTAATTGTATTTGCAAAAACATCAAAAGCAGCATCAAGATTATCTAATGAGGTAAGAGAAAATATCTTTAAAAAAGAATACTTAGCAGTAGTGGAAGGAAAGTTAGAAAAGACGAAAGGAACTTTAGAAAATTATTTATATAAAGATATGAAGACAAATACAAGTTATGTTGTAGATAAAAATAAAAAACAAGCTAAATTGGCAAGTCTAGATTATGAGGTTTTAAAATACGATGAAAAACAAGATGTAAGTTTATTGAAAATAAATTTACATACAGGAAGGCATCACCAAATAAGAGTACAACTATCAAATATAGGACACAGTATTTATGGTGACCAGAGATATGGTAGAATTGGAAAGAATAAACAAATAGCATTATGGGCATATAAACTTACTTTTTTGCACCCAACTAAAAAAGAAAAGATGGAATTTGTATCTATACCTAAAAAGATAGGTGTTTGGAAAATATTAGAAGACTAATATAAGAATAAGAACTAAGAAAAACTTAGTTCTTAAATTTATAATATAATACAAATAAGTCCACCACTTCCTTCATTTACAATTCGTTCTAATGTTTCTTGTAGTTTTATTTGAGCATCTTCAGGCATTTTAGCGAGTTTAGTTTGTAAACCTTCATTTACAAGTTCATGTAAGCTTTTTCCAAAAATATTAGATTCCCAAATTTGTTTAGGATCATTTTCAAATCCAGAAAGTAAGTAATTAACAAGTTCTTCAGATTGCTTCTCAGAACCTACAATCGGTGAAACTTCAGTATAAACGTCTGTTTTTATGATATGAAGAGAAGGTGCTTTCGCCTTTAATCTAACGCCAAACCTAGAGCCTTGTTTAACCATTTCAGGTTCTTCTAAAACTAATTCATCGATAGAAGGAGTAACAATACCATATCCTTTACGGTCAACTTCATCTAAAGCATAAGAAATTTTATCATATTTCTTTTTAGTAATAGATAACTCTGATATTATATGGAATAAATCGCCTTCGTTTGTTACAGTAACACCAGTAATTTCACTAAGTACATTATAAAATAGTTCTTCTCTTAAAGTAATTTCAACAGATACATTACCGAGAGCCAAGTTGCATATCTTTAATTTCTGTATTTGAAATTATTTCGGTTTGTTTTATTTTATTTGTACAAATAGAAACATCTTTTAAAACATTTACATCTTGGAAAGCATCTTTTATTTCTTTAAATAATTCTGCTTTTAAAGGATGTGAAAAGTCTAAACCATCCATCCATTTAGGGAATTTTATTCTAATTTGGTCAGTGGGAAATTCATATAATACAGATGAGAACATATTATTAATATCTTCTAAGCTTAAATATTCACAATTAATTGGAATAACTGTTGTTTTATATTTTTCTGAGAGTGTTTGTGCAAGCTCACGAGTGTGCGTAGAATTTGGTTCTGCAGAGTTTAATAAAATTATAAATGGTTTATTTAATTCTTTTAATTCAGATACAACTCTTTCTTCTGCTTTAATATAATCTTCCCTTGGAATATCTGTAATGCTACCATCTGTTGTAACTAAAATGCCAATTGTAGAGTGTTCTTCAATTACTTTTTTTGTTCCAATTTCAGCAGCTTTTTCAAATGGTATTTCTTCTTCTGACCAAGGTGTTTTAACCATCCTTGGCATATCATCTTCTAAATAACCAATTGCATTATCTACTAAATAGCCTACACAGTCTACAAGTCTTGTTTTAAATTTTAAGTTGTTGTCTAAAGTTATTTCAATAGCTTCATTTGGGACGAATTTAGGTTCTGTTGTCATTATAGTTTTTCCACCAGCACTTTGTGGTAGTTCATCTTTTGCTCTTTCCTTTTTGTATTCATTATCTATGTTAGGAATCACAAGTAAGTCCATGAATTTTTTTATAAAAGTGGATTTACCAGTTCTGACTGGACCTACAACTCCCACATAAATATCACCATCAGTCCTTTCGGCTATATCTTGATATAATTTTGTATTTTCCATTATATACCCTCCTTAAAGAAAATGTTTGTACTACTTTAAATACTTTTAGTTAAATATATTGAGCAAAACTTTTGAATATGACAAGTTTTATAAAAAACTTGATAAAATTTTATGCTTATGATAAAATGGCAATATTAGAGGAAAAACATATAATAGAATAGATAACAAGAAGGGATGAATAAAGATGAATAAAGAACAAGATGTAATCGAGATGCTTGAGAATTATAATCAAAATCATATTATTAATCTTTTAAAAAATTTAGATGAAGCAAAAAAACAAGAATTATTAGAGCAAATAGAAAAAATAGATTTCCATCAAATAATGGAATTATATGATAATACAAAAAAGAAAATTGAAATTAAAGAAAGTAAAATAGAGCCTATTTCTTATTTAGACAAAGCAAAATTATCTAAAGAGCAAAAAGAAAAGTTTGATAAATTAGGTGAAGATATATTAAGAAGCGGAAAATATGCAGTTGTAACAATGGCAGGTGGTCAAGGAACAAGGTTAGGCCACACAGGACCTAAAGGAACTTTTAAATTAGATGTTTATGGTAAAGGAAAATATTTATTTGAAATATTAAAAGAAAATTTAGATGAATCAAATAAGAAATATGATACAACAATTCCGTGGTATATAATGACAAGTAAAGAAAATAATAAAGCTACTGTGGAATTTTTAGAAAAGAACAATTATTTTGGATATCCAAAAGAAGCTATAACAATTTTTACACAAAGTGAACTTCCTTTGGTTGATTTTGACGGAAAATTGTTAATTAGTAAAGATATGAAAATAAAAGAGGCTTCTGATGGAAATGGTGGCACATATTCTTCTTTAAGAGCAAGTGGAGCGTTAGCTGATATGAAGGATAAAGGTATTAAATGGGTATTTATTGGTGGAGTAGATAATGTACTTTTAAAAATGGCAGACGTAACATTACTTGGCATGGCAATTGATAAAAATGTACAAATTGCTTCTAAATCAGTTGTAAAAGCAAATCCACATGAAAAAGTTGGAGTCTTCTGTAAAATGAATAACCATCCAAAGGTTATTGAATATGCTGAACTTCCAGAGAGTATGGCAGAAGAAGTAGATGCAGATGGAGAGCTAAAATATGGAGAATCTCATATAATGTGTAATTTATATACGATAGAAGCAATAGAAAAAGCAAGTACAGAGCCATTAATGTATCATAGTGCTGTCAAGAAAAATTCGTATATTGATGAAAATGGAAAAGAAGTTATACCAGAAGAGCCTAATTCTTATAAATTTGAATCATTTATTTTTGACGCCTTTGAGTTTTTTGACGATATTGCAATATTAAGAGGGAAAAGAGAAGACGACTTTGCACCAGTTAAAAATAAAGATGGTGTAGATAGTCCAAAAACTGCAAAAGAGTTATATGAGAAATATTGGAATAAGCAAGAAAAAAATAGTTAAGGAGTATATGTATGGAAGACTGTAAAATAAAAAATTTATATAATTTAGATGAAACTATTGCAAAAGAGTTATTAGAAAAATTTACATATCCTTGGGAAGTTTTACCACATATAGAAGAATTTATAATTGAACTTGGAAATAAATTAGATAAAAATGTATATGAGAAAAAGGGAGAAAATATATGGATAGCAAAATCTGCTAAAGTATATCCTACAGCATATATTAATGGACCTGCAATTATTGGGGAAGATGCAGAAGTAAGACATTGTGCTTTTATTAGAGGAAAAGCAATTGTAGGAAACGGAGCTGTTGTTGGGAATTCTACAGAACTTAAAAATGTTATTTTATTTAATAAAGTGCAAGTGCCACATTATAATTATGTAGGAGATTCTATTTTAGGATATAAAGCACATATGGGAGCAGGTTCTATAACTTCTAATGTAAAATCTGATAAGAAACTTGTAGTAGTAAAAGGAAAAGAAGAACAAATAGAAACAGGTCTTAAGAAATTCGGGGCAATGCTTGGTGATAATGTAGAAGTTGGTTGTAATTCTGTATTAAACCCAGGTACTGTAATTGGAAGAAATACTAATATTTATCCATTATCTTCAGTAAGAGGTGTTATTAAGAAAAATAGGATTTATAAAAATAAAAATGAGATAGTAGAAAAAGTATAGAAACCATAAAAAAGGTTTCTTTTTTTTAAAAATGTGAAATAAAATAAAATATTCATACAAAAAAGTGTTGTTCTGACACAGACATTCGTACCAAAAAGTGTTGATTTGATATAAATATTCGTGCCAAAAAGTGTTGGTTCAATATAAATATTCATACCAAAAAGTGTTATTTGAAAATAAATTTTAATTTTTTGAAAATAAATTTTAATTTTTCTTGACATTTATTTATAATAATATATATAATCCTGAGTATAAAAATATATAATTCTAGTTTGTAAATACTTTCTAGAAAGGAATTCTTATGGTACAGTATAAATTTTCTTCAAGATGTATATATTCTAGGAGAGGAGAAAATTGCTTTTTTGTTGATGTGTATTATAAGAATTATAGGTTTGCTATAGCAGATGTAGTTATTAATGAGTGTTTCGGCTATGAAAGAGTAGAAATAAAATATTATGGTAAAAAATATTCTATTCCAAACTTTTCTGAAAAAGAGCTAGAAGAACAAATAAAGAAATACTGTTATAGTCAAATGGCTTAAAAACAGGTTAAGATTTTATTCTTAACCTGTTTTTACTACATCTCTTGATTTCCAGGAATAAAGTAATCAACAACACCATAAATTAATGCACCAATAATTGCAGCGACCCAAGAAATAGAGTAACCAGCAACAAAGAATTGAGTAACATATAAAGTAATTGCAGCTAAGGCAAAACCAACAAAGCCTTTACCAAATGGGCTTGCGTGTAAACCTGTAAATTTAACTACTAAATAGTCAATTAAACTTAAAACAATAGCAGCAATTGCTAAAGTCCAAATATTGTTTATTGTAAAACCTGGTGTAAAAAATGCAGTGATAGCTAAAACTACAGCTGAGGCAATAAACCTACCTATAATTTGCCAAGCAGTGGAAGTTTTGCTTTGAGAATTACTTGTGTCCATATCTGACATTTAAATTCCCCTCCTTAGTTTTAAATTCATAATGTAAATTTTTTTAAGGTTATAATTTTATTATTCACAAAAAAAATTTATTTATACTATTTTTATTTGTATATTAAAGTAAAAATTTGTTAAAAATAAATAAAGATAAGAAAGAAAAATACAGAAAAAAAGAAAAGTAGGTGTAATAATGTTAATTACATTTTTCAGATCAATTGTTTTATATATAATAGTTTTAATAGTTATGAGACTTATGGGAAAAAGAGAAATAGGACAGTTGCAACCTTTTGAACTTGCTATATCAATTATGATAGCAGATTTGGCTTCAATTCCAATGACAGATACAGGAGTTCCTATATTTAATGGCATAATACCAATTCTAGGCCTTTTAATTATGCATTTGATTATTTCAGTGATAAATTTAAAAAGTTCAAAAGCAAGAGAAATAATTTGTGGAAAACCAAGTATTTTAATATATAGAGGAAAGATAAATGAGAAGAATTTGAAGAAGGAAAGATTTACGATTAATGAATTAGAAGAAAGATTAAGAGGAAATAATGTAATAAATTTAGGTGATGTCGAATATGCAATTTTAGAGACAAGTGGGCAAGTAACAGTAATTTTAAAACCAGAAAAAAGAAATACAATACCAGAAGATTTTAATATTACTCCAGAATATGAAGGTATACCATATGATTTAGTAATAGATGGGAAAGTTATGGCAAAAAATTTAGAAGCAATTGGTAAGAATTATAATTGGTTAAAAAAACAGGTTGAAAAATTTGAAATCAAGCCAGAAGAGGCTCTAGTTGTGACAATAGATGGTAAAGGTCAAATTTTTTGCCAGAGAAAAGAGAAAGGTGTTTAGTGATGAAAAAAGAGTTAATAATATCTATTGTAATTTTTATTTTAATAATTATTGGAAATATTATAACGCAAAATTATACAAAAGAATCTGTTTTAGATTTATCTAATAATTTAGAAAATTTAAAAGAAAATATAAGTTTAAAAATAGAAAAAAAAGAAAATGATAAAGAAAACAACCAAGATAACTTTGATGATAATAAAGAATTATTAGAAGAAATTAACAATATAACAAAAGACTGGGAATCTAGACATAATAAGCTTGCTTATTATATAGAACATAATGAATTAGAGAAAGTAGAAGATAATTTAACTGGTTTAAATAGTTTAGTAGAAACTGAAGAATATAATGAAGCGGTAAAAGAACTAGATAAGAGTATTTTTATTTTAAAACATATAGAAGAAAAATATAAATTTAATTTAGAAAATATATTTTAATATGAAAGGTTTATGATTTTGGTGCAATTTAAGTAATATTGCACTTTTTGTCGAATTAAGTCGAACGATTTATGTTGACTTTTCAATAAAAATGTATTATTATATTAATATAATTTTTCAATAATTTAATTTTTTCAAATATTTTTTTCGTTTATTTCAAAGAAAAAATAAAAACTAAAAATTAAAACTAAAAAATCAAGAAAGGAGTTTTGCCTATGGAAGAAACGGCTAAAGAAACTACTCATCTTCTTTCTCCAAAAATAGACTCTGTTTTCCAGGTTTTGTTTGGAGAAGTAGGAAGTGAATTTATTACAAAAGAATTATTAGAAGCAATTCTAGGAGAAGAAATTTCAGATGTAGATTTAAGTAATAACCCAATACTTAGAAAATTTAATCCAGAAGATAAAATGGGAATATTAGATGTTATAGTAAGGTTTAATAATAATACAACTTGTAATATAGAAATGCAAATGGTATATACAGGAGAAATAATAGAAAGAATACTTTTCTATTGGGGAAAAGCATATACAAGAAATTTAAAAAAGGGGCAAAGCTATCAAAATTTAGAAAGAACAATAGTAATAATATTATTAAATGGAGAAATACCAAAATTAAAAGAGCTAGACTTTATTTCTAAATATAAACTAATAGAGACAAAAGAAAGAAAAATTGTATTGACAAACCTACTAGAACTAGATATAATAGAAATGTCAAAGATATACAAAAATAAAGGAAATAAGGACACAAGGAAACTATTAGATTGGTTGTATTTTTTGGAGAACCCAGAATCGAAAGAGGTGGTAAAAATAATGGAGCATAATGAAGGAGTAAAAAAAGCCAAAGAAAAACTAGAAAAAATAAGTAATGACCCTATTATGCAGAGAATAGCAGACTGGAAAGAAAAATACGTAATAGAAATGAATACCACCAAAATAGACGGATATAATGAAGGACATAAGGAAGGTTTTGAGGCAGGGCATGAACAAGGAAAAAAGCAAGGTGAAATAAACAAAGAAAAAGAAATTGCGAAAAAATTAAAACAAAAAAATCTTACATTAGGAGAAATATCAGAAATAACAGGGTTATCTATAGATGAAATTAAAAAATTATAATTTACAAAAACTAGAAAGTTTTTAAAATTCTTTCTAGTTTTTTATATGTTTATATTATTTTTTTAAAAAAATTATTTTTCTGTATTTATTTTTGCATATTTTTTTAATTTTTCATAAACAAGACGATTTATTGTACCTGCTGGAAAATGTCCGTCTTTATCTTTTTTACCAGCAGGAACTCCTGTTAGAACTTCAATTCCTTCTTCAATAGTAGAAACAGCATATATGTGGAATTTTTTATTTTTTACAGCATCTATTATTTCATCAGATAATTGTAAATTATCTATATTTTGTACTGGTATCATAACACCGTGTGAACCGTCTAAACCACGAACTTTACATACTTGGAAATATCCTTCTATTTTCTCATTTACACCACCAATTGGTTGTATTTGTCCTTTTTGGTTTACTGAACCAGTAACTGCTATTGCTTGGTTTATTGGTATTCCAGATAAGCTAGAAAGAAGTCCATAAAGTTCAGTACTAGAAGCACTATCACCGTCTACACCATTATATAATTGTTCAAAACAAATACTTGCTGTTAAACATAATGGCATATCTTGTGCAAACATTTCGCCTAAATATCCAGTAAGTATAAGTACACCTTTTGAGTGTGAAGGACCAGATATTTCAACTTCTCTTTCTATATTTACAATACCATTTTTTCCAGTGTAAGTGTTTACTGTAATTTTTGCAGGCTTACCAAAAGTGTAGTCTCCCACAGACATAACGGTTAAACCATTTAATTGTCCTACTTTATAACCTGATGTATCTATTAAAAGAGTATTTTCTTTAATCATTTCTAAATATTTCTCATCATATTTTTTAACTCTTTCAACTCTTTCTTCTAATGCTTTATCAATGTATTTTTCTGTAACTACTTTGGATTTAGAAAGTTTTGCCCAAGTTGCTGCTTCTCCTACTACTTGCATCAAATCATCAAACCTTGTTGAAACCTTGCTATGGCTTCCTGCAAGTTTAGAAGAATATTCTACTAAACGAGCCATACCTGTTTTATCAAGTTCTGGTAATTCTTGATGTTCACAAAAACCGTGAATTATTTGTGCTAGTTTATTTAAGTTTTCATCATTTATTTTAGCAGACTCTTCAAATTCGACTTTTATTTTAAATAGTTTTTTAAAATCAGAGTCCATTGCAAGTAATGTTTGGTATATACTACTATTTCCTATTAATATTACTTTTAAATTAAGTGGAATAGGTTCTGGTTTTAATGAAATTAATGTCATTGAGGCACGTTGTTCATTTGCATTTTCTATTCCTAATTCTTTAATTCTTAATGCTTTTTTCAAAGCTTCATAACAAATACCATTTGCTAATAAATCTTTTGCTTGAAATATTATATATCCACCATTTGCTTGTTGCATAAGACCTGCTTTTAACATTGTATGGTCTGTTTTTAATGCACCATAATAGTTTTCATATTCAAGTGTTCCGAATATATTATTATATGAGTAGTTAGAGTCCATAATAACAGGTGCTCCTTCTCTATTTGAGTTATCTACAAATAGATTTACTCTATAATTTAAACAAGGATCTGGTTTTCTCATTGCTGGGTTTGGTGGCATTTGTTGTGGTTGTTTTGATGGGTCTTCTAAAAATGTTGGTATATTTTTTAATACATCTGTTTTTACATCATTTAAGAATTTGTTTATTTTTTTATTTCTCTTATATTTAGATTTTAAGTAATTAATATGAACATTTACTGTAAGAAGTGCTACGTTTGATTGCCACTCTGATATTTTTTTATCTGATGCACGTTCTATTTCTTTTATTTGTGATATTACGTTCATTATTTGTTCTTGTACTAATACAGATTTTTCTTCATATTCTTTTTTTATTTCTTCATCTAATTTATCAAATTCTTCTTCTTCTATTACTTGACCATTAACTATTGGCATCATATAAATACCATTTTGTGCTGTTTTTACTTGGAAGTTGTGTTTTGATGCATCTTGGTTCAATTTCTCAAGCAAAGCTGTTCTTTTTTGTTCAAATTCTTGTTTTATTAAAGCTTTTTCTTTTTCAAAGTCATCATTATTAAATGTATTTCTAATATCTTTTCTTATTTCTTTAATAAAACCTTCCATTGCTTCTTTAAATTCTTTTCCTTGCCCTGATGGTAATTCTACTGCTATTGGTTCATTTGGGTTATCAAAATTATAGATATAACACCAATCAGAAGGTACTTTTTTCTTTGAAGCTATTTTGTTTAAATAATTTTTTGTATATAAAGTTTTTCCAACTCCACTTGGTCCTTCTAGATATAAGTTATAACCTTTTACATCTACTTGTAGACCAAATTCTAATGCTTTTATTCCTCTTTCTTGCCCAATTCCTTCTTCTATTGTGTCTAAGTCTCCTGTTGTTTCAAAGTTAAATACATTTGGGTTACACGTCATTTTTAATTCTTTATAATTTAATTCATTTTTGTTTTTCATTTGTTTCCTCCATATTTTTTTCTTATTATATCCAGTATATTGTTATTTTATATTAGTTAATTAAAAAAGTAAATAAATTTTAAAAAAATAAATAAAAAATCATTTTACTTTTATTTGTATGAAAGTATCAACAGAGTCAGAAAAAATTTTTTTATCAGTAATTGTATATGTGATATTTGGTATTAGTTCTAATATTTGTAGTAATTCTTCTTTACTAATAGATGTAATTCCGCCTATTTCATCTTTATTTAAGTAATTTTGTGAATCTTTATCTATTTTAGTAATTACATTAAATAATACATATTTATTTGAACAACAAACCATCTTTTTTATGAATTCTAATAGATATTTATTATAATTACTTGTTCTAGAAACTAATACTCCAACTGCTAGCACATAATCGTATTTTTCTTTTATTTTAATTTTATCTAGAATAAAATTACCTTCTATAAAATTGTAATTATCATATTTCTTTTTACAATATTTTATAAATTCTTTTACTAAATCAATTCCTAGATAATTTCCTATTATAATATTATTTTCTTTAAGATAGTCTATTAAAAAGGCTATTCCACAGCCTATATCTAAAAAAGATGAGTTATTATTTATTTGTATACCAGAAAATAATTCATCAAAAAACAGTTTTACATATTTTTTATCTCTATATGCAAGTGATTTTGAAAAGTCATTTTTTTCTATTTTTCCAGCATAAGATTTAATTATTTCTAATGAATCTTTTTCCCAATTTTTCTCAATCATTTTAACCCCCCCTATTAAATTTCTAAAATTTTTATTTTTTATATTATAATACATTTTTTTTATCAATTAAATATAGTTTTTAAAACTTTCTAATAATAAAAAAATTGATATAAGGTATTTACAAAAATATTATTTATGTGTAAAATAATTTTGTACGAGTATTATCTTTTTATTAAAAGGTTATAAAAAAATAGTAGAGTACTTTGAAAATTAAATAGTTTTAGATATCTTTGTTTAATAGTT
>CALXHF010000013.1 GCA_944388035.1 uncultured Clostridia bacterium | reverse complement strand
GCAGTAGAAAATAATAAAGAAACAGAAATATTAATGATAGATAATACAGAAGAAGATGTAACATTTCCAGACGGAAAGAAAATAATATTAAACTTAAGTGATAAAACTATAACGGGAAATCAAAGTAATTATGGAACTTTAACAATAAAAGGAAATGGTACAATAAAAGATGATGAGGGAAATATTTTATATAACAAAGGAACTTTAAATATAGAATCTGGAAATTATGTAATGAACGATGGAACATCAAAAAAGACAAAAGTATTTTATAATTCTGGAACAGCTAATATTAAAGGTGGAAAACTAATTTCATATCACAACAATGATAGTGGAGAAGATTGGACAATAAGAAATAATAGTACCTTAAATTTTAGTGGAGGAGAAGTAGTTTTAGATTATAAAGATACTGGTTCTGCAATTTTTAATTCTAGTGGTACAATAAACATTAGCGGAAGTGCAAAAGTAAACTCACAAGGATTTGGTATAGCTGTAAATGCTGGAAAATTAAATGGAACTGGAGGAAATATTACAGTATCTTCCGAGTTTTCAGCGTTGCTGGTAAGAGAGGCAGGAACAGCAACTTGTAAATCTGTTACAATCCAAAATACAGTAGGAGGTAATTCAGTAGAAAATGACAGGGCTTATGGATATTGTGTAATTAGAAACGGAAGTAGTAATTATGGAATAACAGGAAAGGTAATAGGTAATGTAATAGCAACAACAAATACGGGAGCAGGAAAAGCAAGTGAAAATGTAACCATATATAATACACCATATCAATATTTGCTTTTCCCTACTTGGTCAGCAAAAGTAGTAAATGGAACAGACCAAGATGATATAATTTGGACTAGGTCTTATTCGGCAAATAGGACTCATACAATAACAGTAAAAAAGTCAGAGCATAAAAATGATACAGGAACATATAATGTACACATTTATGCATCAAATTCAAAATATGAACCACAAGGAAATACGATAGTAGGAATAACATTAACTTTTTAAAATTGTTATTAAATAAATCTATAGGGAGCTTATTTCCCTATATTTTTATGTTTTTTGGATTTTTGTAATAAAATTGTAATAATTTAGAAATATTTTTGTTATTTTTGTGTAAATTTCATTGACTTTTTAGCTATTTCGTTATATTATATAACTATTGAAAAATGTGTTTTTAAAATCCTAAGGAGGAAAATTATGGGAGAAGTAATAGTAATAACATCAGGTAAGGGTCGGTGTAGGAAAAACAACAACAACAGCAAATCTAGGTTCAAGTCTAGCATTAGAAGGAAAAAAAGTAGCGTTAGTAGATACAGATATAGGGCTTAGAAATTTAGACGTAGTAATGGGACTAGAAAATAGGATAGTATATGATATCGTAGATGTTGTTGAAGAAAAATGTAAATTAAGACAAGCTTTAATAAAAGATAAAAGATTTAAAGAATTATACCTACTACCAGCAGCCCAAACAAGAGATAAAAGCGCAGTAAATGAAGAACAAATGAGAGAATTAGTAGGAAAACTAAAAGAAGAATTTGATTACATATTAATAGATTGCCCAGCAGGAATAGAACAAGGATTTAAAAATGCTATTGCAGGAGCAGACCGTGCAATTGTAGTAACAACTGCAGAAATATCAGCAATAAGAGACGCTGATAGAATAATAGGACTTTTAGAATCATCAGAAATAAAAAATCCACAATTAGTAATAAACAGAATAAGACCTAATATGGTAAGAAAAGGTGAAATGATGGATGTTGATGATATAGTAGATTTATTATCAATAGACTTAATTGGTGTAGTTCCAGATGATGAATACATAATAACACAAACAAATAAAGGAGAGCCAGTAATACAAAACAAAAAAGCACCATCAGGAAAAGCGTATCTAGAAATAGCAAAAAGAGTATTAGGAGAAAAAATAGAAGTAACAATTCCAGGAAGAGAAAAGGGGTTTTTTGCAAAAATAAAAAGACTATTTAAAAAAGATTAACATTTGGGGGTAGTAAGGATAATGTTTGAAAACATAACAAAAATTTTTAAGAACTGGAAAAAGAAAGAAAATAAAAGTGTAAATAATTCAGGGGGAACTGCAAAAGAAAGATTACATTTAGTACTAATGCAAGATAGAGCAAATGTATCAGCAGACTTCTTGGAATTAATGAAACAAGAAATAATAGAAGTAATAAAAAAATATATAGATGTAGACGAAAGTGCAATAGATGTAAGGCTAACAAATAAAGAAAATAGTGACGGAACAAATGGAGCACCAGCCTTATATGCAAATATACCTATTTTAAATATAAAAAATGAAGCAAGAAAAGTAAGTGGAAAAGAAATAGAACAAGAAAGTATAGAAGAAGTAGAAAAAACAGAAGAGAAAGATAAAAAAGAAATAGAAGAAAAGAAAGAAGAAGAGGCAGAAGAAAAAGTAGAACAAGCAGAAATAATAATAGAAGAAGCAAAAAAAGAAGAACAAGAAGATAATGAGGAAAATCAAGAGGAGAAAATAGAACAAGAAGAAACAAAAACAAAAGTAAAAGAGGAAGTTAAATCAGAAAATAATTAGGAAAAAGAGTGGTTTAATGAGAAAGAGAGAATTAAAAAATGTAGAGTGGAGTATATTAATAATTGCAATTATCCTATGTATTATAGGTTTAGTTGCATTATTTTCTGCTACAAATGAAACAGAACACGCAGATTTTAATAAACAATGTATATGGTTTATAGTAAGTTTGATAATAATGGTAGGCATAATGATAATAGACTATGAAACTATTGTAAAAGCGTCACCAATATTATATGGACTCTTTATACTCTTATTAATTGGAGTATTATTCACTCCAGAAATAAATGGAGCAACAAGTTGGTTTGATATAGGTTTCTTTTCTTTTCAACCAGGAGAATTTGCAAAAATATTTGTAATACTATTTTTAGCATTAGCAATAAATAAAATAAAAGAAAGAGGAAAACAAGAAATAAATAGACCAACTAGGTTATTAATATTATTTGCGATATTAGGAGTACCAATATTATTATTAATAATGCAACCAGACTATGGAACAGCAGTGGCATATATAGTAGGAGCAGCATTAATGATAATAACAGCCGGAATAGATAAAAGATATATTATAGTGACAATCTTATTAATTGTAATATTATTACCTGTAGCATATAATTTTATATTACCAGAACACGCAAAACAAAGAATAGACATATTTTTACATCCAGAAGAAGACCCAAGGGGAGCAGGTTATAATATAATACAATCAAAACTAGCAATAGGAGCAGGAGGCTTAACAGGTATGGGACTTCTAAAAGGTAATCAAACACAACTAGGTTTCTTATATCCAAAAACGACAGACTTTATATATGCAGTAATAGGTGAAGAAATGGGATTCGTAATATCAGCGGCAGTGATCATACTATATATAGTATTAATAACAAAAGCACTTTTTGTTGCAAAAACAGCCAAAGATGAAATAGGCTCATTAATTGCAACAGGAATAGCAGGAATATTTTTATTCCACGTAGTAGAAAATATAGGTATGGTAATGGGATTACTTCCAATAACAGGAGTACCACTTCCTTTTATAAGTTATGGAGGAAGTTCATTAATTACAAATTTTATATTAATAGGAATATTATTAAATATTAGTAGTAAAAGACAAAAAACAATATTTGTTAAATAAAGAAATTTAAGGAAAAGTAAAAAAATGTATATACATCCATTAAATATAGGAAATGTAGAATTAGAAAATAATTTAATATTGGCTCCAATGGCAGGTGTTACAAACTTGCCTTTTCGTGTTATTTGTAAAGAAATAGGAAATCCTGGGTTAGTGTGTACAGAAATGGCAAGCGCAAGAGGTATGTTTCACAATGATGAAAAAACTAAAAGATTATTTAACACAAAAGGAGAGAAAAGACCTATTTCTTACCAAATATTTGGAAGTGATGTAGAAAGTATGGAATATGCTTGTAAATATATGAACGATTTTGCTGATATAATAGACATAAATATGGGATGTCCAGCGCCTAAAGTCGTTAAAAATGGCGATGGCAGTAAATTATTATTAGATTTAGAAAGAGCAAAAAGTATAATAGAAGCAGTGGTAAAGTCAGCAAAAGTTCCTGTAACATTAAAGATTAGAAAAGGATGGGACAGTGACCATATAGTAGCTGTAGAATTAGCAAAAAAAGCAGAAGAAATAGGTATTTCCGCGATTACAGTTCACGGAAGAACAAGAACGGAATATTTTAGTGGAAATGTTGATTTAGATATTATTAGAAAAGTAAAAGAGGCGGTAAAAATACCTGTTATAGGAAATGGAGATATAGTAGACGAAGAATCTGCTTTAAAAATGTTTGAAGAAACTGGTGTAGACGGTATAATGATAGGAAGAGGAGCTTTTGGAAACCCTTGGGTTTTTAAAAATATAAAATATTTTTTACAAACAGGTGAAAAACTAACTAAGCCTACAAATGAAGAAAAATTGTCTGTTATTAAAAGACATATAGAATTAGCAGTAGAAGAAAAGGGAGAAGATGTTGCAGTTAAAGAACTTAGAAAGCATATTTCCTGGTATACTAAAAATTTAAAAAATTCTAGTGAATTTAGAAACGAAATGAATAAAATAGAAACAAAAAAAGAACTTGTAAATTATATAGAAGAATATTTCAAAACTCTTTAGAATAAAAATGTAGTGGGTAAAATATCCATTACTTTTTTTATGAGGAGGAGTTTTTTTGAATAAGTTAAAAGATAAGAAAGTAATAAGAATTTCTAAAAGATTTTATATTTTAATTTTAATTCTAATTTTATTTGTTATTTTTTTTGCTTTTTTTATGGTTAAAAATTTTAAAAGTGGAAATAATAAAAGTAGTCAAGATATGGTAAATGATATTTTAAATATGAAAACTTATAATACAATTATTGAAGTGGAAGTAAAAAGTAATAAAAATCAAAATAAATATGTAATAAAACAAGTTTATAATAGTGAAAATGAAAACTCACAAGAAGTAATAGAACCAAGTAATATTAGTGGGGTTAAGATTATAAAAACAAATGGAGATTTAAAACTCGAAAATAGTAAATTAAATTTAATATCTGTTTTTCAAAATTATATTTATTTATCTGAAAACGATTTAGATTTAAGTAGTTTTATTAGTGATTATAGAAATAATGAAAATTCTAATTATACAGAAAATAATGATGAAATAGTAATGAGAACAGAAAAGGTTAATAGTAATAATAAAAAAATAAAAAAATTGTACATAAATAAGAAAAATGGAAAAGTAGAAAAAATGGAGATTGAAGATACTAACAAAAAAACGGCTGTTTACATATTATATAGAGAGGTAAATGTAAATAGCTAAAACTATTCTTTACTTCTTAAAAAATCATACTTGGCAATATAGTAATATTGGAGTGGAGAAAATGCAAATAAAAAGAGGAGATATGTTTTATGCAGATTTAAGTCCAGTTGTGGGCTCAGAACAAGGTGGTGTTAGACCTGTATTGATTATCCAAAATGACCTAGGAAACAAATATAGTCCGACAGTAATTGCTGCAGCTATAACTTCTCAGACAGGAAAAACAAAATTACCAACACATATAGAAATTAATTCTGATTTATGTGGCTTAAAAAGTAATTCCGTTGTTTTAACAGAACAAATAAGAACAATTGATAAAAGTAGACTAAAAGAGAGAATAGGTCATATTGATGATGAAAATGTTATAAATAAAATAAATAATGCACTTGGTGTAAGCTTTGGACTTGGAGAATAAAAAGACTTCTATTTTAGAAGTCTTTTACACTCTTAATTTTTTTATTATTTTTATTTCGTGATATAAATTTTCTATAATAGCTTTTCTGGTTTCATATGCTTTCTGATATTCTTCATATGCACTCTCAAAATTTTCTGGAGTTTCATTATCTTTTAGAAGCATTTTCATGCCTTCTAAATAATAATTTTTATCTTTTTCTTTTTTTGCTTTATCCATTGATTCTTTATATTTTCTAACTTGTTTTAACCTTTTTAATTCTTCCTTTAATTCTTCAACATAGCTTTGAGTAAGGAAAATTTCATATTCAATATCTTCAATAACAACTTTAAATAAAACTCTTGTAATTGCTGCGTTGTTTTTACCAAGTTTAGCGTTATTTGCTACTTCTGTTAATGCATCTGATTTTTGAATTTGTTCGTGAGGTTTTGTGTTTTCTATTAATATTTTTAATGTGTCTGAAATACCGATATGTGATTTGTATTGACGTTTACTTACAATTGCATCATATTCATCTGCAACACGAATTATTTGTGCTTCATATGGTATATCTTTTTTTGTTAATCCACGTGGATAACCAGAGCCATCTAATGCTTCGTGGTGGTAATAAGGCCCAGCAGCATATGGTCGTAATTTTAAATCATCCATACACATTTTATATCCAATTGTTGTATGTGTTTTCATAATTTCAAATTCTTCTTCGGTAAGTTTACCAGGTTTTTGTAGAACTTCTGGTGGAATAAATTGCTTTCCAATATCGTGAAGATAACCACATATTGTACAATATTCTGTAAAACCTTTATTACAATGTAAATGTTGGCATAACCTACAAGTTAGGTCTCCTACATTTTCACAATGTTTTCTTGTAAAAACATCTAATCTATCTAACATATTTAATTGATATCTCATAGTTTTATCTAAATTATAAGATTTTAGACTTGTTCTATCATAAAAATCAAAAGTTTCTTTATACATATTTTTATCTCCTGTACTTAATCTAATATTATAATAACACTAAAAGAAAAAAAAGACAACATAAATTTTGAGGAAAAATTGAAATTGAGTAGAAAATATGGTATTATATAATAGTTAAAAAACAAAGAAAAAGAGGGAGAAAAATGTATAGAACAAAAACGTGTGGAGAATTAAATTTAAGTAATGTAAATGAAGAAGTAGAATTAAGTGGATGGATACAAAAAATAAGAAACTTAGGTGGAATGGTTTTCATTGATTTAAGAGATGAATTTGGAATAACACAGATAGTTATAAATGATGAAAAACTAGAAGAGCAAATAAAAACATATTCTACTGAAAGTTGTATTAACATTTTAGGACAAGTTGTGGAAAGAAGTAGTAAAAATACTAAAATTCCAACAGGAGAAATAGAAGTTGTAGCAAAAAAAATAGAAATGCTTGGAAAGTGTAAAAATGTACTCCCATTTGAAATAAATACAAACCAAGAAGTAAGAGAAGATTTAAGGCTAGAATATAGATTTTTAGATTTAAGAAATAAAAAATTACACGAAAATATATTACTTCGTTCAAAAATAATGAAAACACTAAGAGACAAAATGGATGAATTAGGTTTTACAGAGATACAAACACCAATATTAGCAAACTCATCACCAGAAGGAGCAAGAGATTATTTAGTACCAAGTAGATTAAATCCAGGAGAATTTTATGCACTTCCACAAGCACCACAACAATTTAAACAACTATTAATGCTTGCAGGTTTTAATAAATATTACCAAATAGCACCTTGTTTTAGAGATGAAGACCCTAGAGCAGATAGGGCACCAGGGGAATTTTACCAATTAGACTTTGAAATGAGTTTTGCTAGTCAAGAAGATGTATTTAAAGTAATAGAAGAAGTCGTACCATATACTTTTAAAAAGTTTACAAATTGGAAAGTAGATGAAGGGCCTTTTATTAGAATACCATATAAAGAAGCAATGGAAAAATATGGAATTGATAAACCGGATTTAAGAAACCCACTAATAATTCAAGATGTAACAAAAGTATTTGAAAAATCAGAATTTAAAGCATTTGAAGGAAAAACAGTAAAAGCAATAATAGTACCTAATGGGGCAAAACAAGGAAGAAAATTCTTTGATAAAATGACAGATTTTGCTAAAACAGAAGAAGTAGGAGCAAAAGGCTTAGCTTGGGTTAAATATGAAGAAAATACTTTAACAGGTGGAATATCAAAATTTATAACAGAAGAAATGAAAGGAATACTAGAAAAAGAGTATGGATTTAAAAATGGTGATTCAATATTCTTTATAGGAGATGAGCTAAAATCTGCACAAAAAATAGCAGGACTTATTAGAATAGAACTTGGAAATAGATTAGATTTACTCGAAAAAGATACATATAGATTTTGCTTTATAGTAGATTTTCCTATGTATGAATTATCAGATGAAGGAACAATAGATTTTAGCCATAACCCATTTTCAATGCCACAAGGTGGTTTAAAAGCATTAGAAGAAAAAGAACCATTAGATATTTTAGCATATCAATATGACTTAGTATGTAATGGCTATGAGATGGCATCTGGAGCAGTTAGAAATCATAACCCAGAAATAATGGTAAAAGCTTTTGAAATAGCAGGATATAGTGAAGAAGAAGTGAAAAATAGATTTGGAGCATTATATAAAGCATTTCAATATGGTGCACCACCACACGCTGGTGCAGCACCAGGTTTAGACAGAATGGTAATGCTTATTGCAAATTCAAATAATATAAGAGAAGTAATAGCATTTCCTAAAAATAAAAGAGCAAAAGACTTACTTATGCAAGCACCTTCTGTTGTGTCAGAGGAACAATTAAAAGATGTTCATATAAAATTAGATTTAGAGGAAAAATAGAAAATGTAAAATAAAATATATAAAAAAGGAATAATCTTATGAAAAAATATATTATGAAAATAACAGTGTTTTTATGTGGAGCATTAGGTATGGCGTTAGAATTAGTTGCAGCAAGAATACTTTCTCCATATGTTGGAAGTTCGAATTTAATTTGGACAACCATAATTGGGATAATGTTAACAAGTATGAGTATAGGGTATTGGCTTGGTGGAAAAATAGTAGATAAGAAAGAAGATAAAAACTTATTATCATTATTTTTATTAGTTGGAGCATTTTTTACAAGCATAATACCAATATTAGAAACATTACTTGTAAAACCTTTATCAAGTATAACAAATGAGTTGGTTCTTGTGGCAATAATATGTTCTACAATAGTATTTGGAATACCAAGTTTTATATTAGCGATGGTATCTCCATTTGCTGTAAAGTTAGAAGATAAAAAACACGAAGAAATAGGAAAAACATCAGGTAAAATATCATCATTATCAACAATAGGAAGTATTGTAGGAACATTTGTCTCTGGTTTTTTGTTAATTCCAAATTTAGGAGTTAGAGCAATTATACTCATAATAACACTAATTTTATTTTTATTGTCATTTATAATGTTTGAAAGTAAAAATGTAAAATACAGTATTTGTATGGTTATTTACTTGATTTCATTAGTAGGACTTAATTATTATGGAAAAGTTATTTTTGAAAATAATAACCCAGACATAATTCAAGATGTAGACTCTGAATATAGTAGAATATGGATAAAAAATGTATCTACAGGAGACATTAATTATAAGACAATGCAAGTAGATACAGGGCTTGAATCATATATAAATAAAGAAACTAATGAAATGGGTGCTGCATATTTATATTATTATGATCTATTTGATTATTATAATAAAGATGCAAAATCTACATTAATGATAGGTGGAGCAGCATATACATATCCTACATATTATTTAAATAAATACCAAGATAAAACTATAGATGTAGCAGAAATAGACGAAAAGATGACAGAACTTGCAATAGAAGAATTTGGTTTAAATGTAGAAAATGAAAGACTTAATATATACCATCAAGATGGAAGAAGTTTTTTAAATAACACCAAAAATAAATATGATACAATTTTAATAGATGCATTTAAAGGTTTAAATGCACCTTTTGAGCTTACAACATATGAAGCATTAAACAAAGTAAAAAATGCATTAAATGATAATGGTGTTGTAATTACAAATGTAATATCTAGCTTAGAAGGGAAAGACGAGGATTTTATAAAATATGAATATGCTACATATAAAGCAGTATTTCCTGAAGTAAAATTATTTAAGGTTAGAGATGTAGAAGACAGTTCAAGTCAAAATCTAATATTAGTAGGTTTTAAAAATAGTGATAAAAATATAAATGAAGAAAAACATGAAGAGTATAAAAATTTATTAGATATGGAAGTAAAAGATTTTACAAGTGATAGAGAAATAGTAACAGATCATTTCGCACCAATAGGCGATTAAGGAGTTTTATATGGAAAAAGTTTTATTAGGTATGAGTGGAGGAGTAGATAGTACAGTATCAGCTATAATTTTAAAAGAAAAAGGTTATGAAGTTATAGGGTGTACTATGATTTTAAATGGAAAAGAAGAAGAAACAATTAATGATGTAAAGAAATTATGTGATATTTTAAAAATACCACATTATACATTTGATTTTAGAAAAGAATTTAATTGTTATGTTATAAATAAATTTATAGAAGAATATAAAATCGCAAGAACTCCAAACCCTTGTGTAGAATGCAATAAAAAAATGAAATTCGGCTTATTTTATGAGAAAGCAAAAGAATTAGGGTGTAAGTATATAGCAACAGGTCATTATGCTAAAATAGAATTTTCAAATAAATATAATCAGTATGTTTTAAGAAAATCAAAAGAAGAGAAAAAAGACCAGACTTACTTTTTATATGGTATTCCAAAGCAAGAATTAGAAAATATAATATTTCCTTTAGAGAATTATAAAAATAAAGAAGAAATAAGAAAAATAGCTTTAGAAAATAATTTAGAAGTTGCAAAGAAGAAGGATAGCCAAGAGATATGCTTTATTGAGGATAATGATTATCAAAAATTTTTATTAGAAAATTTAAAAGAAAAACCTAAAAAAGGAAATATAAAATTAAGGACAGGTGAAATTTTAGGAAAGCATAATGGAATTATAAATTATACAATAGGACAAAGAAAAGGTCTTGGTGTTTCCTATAAATACCCATTATATGTTATAGATTTAGATTACAAGAATAATGAAGTAATTGTTGGAAAAGAAGAAGATTTATATAGTAAAAAATTAATTGCAAAAGATTTAAATTTTCAAGTAGAAGTAGGAGAAGAATTTGATGCTTTTGTTAAAATTCGTTATAGAGCAAGAGAGGCAAAAGCAAAAGTAAAGATTATAAATAATGTAGCTGAAGTAGAATTTTATGAACCACAAAGAGCAATTACAAAAGGACAGTCTGTTGTATTTTATGATGAAGAAGGGATTGTTTTAGGCGGTGGAATAATTTATTAAAAAGAATTTAATAAAAAACTTGTATTACCTAAAGTTTTATGATATAAATATACTATAAAAATAAAGCTAAGTTAAGAAAGGCGGAATTTTTGTGGATGAAGAATTTTTAAATGATGCTAAGACTATTTTAATAGTTGATGATGAAGCACCTATAAGGGATATTTTGGTTTATAATTTAGAGAAGGAAGGATACAAAACAATAGAAGCAAGTGATGGTATTACTGCTGTTGATATAGCTTTAGAGAAAAAACCAGACTTAATTCTATTAGATGTAATGCTTCCAAAATTAGATGGATTGTCAGTTTGTAAAAGAATTAAAAACTCTTTTAATGTGCCAATTTTAATGCTTACAGCAAAAGATAATGAAGTAGATAAAATTGTAGGACTAGAACTTGGTGCAGATGATTATATTACAAAACCATTTAGTGTAAGAGAATTAGTTGCAAGAGTAAAGGCAAATTTAAGAAAAGTAGATGTTACATTAAATAATGGACAGGAAGTTAAGAATAGAAATGGAATTCAAAAACAACAAAAAGAAAGTAAGAAAATTGTTGTTGGAGAATTAGAATTAGATTTGGATAAATTTGAAGTAAAAGTAAGAGGTGAAATTGTAGATTTAACTTTAAGAGAATTTGAAGTGTTAAAATTCTTGGCATCTCAACCAGAACAAGTAGTGACAAGAGAAACTTTGCTTGAAAAAGTTTGGGGTTATGAATATTATGGAGACATAAGAACAGTAGATGTCACAGTAAGAAGAATTAGAGAGAAAATCGAAAAAGATACATCAGCTCCAAAGATATTGATTACAAAAAGAAGTGTTGGATATTATATAGCAGAAAATTAAAAATTATGAGCATATTTGTTTTGTGTTTGACAAATATGTTCTTTTTTCTTGATAAAAAACAAAATATGTGATTAAATAAAGAAAATAAAATAATTAAGAAAAGGAATAGAATATGGAAAGAACAAAAACAAGGAAAGTAATGGTTGGAAACGTTAGAATAGGTGGACAAAATAAAGTTGTCATACAATCAATGTGTAATACAAAAACAAAAGATGTAGAAAGCACGGTAAAACAAGTATTAGAATTAGAAGAAGCAGGTTGTGAAATTATAAGAGTTGCTTGTTTAGATTTAGAAGATGCTAAAGCAATAAAAAATATTAAAGAAAAAATACATATACCAATAGTTGCAGATATACATTATGATTATAAACTAGCATTAGAAGCAATAAAATCTGGCGTAGATAAAATAAGAATAAATCCAGGAAATATTGGAGCTAAAGAAAGAGTGAAAGCAGTTGTAGATAAATGTAAAGAATATCATATTCCAATAAGAATAGGAGTAAATGCTCGGTTCTTTAGAAAAAGATTTATTAGAAAAATATGGTAAACCAACAGCAAAAGCAATGGTAGAAAGTGCTAAAAGGCATATAGATATATTGGAAGAATTAGATTTTAAAGATTATATATTATCATTAAAGGCAAGTAATTTAGATTTATGTATAGAAAGCTATGAAGAAGCATCAAAGGAATTTGATTGTCCACTTCATTTAGGCATAACAGAAAGTGGAACTGAATTTAGTGGGACTATTAAGTCTAGCATTGGTCTTGGTTATATGTTAAGAAATGGGATAGGAGACACTTTAAGAGTTTCTTTGTCAGACGATCCAGTAAAAGAAATAAAAGTTGCAAAAGAAATTTTAAAAGATTGTAATTTATATAAAAAATCACCAACATTAGTTGCTTGCCCTACTTGTGGAAGAACAAGAATTGATTTAATTCCAATTGCAAAAGAAGTAGAAGAATTTTTACAAAAAATTGAAGATGATATAACTGTTGCAGTAATGGGGTGTAGTGTAAATGGACCTGGAGAAGCAAGAGAAGCTGATATAGGAATAGCAGGTGGAGTAAAAGAGGGGTTAATCTTTAAAAAAGGTGAAATAATTAAAAAAGTACCACAAGAGAAAATAGTAGAAGTACTAAAAGAAGAAATTATTAAAATGGTAGAAGATAGAAAGAAATAAGTTTTAGGTGATTATATATGGAAGTAATATTAGGGAAAAGTGCAGGATTTTGTTACGGTGTAAGAAGAGCAGTTGAAGGTGCAAAGGAAGAATTAAAAAAATCAAAAGGAAAAACTGTTTTTTGCTTGGGAGAAATTGTACATAATAAACAAGTAGTAGATAATTTAAAAAATCAAGGTATGGAATTTATAGAAAATATAAAAGAAGCAAAAGAAAAAGCTATAATAAGAGCACATGGAGTAGAAAGAAATGTTTATAAAATAGCAAAAAAGATGAAAATAAATATTAGAGATTTTACTTGTCCAAATGTGTTAAAAATCCATAAGATTGCTGATGAACATAGAAAAAAAGGATATTATATTTTCTTAATCGGAAGTAAAAATCATCCAGAAAATATAGGAACACTGAGTTTTTGTGGTGATAACGTTTCTGTTATAGAAGAAAAAGAGGATGTAGAAAATGCAATTGAAAACTTTTATAAAAGTGGTATTAATAAATTGTTAGTGATTTTACAGACAACATATAGTGTAGAGAAATTCAAAGAAATAGAATGTTTATTAAAAGAAGAGCTTGAAAAAAATACTGATAAAAAAATTAAATTAGTTATAAAAAATACAATTTGCTATGCCACAGAATTAAGGCAAAAAGAAACAGAAGATATTGCAAAAAAAGTAGATTATATGATTATAATTGGTGGAAAAAATAGTTCTAATACTAAAAAATTATATGAAATAGGAAATACATATTGTAAAAATTGTGTATGTATAGAGTCTCCAAAGGAGTTAGACTTAAATTTGATAAATGCTTTTAGTAAAGTTGGAGTAATGGCAGGGGCGTCAACACCACAAGATGTTATAGAAGAAGTTGTAAACTTAATAAAATAAGAAAAATATTGCTGTTCATATTTCAACAGCAATATTTTTTAATTTATTGTAGTAGATGTTGGTCCAGTTCCTACCACATCTTCTTGTAAAGAACGCCAAGTGTTACAACCAACAATACCATCTGCTGTAAGACCTCTAGAACGTTGGTAACTAATTACAGCATTTTGTGTACCAGAACCAAATATTCCGTCTAAACCATTTGTTCTATATCCTAAAGTGTTTAAATCATCTTGTGCAATTAGCACATAATTACTAATACTTCCTCGTCTAATTGTAGGATATCCACCAGAAGAACAAGCTGGTTTTCCGAAACCTTTTATCAAAATGTACCCAAGTTGGTGTTAGTGAAATTGGTTCTACATATGACCATACACCAGAGTTATTTGCTGAATTCCACAATGCAGTTCTTCTACTTGAGGATAGCGTTTGACCAACGTCAAAAGCAACACCGGCATAGTGTTGGCTTAAATTTCCGTGTCCACCTTCATATGGTCTTTTAAAAGCAAAACCTACAGGAATTGGACCACCAAAAATATATCTTTGGCTATTCCAACTTTGCATACATCTTTTTGTTGTCCACAATATATTACTTTTGCTAGAACCTCTAAATTCTCTAACACGTAATGTACCATTTGTGTTATATGGCATTGGTTCAGATTCTCCTCTATAATATGATTCCATACGGTCAGTATCATTATTAAAAACAATTATTTTTGCCATAAAGAATTCCTCCATAATTATATTTTCTATATATTATGAAAGAATTATTTTTTTGTTACTTTAATTTATTAAAACTTGCTATTTTCTATTAATTTATCAAAATCAGATTTGTATAATTTATCTTGTACAATTCTGTACTTTTTAAATTCTGTTAAAGCTTTTTCTTTTGCAATTTCACTAGATATTTTACCAGCATCTTTTAATATATCTCTATCATCTGATAATAAGTATTTATCTATTCTGTTTGCCCAATCTTCCATTGTCATTGGTATATTTCTTTTTGCTCTTGCTTCTGCTAAATCTAAGAAGGCTGAAACAATAAGTTCTAATTGTTCTAGTTCTTCTTTTTTAAAATAATTTTTAGCAATAACTACATCTGTTTCTAATATTTTTCCATTTGGAGAGTTTTTCCAACTAGTTAAGTTCATATGTTCTTTTGTATGGTCAGCTCTATTATAAATTATCTCTGCTGCTGTTTGATGAGTTACTGCATAGTGCATCTTATTTTGTACTTTTTTGAAAAATTTAATTGTTGTTGGAGATTTACTATCATAATCAATAGAAGTTGCATATATATCTGTTATTTTTTGGTAAAATCTTCTTTCTGATAATCTTATTTCTCTAATTTCTGCAAGTAGAGAGTCGAAATAATCTTCATCAAAAAATGTTCCATTTTCCATTCTTTTTTTGTCTATAATATATCCTTTTTTAGAAAATTCCTTTAATACATTTGTTGCCCACCTTCTAAACTGAATAGCTCTGTCTGTATTTACTCTATAACCAACAGAAATTACGGCATCTAAATTATAATAATTGGTTTTATATTTTTTTCCGTCCGAAGCAGTTGTCAAATAATTTTTGACAACTGAATTTTGTTCTAATTCTAGTTCCTTAAAAATATTATTTAAATGATAACTTATATCTTGCTTTGATGTACTATATAATTCTCCTAATGCTTTTTGAGTTAGCCATAAATCTCCATTTTCAAAACGAACTTCAATTCCTTTCTCCTTTTTTTGTTGTTCAAATATCAGAAATTCTGCAGAACTACTTCTTATATATAAATCTTTATTACTCATTTTTAAATTCACCTCAATATATTTGTTATATATTATCAAACTTTTGTTCTTTTGTCAATTGGTTTTATTTATTCTTTGAAAAGTAAAAAAAGTCTCTCATATAAAATTTATATGAGAGAAATATTTATATTTACTTTTTTCTAATTTGCTCTAGCTTTTACAATTACTCTTAACTGGCTATCATTTGTACAAGTAATTAATGTAAGATCTCTTGTTCCATTAGTGTTTGGTGCTGTACAGCTTGTATCGCTTGGAACTACTTCATATTTATCAAATACAGTATATGTAAGTGTTCTACCGGTGTTATCAGTGATTTCTATTTTATCTCCATTTTCTAAAGTTGGTACTTTACTAAAAAATTTTGAGTTTCTATAATTATGACCTACTAAAGAGAAGTTACCAATTTCATTTGGGTCTACACCCCAGAACTTAGTAGGTGATATTTTTAGTAAAGCTTCTGTTTCTGCAACTGAGTCTGTTTCACCGTCTAATATTGGATAGCTAACATTAATTTTTGGAATATTTATACTTCCAATTGTTATATATCTAAAACCATCGCTTGTTGTTTCTACTTTATTTGTACTAAATTTATTATTTTTGTTACTAGATGTATTTGAAGGAGTTTCTGTAGGAGAATTATTTTCAGAAGATGTATCTTCTGTATCATTTAATATTGCAACTAAAACATTGCTATCTGCAAGGGAGTTGTCAATATTTTGATTAAATTCATCAAGTATTGCTTGAGAGGCTTCTTCGCTTTTATTTCTATCTACTTCAGCATATATGTAAAAAGATACTAAAATACATACTAAAAAAACAGATAAAAAAAAGTAAAACTTATATGCTTTCTTTTTTTTCTTTAATTCTGGTGTGATATATAGTTTCTCTGTTACTAATATCTGATTCATAGTTTCTCCTTTCAAAATAACTCTATTTTATTATAACATAAAATAAAGTGTTTTTGAAGAGATTTTTTAAATTTTTACATATGTTTTAGAGCAAATTCACAAGCAGATATAACAAAACCATTAAAACTGTATTCTTTTCTGGCTTTTCCTTTATTTGCTTCATTTACAATTGCATTAATTTGGTCATTTATTTCAGTTGGAAATCTAATTGATTTATATATGTTTGCATCTGAAGATTTTTTCATAATAAATTTATCCATTAGTATCACCTCATTAAAATTTTTAATTTTTCTATAGACATTTTAACTGAAATACAGTTATCTTTTTAAAAATTCAAAAGAGAAAGAAGGATGAATATTATGGGAAAATTAATTAATAAAAAAGAAGGAATCACTCTTATTGCTTTAGTTATAACTATAAAATTTTTAAATATATAGTTGGTTATAACATATCTTTTTTTGAAGTAATAAATTATATGTTTTGACATATAATTACGGATATGGAAGCAAGTATAATTGAAAATAAAACTTATAAAGTATGAAATGTACTTAAGATTATCAAGAGATGATGATAAAAAAATCAAAAGATTTTAACAAATATATTTAAAACATCCTAACTGGTTTTTAATAGATATATATAGTGATTGTTATACTGGAATTTTAATAGACCAAATTGGATAAGAGCAATAAATGATGGAGTAGTATGTTTTCAAAAATATACCATAATGAATTTGATAATTAAAAATTCAGCAAAAAAACAGACAAAATTAGAAGTTTTTGCTTTAATCAGCAAAAAACTTGACAAAATATAAAAAATAAGTTAATATATAATTAGGTGATGAAAATGAAAGAAAAAATAATATATCGTGAAGAATATATGAATAAATTAAGAAAATATAAAGATAAACAAATAATAAAAGTAATAACAGGTATAAGGCGTTCAGGCAAGTCAACTATTTTAAATGAATTTAAAAAAGAATTAATTGATGATGGAGTACTTGAAAAAAATATCATATCAATTAATTTTGAAGATAATGATAATAGAGAGTTGTTAGATTTTCAAAAATTACATAACTATATTATAGAAAAAGCGGATAAAAAATCTATGAACTATGTTTTTTTAGATGAAATACAAAATGTAAATGAATTTCAAAAATGTATAGATAGTTTGCTACTTAGAAATTATTTAGACATATATATAACAGGTTCAAATTCACATATGTTGTCAGGAGAGCTTGCAACATATTTAACTGGAAGATATATCCAAATACATATATTGCCATTGTCTTTTAAAGAATACGTAAGTTATTATGGTGAAGAAAACGAACTAAAAAAATATAATGAATATAGTATGTATGGAGGTTTTCCATATCTTATAAATTTAGAAAGTTCTAAAGAAAAGTTAGATTATTTAGATAGTATTTATAATACAGTAATTATAAAAGATGTTATAAATAGAAGAAAAGTAAATGATATTATGATGCTTGAGAGTATATGTAGATTTTTATTTGATAGTATTGGCTCAAATATTTCAACTAAAAAGATAAGTGATACTTTAGCATCTAATGGCAGAAAAAATTCTGTTCATACAGTTGAAGAATATGTAAATAGCTTACTAGAAAGTTATATATTATATAAAGTAAATAGATTTGATATAAAAGGAAAACAACTTTTAAAAACACAAGAAAAATATTATTTATCAGATTTAGGACTAAGGACATATTTGCTTGGAAGAAATAATAATAAAGATTTAGGACATATATTAGAAAATATAATATTTTTAGAGTTAAAGAGGAAAGGATATAGAGTCTATATAGGAAAAAATGATGATACAGAAGTTGATTTTGTAGTTGAAACAGAAGATGAATATATATATATACAAGTAGCACTATCTGTTAGAGAAGAACAAACTTTACAAAGAGAATTAAAATCACTAGAATCAATAGCTAATCATTATAAAAAATATCTAATTACATTAGATTATGACACAAATAATTATAATGGAATAAAACAGATAAGTGCAATAGACTTTTTGTTAGGTAAAATTGAATTATAATAATAAAAACTATCTGGCTAAAAAATTAAAGCTAAGATAGTTTTTTTAAAATTAAAATCTATCACAAAAGAAATTATTATTGCTTTCCAGTTTTAAAACTCTCAATAAATTCATTTGTAATATCAGCAAAATCTTGAAGAGTAAGTTTTTCAGGTCTTATATCTTCTGGAAGATTTAATTTGTTTAATATCTTAATTCCTTCATCTTTGTTTAAAAAAACTTTAGAATTAGTAAGGCTATTTAATAAAGTCTTTCTTCTTTGTAAAAAAGCACATTTAATAATTTTAAACATAATCTTTTTGCTTTTAACTTTTACAGGCGGTTCTTTCCTAATATTTAATTTAATAACTTCAGAAGTAACTTTAGGTTCTGGTATAAAAGAATTTTTAGGAACTTCTAAAATACTTTTAGAATCAGCATAAAAGTAAACAGAATAAGTAATAGCTCCAGTTTCTTTATCACCAGGAGTTGCAATTAATCTATCAGCAACTTCTTTTTGTATCATAACAGTTATAGAAGTTAAATCAAGCTCATCTTCTAATAATTTCATAATAATTGGAGTAGTAATGTAATAAGGAAGATTTGCAACTATTTTGATATTTTTAATATTATTATCTTGTTTTTCTTTTTCAATTAAAGATTTTAAATCAAGTTTTAAAATATCATTATGTATTACTTCAAAATTATTATATAATTTAAATCTATCATTTAAAATATCAAGCATTTTATTATCTAATTCAACACAAATAACTTTATATGCTTTTTCTAATAAAAATTTAGTAAGAGTACCTAGCCCAGGACCAATTTCTATTACTAAATCGTTTTTAGAAACATCACTTCCATTAATTA
The DNA here is from genome assembly GCA_944388035.1 of uncultured Clostridia bacterium. Lineage (GTDB taxonomy): Bacteria > Bacillota > Clostridia > TANB77 > CAG-508 > CAG-269. The sequence continues at coordinate 25,871 of CALXHF010000013.1, read as the reverse complement.
TTTTTTCTATAACATTATCATCAATTAAAAAATTTTGTCCTAAATATTTATTTGCTCTAATATTATATTTTTTCATAATGAATTTAGTTTCTTCTAAAATATCGTTCATCTCTAGCTCCTTTAAAATTTATATATTATATTTTAATACAAAATTTAAAATCTATCAATAAATATAAGTTAAATTTCTAAAAACTAGTTATTATTGAAAATTGGAATTCATAAATAAAAAACATCCTAATAAAATTAATTAGGAGGTTTTTTTATGGTAGAGATGAAGCTAAATGGAAAGAAAAAAATGCGAAATATGTTGTTTATTTGTTTCACAATATTTCTATTTTTGATAGCAAGATTAGGTTTTATACAATGTGTACAAGGAGAAGAACTAAAAAATTTAGCATATGAACAACAAACATTAGATAGAAGTATAAACCCTAAAAGAGGAACAATATATGATAGCTCTGGAAAAAATGTATTAGCTATAAGTAGTACGGTAGAAACGGTAACAGTAAACCCTGGAAATATAAAAAAAGAAGATAAAGAAAAAGTAGCAAAAAAATTATCTGAAATATTTTCATTAGATTATGAAACAGTATTAAAAAAAGTAAATAAAAGAAGTTCTATAGAAACAATAGTAAAAAAAGTAGATAAAGAAAAAACAGATGAATTAAGAGTTTGGATGGAAGAAAATAATATTTTAACAGGAATAAATATAGATGAAGATACAAAAAGATATTATCCAAATGGAAATTTAGCATCTCAAATAATAGGTTTTTGTGGAAGTGATAATCAAGGGTTAGATGGAATAGAAGCAAAATATGATGATGAATTAAAAGGAGAAAAGGGAAGCATTAAAAGACATACAGATGCAAAAGGTTCAGAAATCGGTGAAGAAGGTGAAAATTATGTTTCAGCAGTAGACGGAAATGATTTAGTTCTAACAATAGACTTAAATATACAATCAATTGTAGAAAAATATTTAGAAGAAGCTTGCATTGATAATAAGTGTACAGACGGTGGAAACATAGTAATAATGAACCCTAAAAATGGAGATATTTTAGCTATGGCAACATATCCATCATATAATTTAAATGATCCGTTTGCAGCCTATACAGATGAATTAAAACAAAATTGGGATAATATGTCTCAAAATGATAAAACAACATCTCTGCAAGCAGTATGGAGAAATAAAGCAATTGCAGATACATACGAACCAGGTTCTGTATTTAAAATAATTACAGCATCTGCAGCTTTAGAGGAAGGAATAACAGATACAGATAATGAAGGAGAGTTTTCTTGCACTGGTGGAATAGAAGTAGCAGGAGTTAGAATAAAATGTTGGAGATATTATAGACCACACGGTTCTGAGAGTTTAAGGCAGGCTTTAATGAATTCTTGTAATCCTGTATTTATTGGACTTGGACAAAAATTAGGAGTAGAAACATATTATAATTATTTGGAAAAATTTAGACTTCTAGAAATAACAGGAATAGATTTGCCAGGTGAAGCAAATAGTATATTCTTAAAAGAAGATAAAGTAGGTCCTGTAGAACTTGCAACAATTAGTTTTGGACAGAGATTTGAGATAACTCCAATACAACTAGTATCAGCCGTATCAGCAGTTGTAAATGGAGGAACGAGTGTAAAACCCAGAGTAGTTAAACAAATAATAAATAGCAAGACAAAAGAAATAACAGATATTCCAATAGGAAACAACGGAACAGTAATATCAAAAGAAACCTCAGAAAAAGTTCTTAGTATGATGGAATCTGTAGTATCTGAAGGAACTGGAAAAAATGCAAAAGTTGCTGGATATAGAATAGGTGGAAAAACAGGAACATCAGAAGATGGAGTGAATACAAATAAATATGTAACTTCTTTTTTAGGAGTTGCTCCAATTGATGATCCACAAGTTGTATTGTTAGTTACATTATATAATCCAACACGGAGAAGGTGGTCACCAACGGTCGGAGGAGTTGCGGCACCTGTTGGAGGACAGATTTTATCAGAAGTGTTACCATATTTAGAAGTAAATAAAACAGGAGAAGATGCAGAAATAATAGAAGAAGTACAAACGCCAGACGTACTTGGAAAATCTTTAGAAGAAGCAGAAAAAATATTAAAAGAAAGTGGATTAGAAGCGGTATATGAAATAGAAAGTAATGAAATAGATAAAGAAAGTACATTTATAAAAGAGCAAACACCAAAAGCAGGAATTAAGGTAAACAAAGGAAGTAAAATATATTTAAAATAATAGTTTTTTGCTTTACAAAATAATGTAAAAGTTATATAATAAAGCGGAAAAAACAATACTTTGTAAATTTTGAAAGGATATAAAAATGAAATTAAAAGAATTGTTATTAGGCTTAGAAGGTTTAAAAGCAAGAGGAGATTTGGATATTGATATAAAAGGTATTGCTTGTAATTCCAAGAAAGTAGAAGAAGGATATTTGTTTGTAGCGATAAAAGGATTTGAACAAGATGGACACAAATTTATTAATGAAGCAATAGAAAATGGAGCAATAGCAATTTTAATAGAAGAAGGTTGTGATTTAAAATCTTTTAAAGTAAAAAAAGATACAGTTGTTATTATGGCAAAAAATACTAGAGAAGCTCTAGCAATAGTTTCTTGCAATTATTATAAAAATCCATCTAAAAAATTTAAATTAATAGGAATAACTGGAACAAAAGGAAAAACAACAACATCATATATGATAAAAGAAATATTAGAAAAAGCGGGGAAAAAAGTAGGTTTAATAGGAACTATTGAAACAGTGATAAATGGCAAAAGAATAAAAGAAAATAACAGAACAACACCAGAGAGTTTGGAATTGCAAGAAATCTTTAGCAAAATGGTAAAAGAAAATGTTGAAATTGTTGTTATGGAAGTTTCTTCACAAAGTTTAAAACTTAAAAGGGTCGTAGGTTGTAATTTTGATATAGTAGTATTTACTAATTTTTTAGAGGATCATATAAGCCCAAAAGAACACCCAACAATGGAAGATTATTTGCAATCAAAATTAGAACTATTTACAATGTGTAAAGTGGGAGTAGTAAATGGAGATGATGTTCAAGGTTCAAAAATACCAAAACTATTTCCAGATAGCAATATTACAACATATGGAATAGATAATTTTGCAAATGTAATGGCTAGAGATGTAACAGTAACAAATACATATGCAGACTTTAAAGTAAAATTAACAGATAGAAATGAAAGAGTAAAAGTAGGAATACCAGGAAGATTTAGTGTATATAATGCTTTAGCTGCTATTTGCATAGCTAAAAAATTTGATATTTCTCCTGAGATTATAAAAGAAGTGTTAGAAAAAGTAAGTGTACCTGGTAGGTCAGAAATGGTGGATAATAAATTAGAAATACCAATAATGATAGATTATGCACATACTAAAGAAAGTTTAGAAAACATTTTACAGACGGTTAAAAGCTATACAAGAGGAAAAGTAATTTGTGTATTTGGCTGTGGAGGAGATAGAGATAAAGAAAAAAGACCTCTTATGGGAGAGGTATCAGGAAGAATAGCAGATTATACAATTGTAACAACAGATAACTCAAGAAGTGAAAAGCCAGAAGATATTGTAAAAGAAATAGAAAAGGGAATTAAGAAAACAAAAGGAAAATATGAAGTTATATTAGATAGAAAAGAAGCAATAAAACAAGCAATAAAAATAGCAAGTAAGATAGACATTGTTGTAATTGCAGGAAAAGGACACGAAATGTATCAAGAAATAGATGGTAAGAAAATACCATTTGATGAAAGAAAAATTATAAAAGAAATTACAAATGGAAAGGTTTAAGAATAATGAAGATAGAAACAATACTATTAATTATATCATTTTTTGTAACAGTTATATTAGGGATGATTGTAATTCCGATACTAAGAAAGTTTAAAGTAGGGCAAATAGAAAGAGATGATGGGCCAAAATCACACTTAAAAAAACAAGGAACACCTACAATGGGTGGAATAATGATGATTATTGCAATGATAGTAATAATTACAGGAACATATATATATTTAAGTGCAACAAACCAAGGGGAGCTCGCAAATAATTTACTTCCAATATTAATGCTAACAATAGGTTTTGGAGTAATTGGTTTTATAGATGATTTTAAAAAATTAGTTTTAAAAAACACAAAAGGACTAAAACCAAGCTATAAAATGTTAGGTCTTTTAATAATATCTGTAGCATATGTAATATATTTAGTATATGGTCTGCATATTGGAACAGACACATATATACCAATACTTAAAGATTATATAGAAATGCCTATATATATCTATATTCCATTTGCTATAATTGTTATTTTAGCAACTACAAATGCGGTTAATTTAACAGATGGAATAGATGGTTTGGCATCTAGTGTTAGTGCAATTATAATTACTTGTTTAACAATAATTGGAATATTATTTGGACATCCAGAAATATCAGTATTTGGAAGTGTTGTTATAGGTACTGTTTTAGGCTTTTTAATGTTTAATTTACATCCAGCTAAAGTATTTATGGGAGATACTGGTTCACTTCTTTTAGGTGGAGTGATTTCAGCAATGGCTTTATATTTAAAAATGCCATTATTGTTAATAGTAATTGCATTAGTACCAGTATTAGAAACATTATCTGTAATAATACAAGTGGCATATTTTAAGAAAACTGGAAATAGAGTATTTAAAATGACGCCAATACACCATCATTTTGAACTTTCTGGTTGGAAGGAAAACAAAGTTGTAATAGTATTTAGTTTAGTAACTTTATTATTATGCATAATTGGACTTGTAATAATATAAAATTAAAGAGAAACAAAAGTTAAGGAAGGAAGAAATTTATATGGCAAAAAAGAAAAAAACTTTTTCAAGCTTTGTAAATAATCCAGTAGATTTTACATTAGTAATAACTATTTTGTTATTATTATCAATAGGCTTAGTAATGGTACTTTCTGCAAGTTCACCATCAGCCTTAGCAGAGGATCGGAAATAGTTATTCATATTTTACAAAACAACTTCTTTTTGCAATACTTGGAATAATTGCAATGATGTTTATTTCAAAAATAGATTATAGATTTTATCAAAAGTTTTATAAACATGCTTGGGTTATAGCTTTTATTTTACTTATATTAGTACTAGTTGCAGGTAGAGAAGTAAATGGTGCAACAAGATGGATATATGTTACAGATACATTGTCATTTCAGCCATCTGAACTTGTAAAAATACTTATGATAATTTTTTATGCAGGAATATTAGTTAAAAATAGAGATGAACTTGGCAAATATGGAAAAGGATTTATTAAACATATGATATTTTTAGCACCAATAATAGGTTTGTTATTATTACAACCACATTTTAGTGCTTCAATTGTAATAATAGGAATTTGTTCAATTATGATGATAATGGCAGGATGTAAGTTTTGGCACTTTTTAGCAACAGGAGGAGCAATTGGAATACCTGCAATAATTGCATTAGTAATAACTTCCCCATATAGATTACAAAGAGTTGTAACATTTTTAGACCCTTGGAAAGATGCTTCAGACACGGGGTGGCAAGTAATACAAAGTTTATATGCAATTGGTTCAGGAGGCCTTTTTGGTGCAGGACTAGGAGAGAGTAAACAAAAATATCTATATATACCAGAACCACACAATGATTTTATATTTTCAATTTTAGGAGAAGAATTAGGTTTTATTGGCTGTGCAGTTGTAATAATATTATTTGCAATATTAATTTGGAGAGGAATATTAATTGCAATGAAAGCACCAGATATGTTTGGAAGCTTACTTGCAATAGGAATAACAGCATTAGTAGCAATACAAGTAATAATAAATATAGCAGTTGTAACATCATCAATGCCAGTAACTGGTATGCCACTTCCGTTCTTTAGTTATGGGCGGTACTGCGCTATTTATATTACTGTGTGAAATGGGAATATTGCTTAATATATCAAGAGCGTCTGCAAAAGAATAAAAAATAGAGGCACTTTATAAAAATAAATAAAGAAAAAGTGTCTCTTAATTATAAAAATATTATTTGGAGGAAAAATAATGAGAGTAATAATTGCAGCAGCAGGAACAGCAGGTCATATAAACCCAGGTCTTGCTATAGCAAATAAAATAAAAAAAGAACAAAAAGACTCTGAGATTATGTTTATAGGAACAACAAGAGGGTTAGAGAACGATTTAGTACCACGTGCAGGATATAAATTAAAAACAATAGATGCATATGGTTTAAGTAAAGAAATTTCTATAGATAATTTAAAGAAGATGTTAAAAACTCTAAAAGGGTTTGGAGAAGCAAAAAAAATAATAAAAGAATTCAAACCAGATATAGTAATAGGAACAGGAGGTTACATTTGTGGAGCAACAATAACAGCAGGACATAATTTAAAAATACCAACACTATTACACGAAAGTAATGCTTTCCCAGGTAAAGCAGTTAAAATGCTTGCAAAAAAAACAGATACAATACTTGTTTCTTTTAAAGATGCAATATCTAGAATACCTAATTGTAAAAATGTAATTTTTACAGGAACACCTGTAAAGATAAAGAAAAAAGATTACAAAGAAGAAGAAAAAAATAGAATAATTTATGGTGCTGATCTAGAAATAGATAAACCGGTAGTTCTAGTATTTGGTGGTAGTCAAGGAGCAAAAAAAATTAATGATTCAATATTAGAAATAATAAAAAATAGATTAAATAAAGATTACCAAATAATATGGGGAGCAGGACCAAAACAATATGATATTATAAAAGAAGAATTAGAAAATGAAAATTTAGAATTAAACCATATACCTAATATGAAAATACTTCCATATATATATAATATGGAAGAGATAATGAATATTTCAGATTTGATTGTAGCAAGAAGTGGAGCAATGACAATTACAGAAATATCAAATCTAGGAAAACCTTCAATTTTAGTACCACTTCCAAATGTTAGTAATAATCATCAATTATATAATGCAAAAGCATTAGAACAAGTAGGAGCAAGTAAAATAATATTAAATGACGAATTAACAGGAAAGAGATTAAATAAGCAAATAGAAGAGATTGTATTAAATAAAGATGTAATGGAAAAAATGGGGGAAAATGCATTAAAGATATCTACACAAGATGCAGAAGAAAAAATTTATGAAGAAATTTTAAAATTGGTTAAATAGAGGGATAGTAATGATTAAAAACATACAAATAAAAATAATATTAATATTTTTCTTGGTTGGAATAGTTTTAATAGGAGCACTTGGAGCTTTTTATATGTATTCTTTAAACAGGTTGGACACTGGAATTGAAAATGGAACTCTGCAAAATTTAGGACAAGTTACTAATATAATTGCAAATATTAGAGAAAATACATTTATGACATTAATAATATTTACAGCAGTATTTGCATTAATTGGTGTTTTAATATTTATTTTCTTATCTAAGTTTGTAATTTATCCAATTAATAAATTAATAAAAAGTGCAGAAAAAATAGCAGAAGAAGATAAAGATGGAACTAAAAAAGTAAAAACAAAGAAAAAAACAGATATGGGAAACTTAGAAAATGTATTAGGGCTTATGACTACAGAACTTAAAGAAAAATTAAGCGAAGTATCAACACAAAAAAACCAAATAGAAACAATACTTTTACATATGACAGATGGTATTATTGCATTTAATAGACAAGGAGAAATTATTTTAATAAACCCAGCAGCTAAGAAGTTTTTAAGTATAAGACCAGAAGATAATACATTTGACGATATATTTAAAAAATATGATGTAAATATAAATATGGAAAAAATAATATATCTTGAAAATTGGACATCAACAGAACAAAGAATAAAAGTAGATGATAGATATGTAAATGTATTTTTTGCACCATTTAAAAATGATACAGAAAGACCAGACGGTGTGATAGCAGTTATACAAGATATTACAGAACACGTAAAATTAGATAATATGCAAAAAGAATTGGTAGCAGATGTATCACATGAATTAAAAACACCTATTACATCAATAATGGGTTATGCAGATACTTTACTTGAAGGTGAATATGATAAAGAAACAGAAAATAAATTCTTAAATGTAATAGCAACAGAAGCAAGAAGGATGGCAAGATTAGTAACAGATTTACTTACACTTTCTAGATATGATAATAATAATAAATCTGCCAATAAAGAAACATTTGATTTAGGTGATTTAGTAAAAAAATGCCAAGATAAATTAGCAATAGAGATAAAAAAGAAAAATCATAAAGTAAATTGTTTTGTAACAGCAGATGTACCACCAGTTTATGCAGATAAGTATGATATAGAAAGAGTTGTTCTGAATATATTATCAAATAGTATAAAATATACTCCTGACGGCGGAGAAATAAAAATATATGTAGGGTTTGTATATAATGATGCATATATAAAAGTATTTGATAATGGAATAGGAATTCCAGAAGAAGACTTAGGAAGAATTTTTGAAAGATTTTATAGAGTAGATAAAGCACGTACAAGAGAAATGGGAGGAACAGGACTTGGACTTTCAATTGCAAAAGAAATATTAGATAAAAATGGTGGAAGTATAGATATAAAAAGTGTAGTAGGACAAGGTACAGAAGTTGTAATTAGAATTCCTACAAAAGCTGAATAATGCTTGAAAAAAATATAAAATTTGTGTATAATTAAATAGTCAAAAATAAAAGTAAATACAAAGGAGAGATAAAGTTGAATTCAAAAGTTAAAGAAGTATTAGAGTGGGGATATTGTATTATAATAGCACTTGTGCTTGCAATGTTATTTCGTTATTTTATAGGAACACCAACGATAGTACAGATGAGTTCTATGTATCCAACATTAGAACAAAACCAAAGACTTTGGTTAAATAGATGGGGAAGAACAACAAAAACATTACCAGAAAGAGGAGATATAATAACTTTTGAAGAACCAGCAGTAACAGGATATTCAGAATCAGAAATAGATCAATTAAATCCGGTAGCTAAGTATGAAGAAAGAAAAGGTTTTGATTGGTTTGTTAAGAATTTCTTAGAAATTGGTAAAAGAAGTTATATAAAAAGAGTAATAGGTTTACCAGGAGAACATATAGAAATAAAAGAAGGAAAAGTATTTATAAATGGAGAACAATTAGATGAGCCTTATTTACAACCAGGAGTAATAACAGATGTAATAGGACCAGGTTTTGATGATTTTATAGTACCAGAAAATTGTGTGTTTGCAATGGGGGATAATAGAAATCATAGTACAGACTGTAGAGCATTTGGTTGTATTCCATTAGAAAAAATAGAAAGTAAAGTAGCATTAAGAATATGGCCATTAGATAAATGGGGAAAAGTAGAATAGAGGAAAAATTATGTTTCAAGATATTCTAGGAAATGATAAGATAAAAAAATCATTAGAAGAAGGAATTAAGAATAATAAAATATCACATAGCTATCTATTTCTTGGGCAATCAGGAATTGGCAAAAAAATGATAGCAAAAGAATTAGCAAAAGGAATATTGTGCCTAAATGAAGATAATAAGTACTGTAATAATTGTAAATCTTGCTTAGAATTTGAAGGTGGTAATAACCCGGACTTTTCTGTAATAGAACCAGAAGGAAATACTTTAAAAATAGACCAAATAAGAAATATGCAAATAGGAGTACAGGAAAAGCCAATCATTTCTAACAAAAAAGTATATATTATAGATAATGCAGACCTTATGACAAAAGAAGCACAAAATGCACTCTTAAAAACACTAGAAGAACCACCAGAGTTTGTTACAATAATATTAATAGGAGAAAATGAAAATGCATTTTTGCCTACTATAAAATCAAGATGTATGATATTACATTTTAATCAGGTATCTGATTTTGATATAAAAAATTATTTAGAAAAAAATTATAATATAGAAGTAAGTAAAAATATGTTAGAAGTTTTCCAAGGAAGTATTGGAAAAGCAATTGAATTAAAAGATAAACAAGAAATCTATAAAAATATAGAAGAAGCAATTGATAATATAGAAAAAGAAGATTTAATAGATTTAATTAAAAAATTAGATATTTTATATACTTCAAAAGATGAAATATTAGATATTTTAGATTATATTAATATAATCTTTTTAAGAAAAGCAAAAGAAAATGTAAAATACACAAGATGTATAAAAATTGTGGAAAACACTAAAAGAAGAATTAATCAAAATGCAAATTATGATATGAGTATAGATAATATGTTATTTAATATTTGGGAGGAAGTAGTTTGAAAAATATAATTGGAGTTAGATTTAAAAAATTAGGCAAAATATATTTCTTTAACCCTAAAAATTTAAAAGTAAAAAAAGGAGTTAAAGTAATTGTAGAAACAGCACAAGGAGAAGAATATGGAGAAGTAGTAATACCAAATCGTTTTATTGAAGATGAAAAAATACTTGAACCATTAAAAAGAGTTATTAGAATTGCAAATGTAAGAGACCACAAACATTTTGAAGAGTGTAGAAGAAAAGAAAAAGAAGCATTTGATATATGTCAAAAGAAAATAAAAGAACACGGTCTAAAAATGACTTTAACAGATGTTGAGTATAAATTTGATAATAGCAAAATATTATTTTATTTCACAGCAGATGGTAGAATTGATTTTAGAGATTTAGTAAAAGACTTAGCAGCAATATATAAAACTAGAATAGAACTTAGACAAATAGGTGTAAGAGATGAAGTAAAAAGAATCGGTGGAAATGGTGTATGTGGTAGAGAACTTTGTTGTTGCTCTTTCTTAAGAGATTTTGAGGCAGTTTCAATAAAGATGGCAAAAGAACAAAACTTATCACTTAACCCAAGTAAAATATCTGGAAATTGTGGTAGGCTTATGTGTTGTTTAAAATATGAAAATGAAGTTTATGAAGAAAAATTAAAAAAACTTCCAAGTATAGGTGCAACAGTAAAAACGCCAGACGGTGAAGGTGAGGTAGAATATATAGAAACTTTAAGAGAAATTCTTAGAGTTAAAGTAAAAGACGGAGACAATTTTGTTTCTAAAAAATATCCTATGAGTGATATTACTATTATAAAAGACAACAAGGTTGAAAAAGTTGACGAAGAGGAAATAGAACACAAACAAGAATTAGAAGAGCTAGAAAAATTAGAGCAAGAAGATAGAGAAAATGAGAAAAATGGGGACGGGGCTTTTTTGTCTCAAAATTAAAAGCACATTATGTGCTTTTTTCACAGGTGTAAAATAAAAAAGAACTGGAGAAAATAATGAAAGTTTTAACAATTAAACAACCTTGGGCAAGTTTGATAATTGAAGGATATAAGGAATATGAGTTTAGAAGTTGGAAAACCAATTATAGAGGAGAACTTTTAATTCACGCAGGGAAATCTATAGATAAAGAGGCTTATAAAAGGTTAGGGAAATATTTGAGCAATATGCCACTTGGAAAAATAATAGGCAAAGTAGAATTATTAGATTGTATAAAGACAACAAAAGATTTTTTTGATGAAAGGCGAAAAGAAAATAAAGAAGTTTACAGTAAAAGCATTTTTAATGAACAATTTGCTTGGAAAGTTAAAGTAATAGAAAAATTTGATAAATTAATAGAAGCAAAAGGAAAACTAGGATTATGGAATTTCTAGAAAACTAAAAGTTCATTTTGAACTCTTAGTTTTAACTTAATTATAATATAACCAATCTACAGTAGAACCATCAAATTCCATATTAGGAACACCAATGTATAAATCTCTGTTACCATCTAAAGTATGACATTTAATAATAGAATAAGGTTCTTGGTTTGCTAAATCGTATCTATATTTTCTAGTACCGCCGTCATTTGCTTCGTTAAAAACAACATTATTTTTATTTTCTTTAACATCTAAAGTACAATTATTTACGATATCTTGTGGATCTATTTGTTTATTAATAATAGCATCTTTTAAAGAAATTTCTACATTATCAATTTTAACAAAAACATCACCTGCAAAAGAATATACATTATAATCTAAATATGTACCTTTTTCTATAATTGTATTTATTCCCATATCTCGTCTTCCTTTAAATATTAATTGGAAGTTATGGTTATATTCTAAAGTATTAAAGCAAGAACAAATAAAAACTCTGCTATTAAAATCTTTATTTCTGTTTTCAAGATAAATATATTTTGTCTCACCTAAAAAATCTTCTACTATTCTATAATCAGAAACAGGAAAAGAACTTTCTTTAATAATTCTATCTTCTTTACTTGAAAATTCATCTCTTCTGTTATCTTCTCTAAAAATAATATTATCATTTTCTAAAACAAGTTCTTTTAAAACAACATCACCTTCCGGAGTAGAAAAAGCAATACGAAGGCTAGAAGGAGTTCTATTTTCAATATTAGAAATGAAAGTGTTTAGTTTATCTTCATTATAATTTTTCTCATAACCACATACAAAATAATTACTATTTATTGCATCTTCTATAGAAAATTCTAAAGGCAAATTTTCTAAAGAGATATCATAAGCATCATTTTTAATAGATACATTATTTATTAAATTAGTATTAGAATTTGTATTGTCATCTGTAAAAATAAAGAAATAAAAAATAATGCTAGCAATAGTTATAAAAATTAAAATACTAATAAAAATAATTATAAATTTTTTCAAAAAAATCATCTCCTTTAATTAGAAATTTCCATTAAATCTGTATTATCTATTTTTAACATAAGATATGGCTTTTCTTTATCAGATTCTTTTAAAAATAAATAAAAACTATCAGTAAAATTAAAGTCTCTTTTAATAGAATTTGCTTTTGTAATATCTTGAATAATACCTCTACTTATAACTTCACCACCCTCGTTATTTAAAGAAAAATTTATTTGTTGAATTGCAGATTTTATATAAGAAATATTATTTTTATTATTTGCTAATTCTCTATTACATAATTCATCATAACTAATTTCGGTATCTACTATTAAATTAGGAATTTTTAAAGTATCTTCGTTATTGAAACTTTTGTTTTTTTCATATTTAGAATTTTCAACTATAGTATTGTAGGTCTCATCAAAAGAATTTGTACTATCTATTCTTGCAAGTATGATATCTTCATTATTTTTTGTATTTAATTTAATAGCAAAATTATTTTGGTCATTATAGAAAATAACTTCTACTTGTTCTCTTAAACTTTCGGAAGAAGAAGCAGTAATTCCAAAATATTTTACTTTTTCTTCTGAATTTGAAAACTTATCATCATCTAAAACATCAAAAGGTGTTTTAAACTCAAATTTTTTATATAGAAAACTATAAATTGTGTAACTATTTGGTATATCGAAATTAATTTTATCTAAAGTAGAAGACTCATCTATATTAAATTTATTTTTAATATCATTTTTAATGATTTCTTTTAATTCTGGTCTTGTAACATCTACTTTTATATAATAACTATCATTAGACAATTGTTCTTTTGTAAAATCTTTTTTATTTAAAGAATTTACAATTGAAGGTGTTTCATCTCTAAAACTTACTTCTCCGCCAAATCTTTCATCCATAAATTCGTTCCAAGCCAAATTAAAAGTACAAACCTACATATTGTTCTTTTGGCTATTATTAAATTCTTCTGTATATGTTGGAACTAAGCTTGCTTGATATTTTTTATATATAACAAACCCAGCATATGTAAGAGAAGAAATTACAAATGTAAGAACTATAAACCATAAAAGTAAACGTATAAACTTGTTGTTTTTTATTTCAATAATTCTTTCTTGTACCAATAATTTCTTTAATTTCTTAGTAGCGTTAAAAACCAAATTTTTTATTTGTTTCTCAGTTTTATCCATAATAAGACCAGTTTCTTTATATGATAAACCTTCTATTTTCGTCAAATAAATAACTAGCTGATATTCTTTTTTTAGCTTTTTAATTACCTTTTCGATTTTTTGTTGTCTTTCTTTAGAAAAGACTATATCTTCTAATAACTTTTCTTCTTTTAATGTGTTTTCTAGATTTTCAAGTGGAAGGTCTTTATTCTTACTATTTATATAATTAATAGCGCGAGATTTAGCTATTAGATATAGATATGTTTTGAAAGAATAGTTATCATTATACTTTTCTTTATGTTCTAATATATACATTATTGTATCTTGGTATATATCATAAGCAATATCTAAATTTTTAACATATCTAGTTATAAAATAAATAAGATTTTTTTCATATTTAGTTATTAGTTTTTGGAAAGATTCTTCATTTCCATTTAAAAATTGATTATATAATTTTTTATCTTCTTCCATAAATTACTCCTATATCAATAATACAAAAGACAAATAAAAAAGTCTAAATAAAATTTATCTTATAATTATACTTTCAAAATATTTCTCTTGGAAATTAGTTAGATTTCGTATCTCTTCATCTGTAAAATTCATACCATCTGGAACTATTATTAATTTATCATCATTATCGTTTGTTCTGTGTATTATTGCAATACACTTCCCTGTAAAACTATCTAAAGGCTTGTCAACACCTAAAACATAACAATCTAATTCTTCACCATCACCACTAATTGTATTTGGTATAAAACCATAATTTACTTCATAAATTAAATCCCAGTCTGGGTGTTTTGAACCCAAAGGTCTATCCATTTTTACAGTTACAGTTTTATTTAAATATTTAATCGATTTTTCCAATAAAATCACATCCTTAAATTTATTATAATATATTTTAGAAAATTTTTGTAAAAAAATCAAAAAACTTATTGACACAAATGACACATTGTGATAAAATGCAAAACATAGACACGAACAGCAAATAAACAGTAAATTAAAATATATTATAAAATGCGTGGTTTTAGTTAGTATAGTATAACTAAAGTTTAAGGTATACAGAAATTATATACAATATTGTGTCTTGTTTTAGAGCCACTTACAGCAAAGAATTTTGTGGTATTATTAAAAGTAAACTAATTGACTATACAATTAGTAATGTGGCTCGTTTAAATTTAAAAAAAGGAGTGAGAGCTAAAATGAGTTATTTAGATAGTTTAAAACAAAATTCTACAATCGAAAATACAAAAGGTGGAAGATATTATGGAACTACTTATGATGCAAATTTAGATATATTTGCAGGGATATCTAGATATAATGATACTTACGATATAATAGAAAAATTTAAAAAAGCAATTGCAGAAGATAAAACTTTAGCTCTTGCTAATTTGATGTATTTATTAGATATAAGAAGTGGTAAAGGTGAAAGGTTGTTATTTCAAACACTTTTCAGATATTTATGTGAAAGTGAAAAAGAAATGGCTTTATTAATCTTACCTAAAATACCTGAATATGGTAGGTGGGACTATATATTAGAAGGTTTAGATACTTTAATAGAAGATGAAGTTATAGAATTAATCAAAAAACAATTAGAAGAAGATAAAAAAAGTGAAAACCCATCTTTACTTGCAAAATGGTTACCAACACACAGAACACATAATGTTAGAAATGAAACAGCGAAAAAAATAATTAAAAAATTAGGTATTACAGAAAAAGAATATAGAAAAACTTTAACAAGTATAAGAAAAAAACTAAAATTAATAGAAAATAATCTAACTAATAAAGATTATGAAACTATTAATTTTGAAAATGTCCCTACAAAAGCTATGTTAAAATATAGAGAAAGTTTTAACAGAAATTGTAGTGAAAAGTACAAAGAATACTTAAGTCAAGTGAAAAATGGTGAGAAAAAAATAAACACAACTGGTTTATATTGTTATGAAATAGTTAGAAATATTCTTTTAAGGGTTCCAGTAGATAACAAACTTTTTGATCTAATGTGGGAAAATCAAAAAGATTTCTTAAATGGTTATGATAAAAACTTAATGGTAGTAGCAGACGTATCAGGTTCTATGGAGTGGCCAAACGAATTACCACTTGCAAATTCTATAGGTTTAGCTATCTATATTGCTCAAAGAAATAAAGGAGCTTTTAAAAATCATTTTATTACTTTTTCACAAATACCAAGAATGAATGAAGTTGTTGGTAAAGACATTGTTGAAAAAGTAAATAACATAGAATTTGAAATTGCTAATACTAATATAGATGAAGTATTTAAATTATTATTAAATACAGCTATTGAAAATAAGAGTAAACAAGATGAAATGCCATCACATTTAATAATAATTTCAGATATGGAATTTGACCAAGGTGTGTATTCTAAGGAAGGAACTAATTTTAACGGTTGGAAAAAACACTTTAATGAAAATGGTTATGAATTACCTAAAGTAATCTTTTGGAACGTTTCTGCAAATACAATGGGAGTTCCTGTTACAAAATTTGATAATGATGTAGCTATGGTAAGTGGATTTTCTCCAAGTGTGTTAGAGAATTTACTAACTTTAGACAATTTAACACCTATGAAAGTTATGTTACAAACCTTAGAAAAATATATCGAGATTTTAGGGGAGGTAGCATAAGATGAAACGTTTTATAACTGTTAGAATGTGGGAAGAAACAAAAGATAAACTTGAGCAAGTAAGAATTGATAAATCTATAAAAGAAAAGAAGATGGTTTCACTTGCTCAAGTAATAGATGAGTTGGTAGAAGATTATTTTAAGAAAAATGTAAAATAATTGTTTTTAAGTAGAAAATAATATTTCTACTTTTAATTTTACTTGACAAAATGTAAAAAAATATATATCTTTATAATGATAAATTATAAAAAATAAACAGATGAGGAAGAGGTAAAAATGGGATCAAATATATATGATGAGAGAAATACATTAAATGACCTTACAGGTTCAGAATGGAAATTTAGTACAAAAACAGTAATAAGTAAACCATATCCAATAAATATGCAACATAAATTAAGGTCAGAACATGGAGGGCAAAAGCCACCTGAATTATGTGCAGATATAATAAAAATATTTACAAAAAGAGGAAATTTGGTATTAGATCCATTTATGGGTGTTGGAGGAACATTACTTGGTGCTAGTCTTATTGATAGGAAAGCAATAGGAATAGATATAACTAAAAGATGGATAGATATTTATAAAGAAGTTAGTAAATTAGAAAATTTGAAAGAGCAAAGGACAATATTAGGAGATTCTTTAAAAGAGTTAGATAATATAGAAGATGAGTCAGTGGATTTTATTTTAACAGATGTTCCTTATTGGAATATCGATACTTTAAAGCAAACTAGAAATAAGAAGATTAAACAGTCAAAACTTAATGATTTTGATAACAATACTAAAAATCAAACTAAAGAAGAATGGCTACAAGAAATGTATGATATCTTATATAAAGCATCAAGGAAATTAAAAATAGGAAAATATATGGCTGTGTTTATAGGGGATATTTATAGAGATAAACAGTATCATTTTTTATCAGCAGAACTTGCAATGAAAATTAATGAAGCAGAAGATTTGAAAATGAAATCAAATATCATTTGGGTAGATAATAGTAAGTCTTTACACGTTTTTGGATATCCTAGAGCATATGTTCCTTCAATGATACACCAAAATATATTGATATTTAGAAGGGAAGTTTAAATATATGAGTAGTTTATTACCTAAAAATGAATACAAATTTAAAAACTTAGAAAAAGAAGAATATGAAGATAGTAAAATATTTTATTTCTATTGTGATAATTTACAAGAAGGGATGCATATATTATTTTGGCTAGAGAAATATAATAGTGAAATGAAACTGATCAAGAGAGGATATAATGGGATTTCAAATTATATTTCTATATATGATATAAATGGAGAAAAATATACAATAATAATATGTTCTTTTTATCATAATGGAGAACTACCAACATTAGTAAGACAAATAATATATAAAATAGATAAACCAGATGTTGTTATTTATTCACAAAATGAAAATAAAATCATTTGTGCAATAGAAAATACAGAAACAGCATTTGTTGGTGATGCTACATGGCAAAGACATGGTAGAATAATGAATTTCCTACAACAGGAGTTCCCTTTTATATTTTTTGCATATTACTCAAAAAAAGATATGTCAAGAAATAATGTTAGAAAACCAAGTCCACTTTTTGTATTATCTTTCTTTGCTTTATCTATCGAAAATTCAACACCAGCAATATTATCTTTATATGACCATGAAGATGTTGAGCAAAATATAATAAATAAAGATGGCTCAAAGATGATAGATACTAGAAAAGAATCATTAAAATATATTCTTAGTTTAATTACATATGGACAAAATTCAGATATAGCACGCGAAAATTTAAAACGTTGTTTTTTTGATATGAAATATTATTATAAAAAAGAAATAGGAAGAGTTAAAGAAAAACAGTTACCTAAAAGAACATTGGATTTATTGAGAAAAGATGATTTTGAAGAGGAAATAGTTAAGAAAATCGAATCAAAAGATAAAAATTATCCATTGTTTTTTGATGATATTTTTCCATGGAAGCCAGTTTCATCGAAGGATTTTGAGGTTGATGGTAATAAAGTAGGAATAGGAGAGTATTTAAAAAATCAATTAGATGGTATTGATTTTTATCAATTATCGCCTAAATGCCCAGTTGGGATAACTTTTGAAACCCAGAAGTTGGTAAGTAAATTATCTGAAATAAAAGATAGAGGAGATTATTTTTGGGAAGATTCTTTGGATTCAAAATTACCTACGATAATAATTTTATTGAGGTTAACTAAAAATGGTAAATTGGAACTTCCAGATCCATATAATGGGAGAATACCAGCTTTTTATGAACTTTATAAGCAATCTTTTGGTAAAATTAATTGTATTATATATTTAATGGATCACTCTAATAAAGATGAATATAATCCTAATTATGCAAAAAATATGAAGATATATAAATCAATTAATAATTATGCAACTACTTTTATTGATAGAGATTTAAATATATTAGACAAAAATTGTGATAAGGCAGTAAAAGATTCTAGAAAAAAATATGAGGAAGAAATAACTGAAGATAATGTTACTTGTTTTTTTGAAACAATTTTAAAAATGGAAAAAATAAAGCCATCATTTATAAATCCGCCTTGTGGTTCATGGTCTGATTTTAAATTATATCCTACTGAAAATTTTTTATATATAAACAGAGATGAGGATAGACCAGATATTGCCTATTATATTTCAAAAGAAGAAAAATTAGATGATAAAGGAACATATTATGTTGGTGAAAGTAAAGCTGGTTATAAGTTTTTTAAGAATGAGCAGGAATATAACAAACAAGTTGATCGAATAAAAAAATTAATTACAATTATTGATGAAAAAATAGGACTTGAACTTAAATATAAGACTTTTGTTATATTTAAAGGAACAGAAGAAAACGGACGTGAATTAATAAGCCAAATACATAGTGGAAGTAAGAAATGGGTGGATTTTGTAATTGTAATAGAAGAAAAAGATGAAGAAGAATATAACATAAGAATGATTGTATTAGAGGTATAAAATGAAATACATAGGAAATAAATCAAGATTAATAGGTTTTATTGAAGAAAGTCTTTTAGATGCTAAAATTAATTATAAAAATACTACTGTATATGACTTGTTCTCAGGAACGGGAAGTGTTAGCGAGTTTTTTTTGAAAAACAATTGTGAGGTTTTTTCTTGTGATAATATGAATTATGCAATAGCAGAGCAGTATCGTAAATTATTTTTTAGAGAAGAGCCTGAATTTAGTGAATTAAAAAATATAATTGGTTATGAGAAATTGGATGATATACTAGAGTATTTAAATAATTTAGAAGGCGTAAAAGGTTACTTTTTTGAGAATTTTTGTGAAGAAGGAGAATATAAAAGAAAATTTTTCAGTACTAATAATGCCAAAAAAATTGACGCTATAAGAAGTAAGATAGAAGAATGGAAGGAAATTTTGCCTTCAGAAAAATATATGTTTTTAGTAGGTATATTAATGAACTCTGCTGATTTCGTATCAAATACTGCTGGAACTTATGGTGCATATTTAAAAATATGGAGAAGTATGGCTTTGAAAAATTTGAAATTAACAAAACCAGAATTTATTAATACAGGGGATATTAAGTTATTTGTAGATGATGTTATTGATTTTGTTAAAAAAAATAAGAAGGCAGATATAGTGTATATGGACCCACCATATAATACAAGGCAGTATCCCGCAAATTTTAGTACTTTAGAAAGTATTGTTGTTAATGATAATCAGGAACTTAAAGGTAAGACAGGATTAAGAGATTATGAAAAGCAAAAGTCAAAGTTTTCTATAAAGAAGGATGTTAAAGATGAGTTTATGAAATTGATTGATGAAATTGAAGCAAATTATATTGTTATGAGTTATAGTACTGAAGGGATTTTGGATAAGAATTTTATTTTAGAGATATTAAATAACAAAGGAAAAACAAAGATGTATAATACTTCTTACAGAAGGTTTAAAACAAATGCTTGGACTGATAATAATACAAATCTTAAAGAAATATTGTTTATTTGTAAGTTAGAGAATAGTTAACAAGGAAAATAAATCTCATAACCCGAAGGTCGTAAGTTCGAGTCTTCCTCCGCAACCAAAGTTATATCGTTACAGCTACCTAAGTTGTAGCGATTTTTTATATTCTTCAATTAGTTTACAATAATGCCTTAAAATAGCGTTTTTATGTAGAATTGGGGAAAAGTTGGGGAAGAAATCCTCAAAAACTATTGATATTTCTAATAAATTTTCAGTAAAAGACTATGGGAAACCTAATTTTATATTTAGTAGTCTTTTACTTTTTTATCGTGAAAAATTTAATGACTTTTTAAATCACTTTAGTGAAATTTGAAAAAAGATTTTAGACTAGTTTTTTTGTAGTAACAAGTTTTGTAATACATTTCCAGCATTTCTATTATGAGAAATAATAGGGTGTACATAGAAATTAAATGTTGTTGTAATTTGTGCATGACCTAATCTTGCTGCTACTACTGCTACATCAATATTTTGTGATATTAAAAGTGTAGCATTTGTGTGTCTTAATCCGTGAAAGTTAATTACAGGTAGTCCTATTTGTGCTACATATTTTACAAACCATTTGCTAATTGTAGAAGGGTGCATAGGTTTTCCATCAGCTTGTACAAATAACCTATTAGAATTCGTCCATAATTCGCCATAGAATGATTTTTGTTCATCATACCATAACTTATATTCTTCAAGCAAAGAAACAACGAAATCAGGAATTGCTACTTCTCTAATAGAACTTTCTGTTTTAGGTGTCTTAGTAAATACACCTTTGTCTGCTAAATACTGACTAGAACGATTTATACTTACTATACCAGTTTTAAAATCTACATCTTGCCATTCTAATCCCATAAGTTCACCAAGTCTTACACCAGTAAATATTGTTAAGATGATTGCAACTTTGTATTTAATTTGTTCTTCACCAAGTTCTGTTAAATTTTCTAATAGTATTTTACATTGCTCATCATCATAGTATCTTCTTTTGGGTTTCATTGCTTTAGGTGGTTGAACTCTTTCTGCTGGATTAGATACAAGTAATTGCCAATATATAGCTTTGTGTAACATCGCACGAATTAGCCTATGATGCTCTAATATTGTCTTACCAGATAAAGGTTTTAAAGTTTTCTTGCCATTGTTACTTTTCTTCCTAACTAATTGAGTATCTCTACTTAATAAATCATAAAATTGCATAATATCTGTAGGTTTTATCTTGTTAATATAGAAATGTCCAAAGTAGGGAAGAATCCTTGTTTCTAACATTCTGCAATATCTTTTATATGTTGAAGGAGCAAGTTCTTTTGAACCATAATCTCTTTTCCATATTTCTGTAAATTCAGAAAATTTAAGAGATTTTCCTTCAATTACAAGACCGTTTTGAACATCAGCAACAAATTTAGCAAGTTCTATTTGAGCATCTTTTTTAGTTCCGTGTATTGTTTTTGTATGCTTAATTAGCTTCCCATTTAAGTCATAGCCATTTGTACATACTAACCTGTAACTATCTTTTCCTCTTTTTTCAATACTCCCAGCCATTACCTTTTTCACCTCCTTTCAGGCATAACTATGGGTGGGAGAGGATAATATATCTGTTAACAATATAAATTATACAATCAATGATAACAAATTGCAATAAGATTCATAAAAATAATTAAAATTCATATGGAATAATGTGTCGAAAAATGTCAAAGCTTGTCATATCAATATATCTATGGACTTTTAACAGAAAATGTGATAAAATTTGACAAAATGAAAGGAGAAAAAAATGGATGATGAAAAAATTTTAGATGTACTAAATAAATATATAGAAAATCCTAAAATGCAATATGCAATTTTAATTGATGGAGACTGGGGAAGTGGAAAAACATATTTCATAAAAACTAAATTTGTAAAGAATAATAAGAATATTATATATATACCTCTAAATGGAATAAAAAATAGGGAAGATATAGATAAAAAGATATATTATAAAATATTAGAAAATAATATGCCAGAGAAAATTACAAAATCAAAAGGATTTTCAGCTTTAAAAAAAACTAGTGGGGCTATTTTTGTTATTTCTAATGAAATTATAAAAAATGTATTTAAAATAGATATTTCTGGAGTAAAAAATTTAAATGCTAGTGAGATAATAAGTTTATTCAAAAATATATCTGATTATGTAATAGTATTTGATGATTTAGAAAGATGTGAAATGCCTATTAGTGAAACTTTAGGTTATATTAATGATTATGTTGAACATAAAAATGTAAAATGTGTTATAGTTGCAAATGAGCAAGAGATAAATAAAATTAATTATGACAATAATTATGAATTAAAAGTAATGTCTTGTTTAAATGATAATATAGATTATGGCGAAAAACAAGGAAAAGATATATTTACTAAAATAAATAATGAAGAAAATAAAAAAGTAGATATACCTAAAATTAAAAATAGAATTTTAAATATGTACGATGGAAATAAAAAATATAAAGCAATAAAGGAAAAGTTGATTGGTATAACAATTAAATATATTCCTGATATTAATAAAGTATATGATGAATTAATAGTGGAATATAAAAAAAAGAATAAAGATTTATATGAATTTTTAAAAGAAAACAAAAATAAATGTATCAATATTATAAAACTTAATAATTGCAATAACATAAGAACTATGATTTTTATATTAGATAGATTTGAAATTTTATATAACGAAATAAATAGATTAAATATAGATAAAAAATATTCAATTATCAATCTAGTATTCATTAATGTGATATTTTCTTCAATAGGAATAAAGAAAGGAATAGATATTAAACAAATATTATCTGGAGTAATGTATTCTAGTGCTGCATGCTTAACAGAAGATGTAAGACAAAATAATAATAATTATTATACGGCATTTAATTTTGTTGATGATTTTATACTTGATGGGAATATTGATAGAAGTAAAATGTTAGGAAGTATACAATATTATTTAGATATTAATTATGAAAATATAGAAGATGATGATCCTTATAATAAATTAAAAGTTTACTGGGAATTGGAAGATGATGAAATAAAAAATGCTATGCAAGAAATTTTAGTTAATATAAAGGCTAATAAATATAATTATAAACTATTTCCCAAAATAATATATAGTTTATCATGTATAGAAAATTTAAATTTTGAAAAGGAAATAATTCAAGAAATCATTACTGAAATGGGAAAATACATTGAAAACAATGAGATTGATTATATAGATTTTCATTTTTTTACTAGAGATGAGCAAGTGACTAAAATATATAACAAAAATATAAAATATATTAAAGATAAAATGGCTTTTAGTAGTAAAAATAAAAACATTATTAATTTAAAGGATATATTTGAGTCAAAAGATTGGGGAGTAAAACTGAATGAATATATAAGAGAACAAGATTGTATTGAAAAAAAACAATTTTTAAATGAATTTGATATAGATACTATTGTAGAAAAAATAAAGAATAGCAATAGTAAAAATATTTATAATTTTAAATATTGCATTGACAGAATATACAATTTTTCAAATTTAAAGGACTTTTATATAAATGATCTTGAAAAGATGGAACAATTAATAGAAAAATTAAAAGATATCGATAAAGACAGTTTTGGAATTACAAAAAAAGAAGCTATAGAATACCTAATTAAAACATTAAAAGAAAAGATAAAATTATTAGAACAGTAAAAAGGTAATAAAGGAAGTGTAATAATGTCAGTTTGCTATTTTGATGATAAATATGATGATAAATATGATTGCCAATACGAGGTAAAAAAAGAAGGAATAGAAGTAACAGTTGATTACGATATTGATGAAGAAATACCAGCAATTAATGGAGCGAGAACATTTGGAAGTAATACAGAATTTAAGAAAAGAGATATTTTAATTATTGATCAAAAAACAAAAATGAATTATTTATTAAAAAAAGCATATTATTATGGTCATTCAGAGGTGTTCGGAAATCCAGATGGAGGAGCTAAAACAAAATTTTTTTCAAGTTATTATTTTAAAAATAGAAGCTATGAAAAGTTATGTGATATACCACATGGAAATAATATAAAAAAAGTTAGAGTTTATAGCAACATAATAAATGAATTTATAGGTTATCCAAGTTTATCTAGAAAAAAAACAGATAATGAGTATATTATTAAGTTAAAAAAAGATACAATAAAACAAAAAGTAGAAATAAATAGTAATAATATAAAATCTTTAGTAGTATCAGATGATTGGAAAAGCGAACTAAGTAGAAAGAATAACAAAATAGATATTAGACTAAATGGATATGTTGAAATTGAAATGGATAAAAGTATTGGCTATGAAGAAGTGTATGAATATGTAAATGAGTTAACAATATTTTTTCAATTATTAAAACCATATAGATTTAACATTGATAAGGTTATGGTAGAAATTAATAAAACTTTTTTTGAGCTATGTATTCCTATGAATGAAATTAAGTATAATAGTTCACATGTTAATAGTAGTGTAAAAGACGATTTGCTACAGTTTCTATTTAAATGTTATACAAAAATACCATATAGAAATAGTAATAATGAAATAAGAAATATTCCATTTATAGTATTACATACTTCAAGAAATATAGAAGATAATTTTTTAATGTTTTATAGATTTATAGAGTGTTATTATAAGCAACAACCAATAAAAGGGATAAAGAATTCATTTATAAGGTATAGTATTGAAAATAATTATAAAGATAAAGAGAAAATTCAAAATATTGAGAATTTAGAACGTGAAATAATATGTTTAAGAAATCATTACGTACATAATGGATATCATATAACAAATAAAAAGTTATATATATCATTCAAGAAAATAGGAAAAAAGGCAAATCCCAAAAATTATAGAGCAAAGAATGTTGATTTTAACTGGATATATGAAAGAACGAAAATATTGTATAAAATAGTTATAGACATAATATTTAGAGAAATGCTACAATATGATAATTATGAATTTAATAAACATTTCTAATCAATATAAAAGTAGTACAAATTATAAGTACTACTTTTTATTTATCTTGTTCATCTACCCATTTCGCAAATTCTTTATTAGAAATTTTTCCAGAGCATACATCCTTATACATTTGTTTTCCAGTTTTTCTATATTCTTCCAAATCTTTTTGATACATATCTATTTCAGGATTTCGTTTAGCTCTAAGTTGTTTTCTACTTCCGATTTTTCTATATTTATCATATGTTGTATCATTTTCTTTTTTTCTTTTTTGATATTCTTTATTCCCAATATCTTTACATGTCATATTGTCTTTAGTAATTCTATCACAATAAGTAACAGTCTCTTTATGAGTTATAAAGTATCTTCCACAATTACCACAAATTTTAATATTCATTTTGTTTACAGCAACTACATTGAATAAGGTAATATAAAAACTTGTAAATAAGTTAGTAGTTTCAAATTGTTGAAGACTATTAAGTTTTCTACCAGTAGGATCGATTTTTTCAATAGTAGAAATCAAAACATTTATATCTACAAGTCCAAT
>CALXHF010000012.1 GCA_944388035.1 uncultured Clostridia bacterium | reverse complement strand
TATGGCTGATGTCCTGTTTCTGTTATTGTTTGTCCATCTTTATCTATTACTATTGCTTGTGTTACCCATTTTCTTAAACTTAGGTCAAATATTTTAATTACCACTTTTTCAAAATCATCATCATCTTCTTGCCCTGGTATATAATCTCCTGTAACATCATCTTTATAATTTGGTAATTCTTCATCTGATGGAAGGTTTACATTATCTTCATTTGAGTCTCTATCTCTTACTGGCTCTTTGTTTTCATCTTGATATTCTGTTATGTCTGCGATATTTGTTATATTCTCACTTGTTGGTGCATTGTTTGTAATTTTGCACATAATTGGAACATCTACATAAGATAAAACATATCCGCCTTCTTCGTTTTTACTAGCTGCTTCTATTAAAGAATTTTCTAGATATCTTGTCGTAACTGTTCTTCCGTCTTCTGATACTTCCCAACCATATTCTTTATTAAATTCATTATCTACAAATTCTAAATATGGTGGTAAATGGTCTTTAATTTCTGCTGCATATCCAGCTGTCTCTCCTTCGTTATATACTCTTAACATATATACAACATAATCGTCTATTTGTACTAATACAGGCTCTTTAGTATGATTATAAATAGCTGTTGTAATTAAATTACCATCTGCATCTGTTGTATTTAAAAGTGATGTGTCAACTACTGGTGCTCTTGAATATGAACCATCAGCATTTTTTAGATATTCTTCATCATCTATTGTTTCGTCATTACTTACTGCTACTACAAATTTTCTTAATGCTAGGTCAAATGATTGTAAAATTATATTATCATAATCTTCATCATCTTCATATTTTACCCAATCTTCTGTACTAGAATCTCTATCATCTACTGGGTCACCATTTTCGTCTGTATCTTCAGTAATAGCTGCTTCGTTTCTAATTGTTGTACCTGTAACATCATCTGATATAACTTTAAATTTTACTGATACTTCTTTATAATGTAAATCTTCTTCTGTTTTTGTTCCATCATTATCACCAAATGCTGGTATTAAGTTTTCATCATCTACTTCTTTAGATAAATAATCTGTAGATATTTGCACTATTTTTTCTCTATTTTCATCATATTGGAAGTTACCCCATAAATACTGTTGATTGAACTTAACTGCTTCTTTTTCAGCATCTGTTAAGTTTGGATCATTATCTAAGTCTTCACCTTCTAGCTCAGACCAAATAAATTCTAGACCTTCTGGTACATCTTCTGTTATTTCTGATGCATAACCATCAATTGTTCCTTCATTATATATTCTAAATGTATATGTAACTATATCACCTTTTTTAACAGAAACTGGTGTTTTATCAATATCATAATCTGCTGTTGTAACAACATTTCCTTCTTCATCAACTCTATTTAAGTTGCTTACATCTACACCTTTTAATCTGTCTGGTTCTATAACTCTATCATTTACAGCTGTAATTCTTTTTATTAATTTTAAGTCAAATGATTCTGGCATTAAAACTAATTTTTCAAAATCGTCATCGTCTTCTTGTCCTTTATAATAGTAATCAGAATCTGTTAAGTCTTGTTTATTTTCGGCATTACCAGTGTAATCTTCCATATTATCTTTATTTACATCTGGAGTTGTTTCTGGTGTTGAATCTCTATCTGCTCCATCTTGGTTTGTAATTGTAACATTGTCCTCTGCATTATATTCTTCCGCTATCCAAGCTACATTAGTTAATACTCTTGTTTCTGTATCATCTGGAGTAGCAGTTACCTCACACTCTATTGTAATTGTTTCTGAACTTGGATCTCCTGTTCCAGTATATGCTGGTAAATTATCTTCATTTCCTGATTTTCTTACTAATGTTAATTTATTATCTCCACTTTCATCATAAGATTCTAATTCAAAATTACCACTTACAACCTGAGTAAACTTAAGCCCTGTTGGTAATTGGTCTACAATTTTTGTTGCACGACCATCTTTTTCTCCTTCATTATATATTGTAATATTATATGTAACTGTACTTCCTGTTTCTACTAAAACTGGGTCTTTTCTATGTTTATATGTAGATGTTGTTCCTGTTTGTAAGCTTCCTTCATCTATTTCTGGTACTCTTGAATTTGTTACATTTACACCATTTACTTGTGTTATATATTTTCTTAAAGCTAAGTCAAAAGGTTCATTCTCTGGTGTAACTTCTAAAATTAAGTTTTCTGAATCTTCAATTTTTTCAGGTATCATAACAGGTTGTTCTTTTGCTGTTTCTGTAGTCCATAATGTTAATTTATTATAACTATAATCTACACCAAATGTTAATTTTATTGTTTCTACATCGTCTACATCTACTGATATATAAAAATCACTACCTACTAAATCATTTATTGTTGTTCCTTCTTCTACTTCTTGTTTATCAGCATTTAATAATTTATAATCATTTATTGTTGTGCTTCCATTTTCAATTTTCAAATTAATATTATATGGAAGATTTGATATTTCAGCTATATTTATTGGTCCTAATATATATGAACCATTTGATTCTTCATAATTTAGTGTTTGTGTATTTAATTTAACAGGTAAACCTGTATTTGATGTTGAACCAGAATAATTATTAGCATTTTGAACAGCTTTTTTAATTAAGTTATTATATAATAAATTTGCTTGTTCATTTCTTTGATATCCTTCATCTTTTATTCCGTCAACTTCACCTTGATGATAATCTGTTAAAGGTTCATAATCATTTCCGTCTAATGTGTAGTTTAACCAAGTAGTATCTTCTCTTTTATCAAATTTAGTTCCTTCTTCACTGTTTGTAAAGAACCATATAGCTGCTTGTTGTACTGCTGCAATATCATCTCTTGTTAATATTACATCTGCACCGTCTGGATATCCATTTGATGCTCCATTAGCTTCTAGATATGCTAATCTTTCTTCATCTGTATTATTATCATCTATCAAAAATAACATATCAGCTAAAGCAAGTAATGCATCATATCTATTAACTGTTACTCCGTCTACAGTTATATTTTCATTTTTATAATCTATTACATTATCAGGAATATTTGCTCTTTCTGTTTTCATATCATAAAAAATATTGTATGTTGCACTTTTATGAGTATTTGAAAAACCTACTCCGGCTTTAACACAATATATGTTTTTATTCCCATTTGTTTTTACTGGTGCTTTATCATTTGCACTTTCAAGTTCTCTAATATTCCACAATTTAGCTGCATTAGCATCATCTATTCCTGTATCATTAGTATTTGGATCGCCAATTGAATACCCCATATTAGGTGTATCATTTGTTCTTAATTCAGTTATTCCAAGATATAATGGTGTATTAGCTACTTGTGCATTTACAAATGTTGGTAATAAGCTAACTATCATTAACACAACTAAAACAACTAAGCTTAATAAAAGATTTTTTCGGTTCATTTTTTTCTCTCCTTTTTACTTTAATATATAATCTTCTGTATTATATTTTACTATTTTTTTCTCATTAGTCAATAGCATATTTTGGATAATATTTTTTTAAAATTTCTTTGAGTTTAAAAACCTTACGGAAACAAACAAAAAAAGTTATTTTAAAAAAATTATCCCTACATTACAATTATATTACATTTTTAAGTCAAAATCAAGATTTTATGTGAATTTGAGATAATATTTCGTATTTCCGTATATTTTTAAGTTCCTTAATATTTTAAAATTCTTCTTTCTCATATTTTTATTTTTTCATCATATATTTTAAATGGTGGTATTATGCGTTTAAATTTATTATTTAAAAAATTATTCATTTTGTTTTTTTTATTTGTATTTTTTACTTGTACTTTTAGAAATAGTTTTGCAAGTGAAGAAAACCCTCTTAATATAAACGCTCGCTCTTGTATAGTGTTAGATAGAACAAGTAAAAAAGTTTTATTTGGTAAAAACGAATATAATAAAGTAAAAATGGCTTCTACAACTAAAATTATGACCGCTACTATTATTATAGAAAACTGCGATTTAGAAAAAAATGTTACAGTTTCCAAAAAAGCAGCAAGAACTGGTGGTTCTAGATTAGGTCTTAAAGAAAATGATAAAATTACTATAAAAGATTTACTATATGGCTTGCTTTTAGTTTCTGGAAATGATGCTGCTGTTTGTTTAGCAGAAAGCTGTTCTGGAAGTGTTTTAGAATTTGCAAATCTAATGAATAAAAAAGCTTCTGATTTAGGTCTTATAAACACTCATTTCGAAACACCTCACGGTTTAGACTCTGATAACCACTATACTACTGCGTATGAATTGGCTCTTCTTACAGATTATGCTTTAAATAATTCTACATTTTCAGAAATTGTAGGAACAAAAAACTACACTATAAATATTAATGGTAAACCTAAAACACTTAATAATACAAATGAATTATTAGGAAACGTAAATGGTGTATATGGGGTTAAAACAGGTTTTACAAATGGAGCTAATAGGTGTTTAGTTACTAGTTGTAAAAGAGATAATATGGATATTATATGTGTAGTTTTAGGTTGTGATACTAAAAATTTCAGATCTTCAGACAGTAAAAAGCTTATTGAATATTCTTTTTCTAATTTTGAATATGTAAATATTAAAGATATTTTAAATAAAGATTTAGATAAATGGAAACTTGAAAATAATAATTATTTTTATATTGAAAAAGGGATTTCTTCTAGTCTAGATATTAAATTATCTAATATAGATACTCCTGTTGTTCCATTAAAAAAAGAAGAAATTTCTTCTATTAAAACTGAATTTAACATTAATAAAAATCTATCTGCTCCTATTACTTTAAATACTAAAATTGGCTCTTTTAGAATTTACACAGATTCAAGAACTATTCTAGAAGGCGATATTCTCTCTAATCAAGATATTAAAAAGAAAAATGTATTTTACTATTTAAATGATTTTTTTAAGAATTATTCTAATATTTTAAATGATTTTATATAAGAAAAAAACCTATGATTTCGCATAGGCTTTTATCTATTTTACATTTTCTTTTATGTAATCAACTACATCTCCTACTGTTACAACTTTTTCTGCGTCGCTATCAGGAATTTCTATATCGAATTCTTCTTCTAATGCCATTACTAATTCAACTATATCTAATGAATCAGCACCTAAATCATCTATAAAAGATGCTTCCATTGTAACTGCTGAATCTGAAACACCTAATTGTTCAACAATTATTCCTTTTACTTTTTCTAATACTTCTTCTGAACTCATAACTCTAGAGTTCACCTCCTCTCAAGTTTGCAAATGATTTATCCATTTGTTTTTTTCTTTTCGATAATTCATTTATATTATATGTTTTTAGTTTTGTCAAGTAAAAATTATATTTTTTTATAAATTTATACTACTAAGTCGGTAAAGTACTTATTTTTCTTCATTTTTTTGTCTTTCAAATTGTTCAATCATTTTTTCTACAGCTTTATTTTCAACAAATTTTTCTGCTTGTATTATTGTATATTGGAATAATAATTTATCACTACTTCCGTGTGCCTTTACAACTGGTTTTTTTACTCCTAAGAACAATGCTCCTCCATATGATTTATAGTCCATTGTCTTTGAGAATTTTTTTATAGAAGGAAGTGCTGGTATTGCTAATATTTTAGATAACAAATTATGTGTTAAACTTTCTGTTAATGTTCTTTTAACAAATTTTCCAAGACCTTCTGTTGTTTTTAAAAATACGTTTCCCGTAAAACCATCTGTTACTATTGCATCTATTTTTCCAGAGAAAGCATCTCTCCCCTCTACATTTCCAACAAAATTTATATCTAACTCCTCGGATTTTTCTTTTAATAGCATATAACTTTCTTTTACTAAATCATTTCCTTTTGTTTCTTCTGTTCCTATATTTAATAATCCTATTGCCGGCCTTTCTATTCCATATGTGTTTTTTAAATAAATACTAGACATTTGTGCAAATTGAAGTAAATTTATCGGCTTACAATTTGTATTTGAACCTGCATCTATTAATAATAACTGACTTTTATATGCTGGAAGTATTCCTGCTAAAGCTGGTCTATCTATTCCTTTTATTCTTCCTACTATTAATGTAGCACCTGTAAGTAATGCTCCAGAATTCCCAGCAGAGATAAATACATCTCCTTCTCCTTCTTTTAGCATTTTAAAACCTACTACCATAGAAGAATCTTTTTTATGTCTTATTGCTACTGTTGGTTGGTCTTCCATTTCTATTGTTTCACTTGCATTTTTTATTTTTAACCTATCAGATATTTCTTCTATTTCTTTACCATAAAATTCTTTTATTTTATCTCTTATTATTTCTTCTTTGCCTATTAATATCACTTCTGCTTTTACTTTATTTATTGCTTCTACTGCTCCTTTTATATTAGCATCTGGTGCATTATCTCCGCCCATTGCATCTAATAATATTTTCATATATATATTCCTCCAACTGTCTTTTTCTATTTTATTTATAACATACATATTTTATTATTGTTTTTAGAAAAAAGCAAGTATTTTTTATAAAATAATAAAAGTGCCAGCTAAACTTTCAGCTGACACATTGGTAAGACTACTCTTGGCTCTTCTTGAAGAATTCCTCGAGATAGTAGAAATACATATCAAACCTGTTCTTGACAGCAGCAGCACTTTCGTGCGAAACTCCAGTGTCTATTTTTAGGAACTCTCTGTCCCTTGCCTCAATAAGAATCTTTTTTACATCTTTGTACCAAATTTCGATTTGCTCTTTCCTCTCAATCTCTGTCATTGCACTCCTCAAAATTGGTTCCAAATCTAGCATTGTCTTACCTTTCTACTTATGATTGCATTATTGCAATCTATATTTATTATAACACAAATCTACATAATTTTCAAAAAAAATACTAGGCATAGCTTTTACCATACCTAGCATTTATTCTCTTAGCATTAGCTTAAGAGTTGGTAAAATGTCTTAAGCGGTTATGAGAAAATCTCCTCTCTTGCATTTTTGTCGCTATCCATAATAGCTCCTCTTGCTCTACTTCCTGCCTTCGTTATGGTAGTTTCAGCTTCTTGGATAGCTGAATATAGTACCCTTGAATCAGGCTCTTCTCTTGCATCTGACAACTTAGAAACTTCTGCTATAGCATCTGCAACCTCTCCAAGATAGTCTTTTGCAATTTCGTGTAGACTCTTAGACATTTTTCCTCCAAACTTTGGAATTTACCGTACGTGTATATTTTAGCACTTTTTCTGCTAATTTTCAAGTAAAAAATGAGACAAATTAAGGGTGTCCCCATTTGTCTCATTTTAATTTATGCTAATATATCAGCTACAACTCCTGAACCAACTGTTCTACCACCTTCACGGATAGCGAATCTTAGTCCTTTTTCAATAGCTATAGGTGTGATTAATTCAATTGTCATTGATACGTTATCACCTGGCATAACCATTTCTGTTCCTGCAGGTAATTCGATAACACCTGTAACGTCTGTTGTTCTGAAATAGAATTGTGGTCTATATCCATTGAAGAATGGTGTATGTCTTCCACCTTCTTCTTTAGTTAATACATAAACTTCTGAAGTGAATTTTGTATGTGGATGTATTGTTCCTGGTTTACAAAGAACTTGACCTCTTTCGATTTCTTTTCTATCGATTCCTCTTAGAAGAACACCGATATTGTCACCAGCTTCTGCTTGGTCTAATAATTTTCTAAACATTTCTACACCTGTAACAACAGTTTTCTTTCTTTCTGTTGTAAGACCAATGATTTCAACTTCATCTTGAAGTTTAACTTCTCCTCTTTCTACTCTACCTGTTGCAACTGTTCCACGTCCTGTAATTGTGAATACGTCTTCAACTGGCATTAAGAATGGTTGGTCAACTGGTCTTTCTGGTGTTGGAATATAATCATCAACTGCATCTAATAATTCTTTAATAGGTGCATATACTGGATCATTAGGATCTGTTGATGTAGATTCTAGAGCTTGTAATGAAGATCCTTTTATAATTGGAATTTCATCTCCAGGGAATCCATATTCAGAAAGTAAGTCTCTTACTTCCATTTCAACTAATTCTAATAATTCTGGGTCGTCAACCATATCGCATTTATTTAAATAAACAACGATATATTTAACACCAACTTGTCTTGCAAGTAAGATATGCTCTCTTGTTTGAGGCATTGGTCCATCAGCTGCTGAAACAACTAATATTGCACCATCCATTTGAGCAGCACCAGTAATCATGTTTTTAACATAGTCAGCATGTCCTGGGCAGTCAACGTGTGCATAGTGTCTTTTTTCTGTTTCATATTCTACGTGAGCTGTGTTGATTGTGATTCCTCTTGCTTTTTCTTCTGGAGCACCGTCGATTTGATCGTATGCTTCAAATTTAGCTTTACCTAATAATGATAAATATTTAGTAATAGCTGCTGTTGTTGTTGTTTTACCGTGGTCTACGTGACCAATTGTACCGATATTAACGTGTGGCTTTGTTCTTTCAAATTTTTCCTTTGCCATTTTAAATTCCTCCTTAAAATTTATTTTATTTTAAAAATTTAATAACAAAATTATATTTTGCATAAGCATTTTATAACATTTTTGTTAAAAATGCAAGTCTTTTTATTCTTTTTTAGCTCTTGAAGACACAATTGCTTCAGAAACTGATTTTGGAACTTCTTCATAATGAGATGGTTCCATTGAATATGTTCCTCTACCTTGTGTTCTAGAACGTAATTCTGTTGCATAACCAAACATTTCAGATAATGGAATAAATGCATGTATTTCTTGCATACCATCATTACCATCCATACCTTCTAGTCTACCACGTCTAGAGTTTACATCTCCTATAACGTCTCCCATATATTCTTCTGGAACTGTTATTTCTACTTTCATAATAGGTTCTAAGATAACTGAATTTGCTTGTTTCATACCTTCTTTAAATGCCATAGCGGCTGCTATTTTGAAGGCCATTTCTGAAGAGTCAACTTCGTGGTATGAACCATCAACTAAACTTACTTTGAAGTCTGTTACTGGATATCCCGCTAATATACCTGTTTCAGCAGCTTCTCTCATACCTTGTTCAATTGGTTTAATATATTCTTTTGGAACAGCTCCACCAACAATCTTGCTTTCAAATTCTATTCCTTTACCTGGCTCTAATGGTTCCATTTCAAACCAAACATCACCATATTGTCCTTTACCACCAGATTGACGAATAAATTTACCTTGAACACGTACTTTGTTTCTAATTGTTTCTTTGTAAGCAACTTGTGGTTTACCTACATTACATTCTACTTTGAATTCTCTTTTTAATCTATCAACAATTATATCTAAGTGTAATTCACCCATACCTGCTATAATTGTTTGTCCAGTTTCTTGGTTTGTATGAACTTTAAATGTTGGGTCTTCTTCTGCTAGTTTTCCTAAAGCTATAGCCATTTTTTCTTGTGCTACTTTGTCTTTAGGTTCAATAGCTATATCAATAACTGGATCTGGGAATTCCATAGATTCTAGTATTACTGGATGATCTGGATCACATAAAGTATCTCCAGTTGTAACATCTTTCATACCTACTGCTGCCGCAATATCTCCAGAATATACTTTATCTATGTCTTGTCTATGGTTTGAGTGCATTTGAAGAATTCTTCCTATTCTTTCTTTTTTGTCTTTATTAGAGTTTAATACAGTTGAACCTGATTCTAAAGTTCCTGAATATACTCTAAAGAAACATAATTTTCCAACAAATGGGTCTGTTGCAATCTTAAATGCTAATGCTGCAAATGGTTCTGTATCAGATGTTTTTCTTTCCGTCTCATTACCATTTAAATCAACACCTTTGATATGTGGTATATCTAATGGTGATGGCATATAATCTATAATTGCATTTAGTAATTCTTGAACACCTTTGTTTTTGTAAGAAGAACCACAAGTTACTGGAACTATTGTGTTTGCAATTGTTCCCATACGAAGACCTTTTTTGATTTCTTCTTCTGTTAGTTCTCCTTCATCTAAATATTTCATCATTAATTCTTCATCTTGCTCTGCTGCTGCTTCTACCATTTTTTCTCTATACTCATTAGCCATATCTACCATATCTGCAGGTACATCTGTTTCTTCTATTTCTTTTCCTAAATCATCTTTATGAATAAATGCTCTCATTTTGATTAGGTCTACTATACCTTTAAATTGGTCTTCTGCTCCTATTGGTAATTGTACTGGAACAGCATTTGCATGTAATCTATTTTTTAATTGGTCTACACAAAGCATAAAGTTTGCTCCTGTGATATCCATTTTATTTACATATACCATTCTTGGTACTTGATATTTATCAGCTTGTCTCCAAACTGTTTCTGTTTGTGGTTGAACTCCACCTTTGGCAGCTAAAACTGTGACAGCTCCGTCAAGAACTCTTAGAGATCTTTGAACTTCTACTGTAAAATCAACGTGTCCTGGTGTATCTATAATATTTATTCTATTATTTTTCCAGAAACATGTTGTTGCAGCAGATGTTATTGTAATACCTCTTTCTTGTTCTTGTTCCATCCAGTCCATTGTTGCTTCACCTTCGTGAACCTCTCCTATTTTATGTGTTTTACCTGTATAGAATAAGATTCTTTCAGTTGTTGTTGTTTTTCCAGCATCAATGTGTGCCATTATTCCTATATTTCTTGTTCTTTCTAGTGGGTATTCTCTTCCTGCCATTTTTATATTTCCCCCTCTCTTTTACCATTTATAATGTGCAAATGCTTTATTAGCTTCTGCCATTCTATGTGTATCTTCTTTTTTCTTAAATGCTCCGCCGTTTCCAGCTACTGCATCCATTATTTCTCCGGCTAACTTTGCAGCCATTGTTTTTTCATGTCTATTTCTTGCATATGTTACAAGCCATCTTAAACCTAAAGTTTGTCTTCTTTCTGGTCTAATCTCTAATGGAACTTGGTATGTTGCTCCACCAACTCTTCTTGCTTTAACTTCAAGAACTGGCATAACATTTTCTAAAGCTGCTTCAAAAACTTCTAGAGGATCTTTTCCCTCTTTTTCTTTAATAATGTCAAATGCATCATATACTATTTTTTGAGCAACTGATTTTTTACCATCTAACATAATATTGTTTACTAATTTTGTAACAACTTTACTATTATATATTGGATCTGGTAATACTTCTCTTTTTGCTATATATCCTTTTCTTGGCACTATTCTTCCCTCCTTAATTTATTATATTAATGCTTTAAAAAAAGCATCTAGGTACTCTGAAAAGTTTAACACTTTTCCGTATAGTGCTATATAATCTATTCTAAATTTAAGTACCTTAAGTTTAGTAAGTATTATATGCACTAATTCAACCTGCTAAACCTAAAGTCTATTTTTTAGGTTTTTTAGCACCGTATTTTGAACGTGCTTGCATTCTATCTTTAACACCTGCTGTATCTAATGTTCCTCTGATGATATGGTATCTAACACCTGGAAGGTCTTTTACCCTACCACCTCTAATTAATACAACACTGTGTTCTTGTAGGTTATGTCCTATACCTGGGATATAAGAAATAACTTCATAACCATTAGAAAGTCTAACTCTGGCAACTTTTCTTAATGCTGAATTAGGTTTCTTTGGTGTAACTGTTTTTACAACTGTACAAACTCCTCTTTTTTGTGGAGATCTATTATTTGTTAATCTCTTATTTTTTGAGTTATATCCGTGACGTAATGCTGGAGCTTTTGCTTTAGTTGTTTTTGTTTGTCTTCCTTTTCTTACTAATTGATTAATTGTTGGCACTTAAATTTCACCTCCTATTTATATTTCAAAATTTGTTTTTTGTTACGGAAATGCATAATACATACATTTTACTATAACGAATTCTATTTTATCACGTAGTTACCAATAAGTCAAGAAAAACTTGGAATTTCTTCCAAGTTTTTCTTTTTTTATTTTTCTTGTTCTGAATCGTCTTTTAGAGCTTGTTTTACATCTTTCAAAGATTCTTTAAAAATTTCTTCTTCTTTTTTATCAACATAGTCTCTTACAACATCATATTTATATGAATTTCTAAATTTTTCCGATGTGCTAGTTGATGTTGAGGAAGTTTCTGTATCTTGTTCTTGTTCTTCTTGTTTAGTTTGTGCCTGTTTCTCAGCTTTTCTTTTTTCCATCCAATACTTAAATCTTTTTCTAAGTTCATACCATTTAAATGTTGGAGCTGGTGGCTCAGTTTTTTGTTCGTTCATAGGATCACTAGTAAGGCTTTTTAGTTTAATCGTTGGTTGAGTCCCTTCTAAATCTTCTTTTCCTAATTCTTCGTCATTTGCCTTACTTATTTTTGCTTCTGGCACTCTGTCTAAAGCTACTTGATAAGCTAATATTTTCTTTCTACTTCCTTTTGAGATATTTTTTAAAGTTTTCTCTATGTTTATATTTCCTTGTTTATCATGTGCAAAACTTTTTTCAGAAATCAAATTTTCTAAAAATTCTCTATCTATGTCAACATCTTTCTTTACACAATATGACATAAACATATCCATATTTGAATTCTTCTTACCTACTAATTCATCAATTTTACTTTGTATCTCATCTAATTTATCTTTATCTTTTTCTGGGTCTAAAGGTTCTATTTCTTTATTTAACTTGTCTAATTCTTCTTGTGCTCTAACCATTCCTCTTAAATTGTTGGCTAAAGTTGGATGTTTTTGGCATAAATCTAATATGGTATTTACTTGTTGTTCTTCTTTTAAAGCCTTTGCAAGTTGTCTATTATATCTTTTTTCTAAAATAGAATTTACGTGTTCTTCAAATCCTGGTTCTTTCTTTAATTCTTCAATATATCCATCTACTTTAGATTTATTTCTTTCTATTACTTCCTTTATTGTATCTAATTTTGTTTGAACTTTCTTTGCTTCATTAACCTTAGCTTCAACTTCTGCTTGAGCTTCTTTTTCTAATGATGCATCTCCATCTTCTTTTGCTCTTATTTGTTTTATTCTGGCATCTTCCCACTCTCTTTTTAACATTTTTAATTGTTGTTCTAAATCTTTTACGTTTTGTGATAATCTTTGAGTTTTTTGATATGCTTTTTTATCTTTATTGTAATTTTGGTCTAATTGTTCATTTAATTCCATTTAAAATTCCTCCTTTTATTCTCCACTATCTTCTAATAGCTCTTCACACTGCATTAATAATTCTTCTAATTCAACCTTTAAATCTACTAACTCTTCTGTAGTCATTTCTTCTAAATCTTCTCTTGTTAATTCTAAATTGGTTAATTCTTCCATAATTTAACCTCCTTTATCAAATGTATAATCATCTATTATTTATTATAGCAAAATTTAACCACAAGCGCAATGACTTTATGTAAATTTATGTGAAATTTAATAAAATTGTAATATTTTGGTAATATTTGTAATATTAAAAGACTTTAGTATCACTAAAGCCTTTCTTCTAAATCCTTTAAACTTCTATTTGCAAATTCTTGATATCTTAACTTTTTATCTTTTATCTTCTTTCCCTCTAGTTCTGGAAGTATTCCAAAATTTGCGTTCATTGGT
Organism: uncultured Clostridia bacterium; assembly: GCA_944388035.1. Classification (GTDB taxonomy): domain Bacteria; phylum Bacillota; class Clostridia; order TANB77; family CAG-508; genus CAG-269. Next base: position 32,782 of record CALXHF010000012.1, on the reverse strand, counting down.
TGGAACTTTTTATTTGAAGTAGATATATATTTCGCTAATGCTCCTATTACTGTAGTTTCTGGAAACACTATTCTTTTTTTACTACTCTTTAAAACTTCTACTGCATTTAAAGCTGCAACTAAACCAGAAGAAATTGACTCAACATATCCTTCAACACCCGTTATTTGTCCTGCAAAATAGATATTTTTGTTAGATTTTAAACAATATGTTTCATCTAATAATCGACTTGAATTAATATAAGTATTTCTATGCATAACACCATATTTTATAAATTCTGCATTTTCAAGCCCAGGAATCAAACTAAAGACTCTTTTTTGCTCTCCATATTTTAAATTAGTTTGAAAACCAACTATATTATAAATACTAGCTTTGCTATCATCTTGTCTTAATTGCACAATAGCATATGGTCTTTTACCAGTTCTTGGGTCATCAAAACCAACTGGTTTTAAAGGTCCATATCTTAAAGTATCTATTCCTCTTTTTGCCATAATTTCTATTGGCATACAGCCCTCAAAAATTTCTCTTTTTTCAAAATCGTGCAAAGTTACAACTTCTGCATTTACAAGCTCGTTCCAAAAGTTTTCATACTCTTCTTTATTCATAGGAAGATTTATATAAGACTGTTCTTTACCTTCTTGTTTTTTTAACCTTTCTTTCCACTCTTCTATTGTTTCATCTTTTTTCTTTTCTTCACTATATCTATCACCATAAAAAGCAATATCGAAATTAATACTATCTTTACTAATAATAGGTGCTGCTGCATCATAAAAATATAATTTATCTTCACCTGTAACTTTAGAAATATTCTTAGCCAAATCATCTGAAGTTAATGGTCCAGTTGCAATAATTACAATTCCATCTTTTGCTAATTCTTCAATATCTGTTACCTCTTTATTAATTATCTCTATTAAAGGATTGTTTTCAATTTCTTCTGTTACTTTTCTTGAAAATTCTTCTCTATCAACAGCCAAAGCTTGCCCTGCTGCAACACTTGTTTCATCTGCTATTTTTATTAGTAAAGAATCTAACCTTCTTAATTCTTCCTTTAATAAACCACAAGCATTTGTAAGTAAATTTGATTTAAAAGAATTACTACAAACAATTTCTGCTAAATCTTTATTACTATGTGCTGGTGAAAATTTATATGGTTTCATTTCATATAATTTAACTTTAATATTTCTTTTAGCAATTTGGTAAGCCGCTTCTGAGCCAGCTAAACCACCGCCAATAACTGTAATATAATCTTTCATATTTCTCCTTAAATCATTCAAATAATCTCATTATTTCTTCTCTTGAGAATTTGTTTATAAATGTTGTCTTTGTATCTAACATACTATCTGCTAATTTTGCTTTCTTTTCTTGTAATTCATATATTTTTTCTTCTATTGAATTTTTTGTTATTAATTTATATACCTGTACATTATTCTTTTGCCCTATCCTATATGCTCTATCTGTTGCTTGGTTTTCAGTGGATATATTCCACCAAGGATCATAATGTATTACCATGTCTGCTCCTGTTAGGTTTAGCCCCGTTCCTCCTGCTTTTAATGATATTAGAAATAGTTTAATATTAGAATTTTCATTAAACTCATCTACCATTTTCATCCTTTCGTCTATTTTTGTTGCTCCTGTTAGTTTGAAATATTCTATGCTACGTTTCTTTAATTCTTTTTCTATTATTTCAAACATTGATGTATATCCAGAAAATAATAATATTTTGTGTCCTCCATTTATTGCTTCTTCTATTATTTCTATACATTGCTCTAATTTGCTACTGCCTTCATTATACCCTTCTACAAATAAACTTGGATGACAACATATTTGTCTTAATCTTGTTAATGCTGCTAAAATTTGCATTTGTGAATTTTCAAAGCCATCTATTTCTACTTTTTCTGCTATTTCTTGTTTTGCCTTTGCTAGATATGTTAAATATATATTTTGTTGTTCTTCGTTCATTTCATTACTTAATACTGTTACTGTTTTTTCAGGCAATTCTGTTAATACTTCTTTTTTATTTCTTCTTAATACAAATGGCTCTATTAACATTTTTAATTTTGACATTGCTTGTTTGTCTTCTTCTTTTACTATTGGTGTCTCATATATGTTTTTAAATTTTCTATATGTGAACAAATATCCTGGCATTATAAAGTCAAATATTGACCATAACTCTGCTAATGAGTTTTCTATTGGTGTCCCTGTTAATGCATATCTTGTTTCTGCTTTTATTTGTTTTATTGCTTTTGCATTTTTTGTATTACTATTTTTTAAATATTGTGCTTCATCTGCTATTATATATTTAAATGTATAATTTTTTTCTTTATAAAGTTCTATATCTCTTTTTAATAAATCATATGATGTTATAACTAAATCATAATCTTCTATTTCTTCTATTAATTTTTTTCTTTCTTGCAGAGTTCCTCTTATTACAACTGTTTTTAATTCATTTGTGAATTTTTTTGCTTCATTTTGCCAGTTTAATGTAAGTGAACTAGGTGATACTACTAAGCTTGCTTTTCTTCCTTCTTTTCCTGCATAATCTACTATTGCTGATAACATTTGTATTGTTTTTCCGAAGTCCCATATCATCTGCAAGTATCCCACCAAATTTGTATTTATCTAATGTTTTTAACCACCTATATCCTGTTTTTTGATAATATCTAAGGACATTATTCAAATTTTCTGGCACTTTTATTTCTTCTTCTAATTGTTCTTTATTTAGACCATTTACTATTTCTCTATATTCTTGGTTTTTTATTATTTCTGTTCCTTTTAATGCTTTTAACAATTGGTTTAAATATAATGTTCTATTTACTGGTAAGCGTAATTCTCCGTTTTCTATTTCTTTATAGTTTACTCCCATACCACTAGATAGTTTATCTAAAAATTCTATTTCTTTATTATCTTCTAAGTTTATAAAACTTCCGTCTTTCAGTCTATAATATTTCTTTTTTAAAGAATATTTTTCCATTATGTCTTCTAATTCGCTTGGATCTATATCTATTTTGCTTAAATCTATTGATAATAGGTCATTTTCTACTTTTACTCCTATTCCTGTCATTTTTGTGTTTCTTATTTGCTTTCTCTTGAAGTTTTCTGTTATCATTACTTCAAATTTTTGCATATAAAAATTTATATCTTCTGTTAAAAATTCATATATTTTATCATTATCTGGTAATATAAATCTTAAATTTTTTACATCAAACATAAAACCTGTTTTTCTAAATATGTTTAATGCTTTTGTTTCTTCTATTATGTTTCTTGGTACTTCTATTTTTTCTTTTTCATTTAGAGGGTTAAATTCTTTTTCTCCATAACAGAATTTAACATCTACTATTAAATAATCATTTTTATCAAAATCAAAATATGTTTTTATAATTAATTCTTGTGGTTTGTATTCTTTTATTTCTTCTTCTGATATTCCTTCCATCTTTATTGCATTTTTTACTTTAGGTGCTACTACTGAAAAGAATTCTGTTAATTCTTTTTCTCCAAACTCTATTTCTGTTACATAATTTTTTCTAAATAATTCTAATAATTTCAAGCTGGTTTTTTCAAAATTCTTTGAACATCTATATATTTTCTTATCTACTAAAATATATTTATACGCTTTTCCTTTTAATATTGTTATTTCATATATTTCTTTTTCTGGATATATTACAAAATTTCCTGACGTAGTCTTTTTTAATATAAAGTCTAATTTAGGTTCTTCTTCTGTAAATTCTATTTTTTGGTTTGTATAGTCTTTATTAAATTCTACTTCTTTTCCTTTTAATACTTCAAATAAGTCATCTATTCCTGTATTACTTAATAATATATTTGTTTCGTTTAACGCTTTTCCATAATACCTAAAATTACTATTTGAGTTTGAATTTGCAAATTTTATTATTTCTGCATATTTTAATATAAAGTCTAATAATGGTTTACTTTTTTCTTCAAATACTTCTCTTGTATGAATAAACTCTAATTTTTGACCATATTTATAGACATCCTTGTTTAACATCCTTGTATAAAATTCTGCCAAGTTCTTTATTTTATACATTTTCTTATTTCCTATTTTAAATTCTACTTTTATATCTCCTGAAAATTTTTCATAATAAATAATAGGTTCTATTTTTATAGTTCCTTTTTGTTTTATTTCATCTTCTTCATCTGATATTCCTTCTACTTCTTCTTGATAAAAACTATTTACCATTTGTTTAAAACTGTTAAATTTTTCATTTCCTGTTTTTATATTTAATAATAAATCTTTTCTGTTTTCATTTTTCTCTTCATCTTCTTTGCTGTTTTCCACAATTTCACTACTATATTGTGGATTGTTTACAAATTCTAATACTGTTGCTAAAGTATGTTTACATACTCCATAATGGTTATAATAATCTTCACACGTGCAAGTTACATCTTCTACTATTCCATCTTTTACTGATATATATGTTTTATATATTTCATTTCCTATTACGGTTGCACTTAAAGAAAAATTTATCTCATTTTCATATTCTATATTTTTTATTTTTACTCTTCCTTGTTTTTGATAATTAATCGCTCTTTTCTTTCTGCCCTCTCCTGCATCTTTATATAAATCTTCTAATATTTCGTGATTTAAAAGCATCTTTTTTTCCTCCACCTGGCAAAATATTATATTACAAAATAACAAAAAAATCAAGTTCCATTTTTCACAAATTGTATTTAATTTATGATAAAATCACCTTAAAAGTTTATAAACGAATATTTCACCCTAAATGTATAAAAATAACTTTTTAAAAACTATTTTCCAAATAATGGTTTATTTTTTCAATGTTTTGTAGTAAAATATTATAAGGGAAATTTTAATTAAAATTTCTTTATCAAATTAATACCTTAAGGAGGTATCTTTATGGAAAAATTAAAAGTTGCAATTGTTGGTGCAACAGGTCTTGTTGGTAGGACTTTTATAAAAGTTTTAGAAGAAAAAAATTTACCAATTGAAAGTTATGCATTATTTGCAAGCAAAAAAACTGCAGGTACTAAACTTTCTATTTTAGGAAAGGAATATAAAGTTCAAGAATTAACTGAAAATTCTTTTGATTCTGGTTTTGATTATGCATTATTTTCAGCAGGTGGAGAAGTTTCTAAAAAATATGCTCCAATTGCTGCTAGTAAAGGTTGCATAGTTATAGACAACAGTAGTTATTTTCGTATGGATAAAGATGTACCTTTAGTAGTTCCAGAAGTTAATTTTGAAGATGTTTATAGCCATAAAGGAATTATTGCAAACCCAAATTGTTCTACTATTCAAGCAATGCTTCCATTAAAAGCTCTAGATGATAAATATAAAATAAAAAGAATTGTATACTCTACTTATCAAGCTGTTTCTGGTGCTGGCAAAGATGCTTTAGATGATTTAAAAAATGTAGATGGAACTAAGCCTTTAAAGAAATTTCCATATCCTATTTTTGATAATTGTATTCCTCATATAGATTCATTTTTGGATAATGGATATACTAAAGAAGAAATGAAAATGATAAATGAAACTAGAAAGATTTTGCACAGACCTGATTTAAAAATAACAGCAACTACTGTTAGAGTTCCTGTTTCAAATTCTCATTCTGAATCTATAAACGTTGAATTTGAAAATGATTTTGAATTAAGCGTTTTAGTTAAAACTTTAAAAGATTTTCCAAATATCATTGTTGTTGATGACCCAAGTAATAATAAATATCCTATGCCTATTTTAGCAAATGGTTATGATGAGGTTTTTGTTGGTAGAATTAGAAGAGATGATAGTGTTAAATCTGGTGTTAATTTGTGGGTTGTTGCTGATAATATTAGAAAAGGTGCTGCAAGTAATGCTGTTCAAATTCTTGAAAAATTAATTACAAAAAATTAATAAAATAAAATGTGAAACATTTTTGTCTTTAAATTAATAAATGTTTCACATTATATTTTTATCCCATAATATCATTCATATTATATAAACCTGTTTTTTTAGTTACAATAAATTTTGCAGCTTTTAAAGCTCCTTCTGCAAATACTTTTCTTGAATATGCTTTATGTGTTATTTCAAATTCTTCATTTTCACCAAAGAATTTAACACTATGTTCTCCTACTATATTTCCACCTCTTATTGATGAAAAACCTATTTCATTTTTAGATCTTTTTTCTCTTTTTTGTAATCTTTCAAAATTGTATTCTTTCTTTTCATCTAATACATCATTTATCGCATTTGCTAAAAGTATTGCTGTTCCACTTGGTGCATCTATTTTTCTGTTATGATGAGTTTCTACTATTTCTATATCTGTATTATTTAAGACTTTCGCAACTTCTCCTACTATTTTTGCCATTAAGTTTATATCAAAAGACATATTAGAACTCCTAAATATTGGTATTTCTTTTGAAAATTCCTCTATTTGTTCTATTTCTTCTTTTGAAAAACCTGTTGTTGCAATTACTATTGGCACTTTATTCTTTACAGCATATTTTAATATTTTAAATGTTGCAACAGGTACTGAAAAGTCTATTATTACATCTACTTTTTCTTTTATATCTTCTATGTTAGAATAAATAGGAAATTCTCCTTCTAAATTTTCTTTTATATCTACACCATATACAACATTAAATTCTTCATTTTGTTTTATAACACTATAAAGTTCATTTCCCATTTTTCCACTTGCACCATTTATTAATACGTTCATTTTATTCACCTTTTCTTTTTTATTTTATTAAATTATGTTTTTCCATAATTTCTTTCATTTTCTCTTTATTTTTATCTGATAATTCTATTAATGGAAGTCTTGGTTTTCCAAAATTATATCCCATTAAATTTAGTGCATATTTTACAGGTATTGGATTTACTTCTGAAAATAGTACGTCTATTAAATCTATTACTTCTAATTGCATCTTGCACGCTTCTTCTTGCTCTCCATTAAAATATTTATGTGTCATTTCACTTGTATATTTTGGCATAACATTTGATAATACTGATATTACGCCCTTTCCACCAAGTGATAATACTGGTATTATTTGGTCATCATTTCCAGAATAAATATCTAAATTATCTCCACATATACTTGCGATTTTTGCTACTTGTGAAATATTTCCACTTGCTTCTTTTATTGCTACTATATTATCTATTTTAGATAATTCTAAACAAGTTTCAGGAGCTATATTTACACCTGTTCTACTTGCTACACTATACATTATAATTGGTAAACTTACTGCTTTAGCAATTGCTTTATAATGCTCAACTAAACCTTTTTGTGTTGTTTTATTGTAATATGGTGTTACAACAAGCAATGCGTCTGCTCCAACACTTTCTGCATATTTTGACATCTCAATTGCAGATTTTGTATTATTACTTCCTGTTCCTGCAATTACTTTTACTCTTTTTCCAACCTTCTCAATTGCAAATTTTATTGTTTCTTTTCTTTCTTGTTCTGACATTGTTGCTGATTCTCCAGTAGTACCACAAATTATTATTGCATCTACCCCTTCTTTTACTTGTTCTTCTAAAAGTTTTCCAAATTCTTCAAAATTAACCCCATCTTCTGTAAAAGGTGTTGCTATTGCTGTTCCACAACCTTTAAAAATAGTTTCTTTCATAAACTTCCTCTCCTTCCTATTTTATTAATTTTTTATGTAATAAATCAACTGTTTCTTCATTAATTTTATCTACCACAATTTCTATTTTTGATTGTGTTAGACTTATTTTTATAACTGCTACATTATGTTTTTTAAGTAAGTCCATTGTTTGATTTAATATAGTATTATCTTGTGTTACTCCATATCCCACAATTGTTATCTTTACAAAATCTTCTAATACTATTTCATATTCTGGAAACTTACTATCTAATAATTCTTGTACTTTATTTAGTTCTGATTTTTTTATTCTAAATTTAAATGAATCACTATCTCTTTCAAACCACTCTACTATTATGTTTTGTTCTAATAATGCTTTATAAACAGTATATCCTTGCTCTGGTGTTACTCCTTTTTTATTATTCATTATTACTGTAATTAGATTATCATTTTTTACTATGCTTTTTACTTCACTTGTTTCTATCCCTTTACATACTCTAGTTCCACCTTCATCTTTAAAAGTAGATTTTGCAATTATATCATTTCCAAATTTCTTTCCTATTTGTATACATCTATTATGTAATACTTTTGCCCCAGCATCTGCTACTTCTTGCATTTCATCAAATGTTATTTCATCTAATCTTTTTGCCATTGTTACCATATTAGGATCACTAGAATATATTCCATCTACATCCGAAAATATATAGCATTTATCTGCATTTATTGCTGCTTGTATTGCAACTGCTGTTGTATCTGAGCCACCTCTTCCTAATGTTGTTATATCATTATTTTCATTTATTCCTTGGAAACCTGCTACTATTACAACATTTCCTTTTTCTAATTCTTCTTCTATCCTTTTTACATATATATTTTCTATTCTAGCATTTCCATATATAGCACTTGTCTCTATTCCCGCTTGCCAACCTGTTAAAGATATTGCTCTGCAGCCCATCCTATTTAACAATATACTTAGTTTTGATATTGTCACTTGTTCTCCTGTGGATAACAGCATATCCATTTCTCTTTCATTTGGTACAGCTGATAGTTCTTCTGCTTCTTTTATTAATCTATCTGTTGTTTTCCCTTGTGCTGATACTACTACTACTATATTTTTTGCTTCTTTTTTTAAACTTATTATTTTTTCAGCAACAACATTTAATTTAATATTATCTGCTACTGAACTTCCTCCAAATTTTAATACTATTGTGTCCATTTTCTCACAACCTTTTCTAATTTTTGTCTCTATTTTGTCTCCTTTTCGGCGGTATTTTGGCGATACTTACAAAATTTAAAATTTTAGTTTTTGTTTATTTAAAGCACATTACCGTCATTATAATTAATATTTTTTCATCTATTTTTCGGCGATACAAAATATAACTCTATAATAATTATATTTTAATATAGTATAGTTTACCACATTTTATAACGAATATCTACTATTTTAAGATATTATATTTCATTTTTTATTTTTCACTTTTTATAATTCTATTTATTTAATTAGTTTTATTTGTTTCTTTTTTCTTTTTATACTTTTAGACGAAAATAAAAACCCTAATCTAGGGTTTTAAGTACAAACTAATTTGTTTTTATTATTTTTCTTATTTTTTTCTCTACATTTTTGCTTATAATAATTAGCAATAAGGTCATCTAACTCAATACTAATTTTATAAATTATATTATAGTCATCACCTTGTTCAATACTTTTATTTAATTTATCTCTTAAAATACAAATTTCATCATTTAACATACTTATCTCTCCTTTTTACAAATTATCTTTCGTATGATTATAAATTAACACACAATATTCCTCAAGTCAAGTATTTTCAATGTTTTTTGTCAACTTTCGTATGTCAAAAAAACAGAAAATTCGACAAATAAAAATAAGAAAAAACGGTATTATTAATTTTATATTAAAAATACCATTTAAAAAACAAATTTTTTATCTACTTTTTCTACTTATTTTCCACAATAGAAAGTACCATTTTATCTTCTTTAAATACATCTTTTAACAATTGATCTAAATATTCGCTATTTATAGTTTCTATATTTTCTAAATAGTCAAAACTACAAATACCTTTAAAATAATCAGCTAAAAACATCCTTGAAACATTTTGTACATCATCATATTCTCTAACATAATTACCATAAGCCATCTTTTTTAGTCTTTGGAAATCTTCTTCATTTATTCCTTCCTCTTTTAGTTTATTTACTGTGTATTTAAATTTAGTAAATAACTCTTTAGGATTACTAGAAATACCACTAATTAAAATATGAGCATAGCCTTTACCAAATTCATAGCTTAAAGACTGTTCTCCAAAAATAATACTATTTTTATATAATTCTTGGTAAAGATTAGAACTTCTTCCCAAAATAAGATTTAATAAAATATCTATACCAATATCTTTTTTAACAATAAAAGATTTATCTTCATTATTATTCTCTACATCTTTAATTCCTATAGTATACATTGGGATACTAACTTCTAGATTTTGTACTATTTCTTTTTTTACAATAGAAGCTGGCTCTTCTGGATATATTCTTTTAATCTCTCCACTAGGCTTATTGGTAATTAATCTTTTTTTAACTTCTTCTAATATTTTTTCTGGCTGAAAATCACCTGAAATTACAATTACCATATTAGATGGATGGTAAAAAGTATTATAACATTTATATAAAATATCTTTGTCTATCTTACTAATTGTCTCTTTAGTACCTGTTATATCTATTTTAATAGGATTATTATGATACATTGCTTCTAAAGTATTTAAATAAACTCTCCAATCTGGATAATCATCATACATACTAATTTCTTGACCAATAATTCCTTTTTCCTTCTCAACATTTTCATCTGTAAAATATGGATGTTGCACATAATCCATTAGTTCATCCATTGCCTCATAAAAGTTATCAGTACACTCAAACAAATATGCTGTATGGTCATTTGTAGTATATGCATTTGCATTAACACCTAAAGCTGTTAAAACATCTAAACTATTAGTGCCGTTTTCTTGTTCAAACATTTTATGTTCTAAAAAATGAGCAACTCCATTTGGTACTTCTGTTACATTTTGTTCTCCTGGTACTATAAATTTATTATCATTTGAGCCATAATTAGTCCCCCATATCATATATTTTTTCTGAATATCTTTTTTAGGAATAATCATTACAGTTAAACCATTTTGTAATTTTTCTACAAATAATTTTTCTTTGACCTTTAAATTCTCTATTACTTGCATACGACCTCTCCTTTCAAAAAATTAATCTCTTAAAAAGTAAATTGTATTTATTGAAACTCTATTTGCAACATCTAAAATATCTTCTTTTTTAATATTTTCTATAATTTTAACATAATCATTGACAGAAACAGTAACACCTGTTAACTCTTGTCCAAAATAATAAATTACTTCTGTATCTTGTTCATCACCAATAGTTTTAATAGCTGATATAACTACTTTTTTATTTTCTTCTATCTCCTCATCAGTAAACTTACCTTGTTTCATATCTTCAATTTGCTCTTTAATAAGATTTAAAGCTTTTTCATAATTAGAAATTTCTATACCTGAATTTATAAAAATAATATTTTTATATCTTAAATAGCTCGAAGAAGCAACATATGCTAAGTTTGCTTTTTCTCTTACATTTTGGAATAATTTTGAATTAGCAGAGCCACCTAATAAACTATTATAAAGTAAAGTAAAATATTTTTGTTTATCATCATTTAAATTCACATCTAAACCAATTACTAATTTTCCTTGTGATACATCCATTTTTTCTGTAACAACATTTTCTTCTTTAACTTCCTTATCTTCGTTTTTTGGAAAAATACAATCTGGAGCTCTCTCTTTTAAACTTTTAATATTTTCATTATCATCAATTAACTTTTCTGCATCTTCACCTACATTTCCTGATAAAAATATATCAATTTTACAAGTATCAATTAACTCTTTGTAATATTTATATAAATTCTTCCCATCTATTTTGTCTAAATCTTCAATATAACCAAATTTATATAGTCCAAAAGGCTTATCTTTATACATTTCCTCAGTACATCTTTCAATCGCATACCTTGCTTTATTATCTTTTTTGCCTTCTACTCTTCTTTTTAAATTATTTTTTTCTTGTTCTAAATATTCTTCCTTAAACCCTTCATTTTCTATATATGGGCTAAAAGCTATGTCTAATAAAGTTCCTATTATTATTTTTAAAGTATTTTCATTTGTATGTGGTAAATAATTATCATTAATACTTTCTATATAAAACTTTAGAACTTGATTATCTCCTGTTTTATCAATACCACAATCAAAACTCGCACCATATAATTCTTCCATTTTTTTACTAATTTCTTCTTGTGATTTCATTTTACTACTTCCTCTTCTTAAAATCATAGAAATTAGTGCATTTTTAGTTACATCTTCTCTAGTTAATTTTTTAGTCAAAAACATAGCAAATAAGTTTGTCTTAAATTTATCTGTATTTAATATATGAACCTTTATACCCTTTTTAATTTCTTTAACAAATTGTTCCATTTAAAGACCTCCTTTTTTCATTTATATTATACACCAAAAAATAATTTTTTATATATTATTTAAAAAATAAAAATTGGAAGTATAAATATACCCCCAATTATATATGTATTAATTAAACTTTCTTTTTCTTGCTGCTTCTGATTTTTTCTTTCTCTTTACACTAGGTTTTTCATAATGTTCTCTTTTACGTACTTCTTGAATTACTCCATTTCTAGCGCATTGTCTTTTAAATCTTTTTAAAGCATCTTCTATATTACCATTATTAACTTTTATTTCTGACATTTTATATTCCCCTCCTTCCGGTCCATACAAAAAAGTATGTGGGATAACCCTTATAACGTTATTAATTATACATTAAAATAGCATATTTTGTCAATAGAAAAACATTAAAATGGTATCAAACTTCTTAAAAAGCCATTAGTAGCAGGAATAAACCACAAAATAATTCCTAGCACAACAACTATAACAAAGGTTATTATAGCTGCCATTTTATCCTCTTTTTGAATTTTTCTTGGTTCTCCTTTTTTTATATTTCTTCTTTTAAAAATAACCTTTGTTAAATCTACTATTGACATAAAAGTTCCAACTTTATGTGGTTTTGTATCTACTTGTTCCTTTTCTTGATTTACAAAATTGTTTTTATTTTGTTTATTTTCCATCATATTTCTATTTTCAAAATTATTATTATTTGTTCTTTTTTCTTTTTCTAATTCTAAATCATATTGTTCTCTTAAGAAACTACTTGATAAAACCCTATATGCCTCATTTAAATCTTTTACTTTCTCTTCGGCATATTTTCTTTCTTCTCCTTGATATAAATCCGGATGATATTTTCTTACCAGAACTTTATATGCTTTTTCTATTATTTCTGTTGAAGCTTTTGGTGTTACTTCTAATAAATCATAATAATTTTTCATAAAAATTTTCCTTTCATCTCATTTGTAAATATTTTATAATAAAAAATTTTAAATATCAATAAAAATTTGTAATTAATCAAAAAGACTGTCTTATTTATTTTTATAAAACAGCCTTTTATATTTTTATTGTTCATTAAATATAGCTTCAAATTCATCTGCTTCGATTTTTTCTTTTTCTAGTAATATTCCTGCAACTTGATGTAATTTATCTACATTTTCAGAAAGTATTTGCCTTGCTCTATTATAACCTTTATCAACAATTTTCTTTGTTTCTTCATCAATTATAGCTGCTGTTTCTTCTGAATATTCTTTTGTGTGTCCAAAATCTCTTCCTAAGAATACTTCTTCTTGTCCCTGTCCTAATGTTAATGTTCCTATTCTTTCACTCATACCATATTTAGTAACCATACTTCTTGCAATTTTAGTTGCTCTTTCAATATCATTACTTGCTCCTGTTGATATATCATTTAGTATCAAGCTTTCTGCTACTCTACCACCAAGAAGTGATACTATATTTTCTTCCATTTCTGTCTTTGACATAAAAGATTTATCTTCTGTTGGTCTATACATTGTATAACCACCTGCCATACCTCTTGGCACAATTGATATTTGATGTACAGGGTCTTGTGTTTCTAGAAAATGGCTAACTACTGCGTGACCTGCTTCGTGATATGCAACTAATCTATTTTCTTTTTCACTTCTTACTTTAGTTTTCTTTTCTGGTCCCATTGTTACTTTAACCATTGCGTCTTCTATTTCTTGCATACCTATTTCATTTAAGTTTCTTCTTGCTGATAAAAGTGCTGCTTCATTTAAAACGTTTTCCAAATCTGCTCCTGCAAAACCTGAAGTATTTTTTGCAATGATTTTTAAATCAACATCATCTGATAATCTTTTCTTTCTTGCGTGTACTTCTAATATTTGTTCCCTTGCTTTAACATCTGGCATACCTACTACTATTTGTCTATCAAATCTTCCTGCTCTTAAAAGAGCTTTATCTAATACATCTGGTCTATTTGTTGCAGCTAACACTATTACACCCTCATTTTCTGCAAAGCCATCCATTTCAACTAATAATTGATTTAATGTTTGCTCTCTTTCATCGTGTCCTCCACCTAAACCAGCACCTCTTTGACGTCCTACAGCATCAATTTCATCTATAAATATAATACAAGGTGCATTTTTCTTTGCTTGGTCAAATAAATCTCTAACACGTGATGCACCAACACCAACAAACATTTCAACAAAATCTGAACCACTTATTATAAAAAATGGTACTCCTGCTTCTCCTGCTACTGCTTTTGCTAAAAGAGTTTTACCTGTTCCTGGTTGTCCAACTAAAAGTACTCCTTTTGGTATTCTAGCCCCCATATCTGTAAACTTTTTAGGATTTTTTAAAAACTCTACTATTTCTTCTAACTCTTCTTTTTCTTCATCTACACCTGCAACATCATCAAAAGTTATTCTATTCTTATCAGCTGGTGTCATCATTCTAGCTTTACTTTTACCAAAAGACATGGTCTTTCCACCTTGGTTTCCTTGACCTACTCCACCCATCATTAAGAACCAGAATATAAAGAATATTATAAGTAAACCAAATGGTGTTAAAAAGCTAAGTACAGTTATAAATATTGATTGAGACTTTTCTTCTAAAGTAAAAGCTCCTTCTTTCAAATATTCTTCAGTATAAGTCATAAAATTTCCCATATCTGGTATATTTACTTCTTTTTTTATTTTATCATCTTTTAATGTTACCATAGCTGTTGTTCCGTCTGATTGTATTTCAATATCTTCTACATTTCCATTATTAATATTTGTTATTAACTCTGAATATTTAAGTTTTGCATCACTGTTTTCAACAATTGACGATAAAACAACAATAAAAATTACCCCTATTATTAACCACATTGCTAATGTTTTAATTCCATTTTTCAAAATAATTCCTCCTCTTGTTTTTCTTTACATCACATTTCTATTTTCTTATAACATATATTTTTTTGTTTGTAAACAATTTTTTTATGACGTTTTCATTACAAACAAGCAAGTTTTATAAGATTCATTACGGCTACTTAATTTTCCTTAATAAAATAAATATTATGATCTTTTACTAAAACTTTTATATTTTTATTAGGTGTTAAATATTTATTGCCAATATTATTACTACATAATTTAATAATATCATCTATATGTACTTTAGCAATTTCCTTACTTGTTCCAAACAACCTTGTTATAGTATATAAAACTATTCTTGATTTTATTACTTTTTCTTCATTATTAAATTCTTTTAAATCTAATACTATTTCATTTTCTCTTGCACTTATTAATATTTCTTTAAATTTATTTAAAACTACTTTTTCTATATAATTTTCTTCATCAGAAACTACTTCAGATAATCTATTTAATGTTTCAATAATATTAGGATTAAATTCCTTCTCTATATACGGAATAACTACATTTCTAATTTTATTTCTAGTATAAATATTTTCAAAATTAGTCTTATCTATTCTAGGTTTTAAATTTTTTTCTTCGCAATATTTTTCTATCTCAAATCTTTCACACTCTATTAATGGTCTTATATATTTTCCCCTTTTAGCTTCTATTCCTTTTAGTCCAGATATTCCACTTCCCCTTAATATATTCATAATAATTGTTTCGGCCTTATCATTTTTATTATGTGCAATTGCTATTCTATCAGAATTTGTTTTTCTTAATATCTCATCGAAAAACTCATATCTTGCATTTCTTCCAGCTTCTTCTGTTCCTATTTTATTATTATTAGCTAATTTTTTAACATCTATACTTTTTGAATAAAAAGAAATATCATTTTTTTCACAATATGCTTTTACAAACATTTCATCTTCTTTAGCTTCTTTTCTAATCATATGATTTACGTGTGCTACGCAAAAATCAAAATTCAGTATTTTCTCTTTTTTAAAATTATTTAAGATATTTAACATTGATATTGAATCAGGTCCACCTGACACTGCTAATACTATTTTATCTCTATCTTCTATTAAATTAAATTTTTTAATTGTTCTTAATACTTTTTCTTCCATACAAATCTCCTAACAAAAATAAGTAATATTAAATATTACTTATTTTACTATATTTATTAAGCATTTTCAAGTTCATTTTTCTATTAGTTTAAAACTATTTTACAATTCTTAATATTTCACTTAAAGCTATTCCTGTCCTATCTGATATTTCTTTAGCAGACATTTTACTTCTAAATAATGACTTTATTATATTCTGTTCTCCTAATTTTTTCCCTTCTATTTTTCCTTCTTTTCTTCCCTCTATTTTTCCTTCTTTTCTTCCTTCTTTTCTTCCTTCTTTTATCGCTTCTTTCCTTGCTTTCTTTCCTTCTTCTTGCACTATTTTTACAAATGCTTTCGTAAAATTCATCATTATAAAATCACCTTCTTTCATTATTATTTTTAATAATTCTTCTCTCATTTCTTCTATTTTTTCTTCTGGTAATTTATTTGTTAATATTGATATTTCTTCTTCTAAATGTTCTACAATTAACTCCACTGCTCTTTTTTCTCTTTTGTTTATTTTCCTTTTCTTTAAACTTTCTATTATATATGTAAAATCTTCTTTTGTTTTTACTTTCTCAAATGCTAGTATTACTCCTAAGCCTGTTCTTAAATTTAATAAATATTGTATTTTATATTTGTTTATATCTATCACTTCATATTCTGGATATTTTTGTACTGGCAATTTATACAAGTTTCCTTCATCTTGTTTTATTGTTCTTGTTGCATCCCATACTTTTTTAGCTGTTGATAGTACTATTGGATATACTAATGGTGCTATTCTATTTTTGCTTCTTAACATATATCTTCTTCTACTTCTTACTACTGCTAAACAATATTCTCCTATTCTTTCACTCATTGAATAATCAACTGTACTTTGATGTTCTATTATTATATATGTTTCTTCTCCTTTTATCTTATATAATACATCTATATATCTAGTTCTTAGGCCAAACCTTGTTCTATATTCTTTATTTTGTAATTCCAATTTTTCTTCTTCTACTTCTATATTATAAAAAGTTCTTATAAAATCTCTAAACTCTTTCTTTTCTTCTAATACATCTTTTATAATGCTATCATGTATTTTATTATTCTCTCTTTTTTTCTTATTCAATATTTTTCCTCCTTTTATTATAATTATTTTTACTATTATAGTCAAATAACTTATAAGGTAAAGTAGAAATTTTATATACTTTACTAAATATTTTTTTAATTTGTTTTTCTTTTTTTAGCTTTTTGGAATTTTTCGATTTAATTTTTCCGAATAAATTACTTCAAGACAAAAATAAATTGAAGTAACTATATATTACTCCAATTTTTTGATTTTTGCAATACATTTTATTAAAAGTTCACATATTTTTCACACAAAATAAAATTAATTATCAAAACCTTTTGCAATATTAACAAATTTTGTATAATTTCCAAGCCATAGAAGCTCTACTGTTCCTGTTGAACCACCTCTATGTTTTGCAATTATAACTTCTGCTATATTTTTCTTTTCACTATCTTGATTATAATAGTCATCTCTATATAAAAACATAACAATATCAGCATCTTGTTCTATTGCACCAGATTCCCTCAAATCTGAAAGCATTGGTCTATGGTCTGGTCTTTGCTCAGCTGCTCTTGATAATTGTGATAAAGCAATTACAGGCACATCTAATTCTTTTGCTAAAATTTTTAACGAACGACTTATTTCAGAAATCTCTTGTTCACGGCTTCCATTTCTCTTTCCAGTTCCTTGTATTAATTGTAAATAATCTATAACAACTAAACCAATATTTTTTTCTATTTTTAGCTTTCTACATTTAGCTCTTATTTCAGTAATACTTATTCCAGGTGTATCATCTATATACATTTCTCCTTCAGATAAAGGACCTATTGTCTCTGCAAGTTTAGACCAATCATCTTCTTCTAACTTTCCCGTTCTTATTTTATTACTATCTACCATAGATTCAGAAGATAAAATTCTATTTACTAATTGTTCTTTTGACATTTCTAAACTAAATACTGCAACTGGTACATTTGCTCTTAAAGCTGCATTACTTGCGATATTTAATGCAAATGCAGTTTTACCCATAGCAGGTCTTGCAGCAATTAAAATTAATTCTGAACCGTGAAAACCAGCAGTTCTATAGTCTAAATCTGTAAAACCAGAAGGCACACCTGTTATATGTTGTTTTCTATTGTATAATTCTTCTAACTTTGTAAAACTTTCAACTAAAACATCTTTTAAAGGGCTATAACTCTTTTGTTCTTTATCTTGCATTATGTTAAAAATTTTCTTTTCTGCACCTTCCATTATATCATCAACATCTTCTGTTGGGTTATAACCAAGTTCTATTATTTCATTTGCTGTTTTTATTAAATTTCTAAGTGTTGATTTTTCCTCAACTATTTTTATGTATTTAGAAGCATTTGCAGTTGTTGGTACTTTTTCAGGTAATTCAGCTAAGTATTCTAGTCCACCAACATTATCAAGTTTTCCCATTGACTCTAGCTCTGCTCTTACTGTTATTATATCTACAGGCTCAGAACGACTATACAAATTTAAAATAGCTTCATATATTGTTTTATTATCTTCTCTGTAAAAATCTTGTGGTTTCAAAACCTCAATTGCAGAAATTACAGCATCTTTATCTGTTAACATACTACCAATAATTGCTTGTTCTGCTTCTATATCATTTGGTGGTACTTTTCCTAATTCCATTTTTCCAACTCCCTTTTATAGCTATTTACTAATTACATCTACTCTTAAATTTCCAACAACATCATCGTATAATTTTATTTTTACTGTTCTTAAACCTAATGTTTTTATTGTTTCTTTTAAATCTATTTTCTTTTTATCTACTTCTATATTATAATTTGATTTTAATAAATCTGCTATTTCTTTTGCTGATACTCCACCAAATATTTTGCCATTTTCTCCTGCTTTTACTGGTACTTTTAATTGAATACCAGCAAGCTTCTCAGCAACTTTTTTTGCTTCTTCTTTTTCTTGTTCTTTTCTATATGCTTTTGAATCATTTTTTGCTTTTAGTTTACTCATATTTTCATTAGTTGCTTCTACTGCTAATCCTTTTGGTAATAAGAAGTTTCTTGCATATCCATCAGATGCATTTATTACTTCATCTTTTTTTCCTACACCTTTTATATTGTCCATTAATATTACTTTCATATTATCACGCCTTTCTAGTTCTATATTTTACCTTATTTTATAGTTTTTTTCAAGGTTAATTTAAAGAAAAAAATCAGGCATTATACAAATTTCCTGATTTTAATTCTTTTGCATTATTATATCTATAAAATTCACATTAGGTTATTATCAGGCACATACGAAAAGAAGTATAAGTATTGGGACTACCATTATAAGCGTTATAAAAAAATATTCCTGCACCATTACTATCAAAATTGTAATCACCACCACGCTCTAAAAAAGAATTACTAGAATTAAAAAAGAAAGCATAATCATTGTGCCAGCCTTTTGTTTCATATGTTGCGTCTCCTGGTTTATAAGCTGTAGTTTCACTACTTTTTGTATATACTGTTACATACTTTTTCTCTTCTTCACTTGCTAAAGTTTTTCCATTTGATACATTTCCCCCTTGTAAATATGCTGCTACTCTTTCCGAAACGCCTCCTCTTAAATCATATATTCCTGTTTCGTTTCCAGTACTACTTTGTAATTTATTTTTCACTATATCTCCACTAGCTGTTAAGAAATTAGTACTTACATTTTTTGTTACTTCTGTTCCATTTCTTCCATATTTACTTTCTGTCAAATATACTACTGCTCCCCACTCACTATTTTTTAACATATGTGAATTTAATTCTGTACTATATTCTTTTGCCACTGTGTATTGGTTATCTATTGTTGCAAATCTCCAAGATTTTTTGTTTGGTTGTATTGTTATTGCATAAGTTTCTGAATCTATTGTCGTCGCAGTTTCTGGACTAAAATCTGTTTTATTTGATTTTTTTACTAAACTTGTTTCATATTTTCCTACCCATATTCCTGGTAGTTCACTATCCCAGCCTCCTAAAGTCGTATTTGACGTAAATGCTGGGTGTATTATATAATCTTTAGTTTTATCTAGTGTTGAGTCATCAGCATATT
Source organism: uncultured Clostridia bacterium (assembly GCA_944388035.1). Classification (GTDB taxonomy): domain Bacteria; phylum Bacillota; class Clostridia; order TANB77; family CAG-508; genus CAG-269. The sequence continues at coordinate 12,633 of CALXHF010000012.1, read as the reverse complement.
TACATACAGTTCCATCTGATGCTATATTACTCATTCCTTTTAGAAATTTCACATCAATTGTTCCTCCGCTACTTGGTGTTCCTGGTGTCGTATAATTTATTTTATATGCATATCTTGGTATCCATACAAAATAACTCTCTACACCATCTATTGTAACAACAGCATTTGCCCACTCTTGATTATTATAATCGTAGCTTGAATTTGTTTCATCTGGTACAAATTTTTCTGCTTCTTCATCCCACTTAACCAATTCCATATTGTCTTGTATTTCTGGCTCATTACAACCTTTTTCTTCGTTCCATCTAATATATAAATTTTCTTCATACTCTTGAGTCATCATATCATCAGTTTTATTATATTCTTCTTGTATTTTATCTAATTCTCTTTCTTGAGAACTACTTTTATTCATCATAGAAAAATATGCAATAAATATAACTCCTGTAACTAATAACATCGTTGCAAGTACAAATACTGTAATAGAACCTCTTTCATTATTTTTTAACTTTTTTAAAATCATAGTTTTTTCTCCTTTGTTAACTTTCTACTTCAGAAAAATATTCATTTATCCTATTTATTAATTCTTGTTTAGTCTCTTCAATAGTCATACCTTCTACTTGAGCTCCAGCTAAAGTGATATGTCCTCCACCACCTAGCTTTTCTAATATAATTTGTACATTAATATCTCCAATAGAACGTCCACTAATACAAATCTTATTTCCTGTATTTCCTAGCACAAATGAAGCTGTTATATCACTAATAGTAAGTAGCTCATCTGCTGCTTTGGCACAAATAAGGTTTGCTTCTTCTGTTACTTCATCATAAGTAGATATAGCAATTCCCTCATCTATTATCTCTGCTTTTTTTACTATATCAGCAATTAAATTAAAACTCTTCAAGTCACTTTGAAACCACTTTTTAACTCTTATAATATCAACTCCGGCATCTACGTAAATATGCAGCTGCTTCAAATGTTCTTACACCTGTTTTAAATGTAAAATTCTTTGTATCCATCATAATTCCAGCATATAGGCTTTCTGCTTCTATAGTTTTTAAATCTATTTTTGCCTCAGCATATTGTAAAAGTTCTGTAACTAACTCTGCTGCCGAAGATGCATACACTTCTTGGAACATTAATGTCGCATCTTCTATAAAATCCGTACTTCTTCTATGATGGTCAATTACTACAACTTTACTTGCTCTATCTAATATTTCTGGGCTATCTACATAATTTATTTTATGAGTATCTACTACAACTAATAAAGTATCTTCATCGATATTTTCTAGCGCAACTTCTCTATTTATTATAGTATCTTCATATTCTGGGTCTTTTTTAACTTCTGTCATAAAAGATTCAAGAGCCGGTGTATTTTCACTACAAATTATATATGCATTAGTTTTTAGTGTTTTTGCTAAACGATATATTCCCATACAAGAACCAATACTATCCATATCAGCATTTATATGTCCCATAATCATAACTTTATTAGCATCTTTAATTAAATTCTCTAATGCATGTGCTACAACCCTTGCCTTTACTTTAGTCCTTTTTTCTACTTCTTCTACTCTTCCACCAAAAAATTTGTAAATTTCATTTTCTCTAATTACAGCTTGATCTCCACCACGTCCTAAGACAACATCCATAGCATTTTGAACTGATTTATATTTTTCTTTATCTGTACTTCCTTCATTTGAAATAGCAATACTTAAAGTAAATTGTACTTTTTCTTTAGTATCAATTTCTTTAATTTTATCTAATATACTAAATTTATCCTCTTTAACATCATCTAAATATCTTTGTTCAAACAAATATACATATCTATCTCTGTCTGATTTTATTAAAACACCATTTGTTTTATTTGCCCAATCATAAATTTTTTTATCTATTTCAGCTGTTATTTGTGGTTTTTCTGCAACATCTAGTCTTTGCATTATTTCTTCATAATTATCAATCATAATAATTCCAACACAAGACTTAGAATCTCTATATTCTTTTTGTAATTTTATATTTTCAGTATCATCTATAAAATATAAAATCACCATATATTCTTTTCTATTTTTCCTTTCTTTGTCTCTATTTCTAAAGTTTACATATCTCCCCATTACTTTATACATATTATTTCCAATTTTTAATTCTGTTAATATATCACTATTACCTGTAGACCCACTCTCAATCTCATCTTTTATATCAACTATTAAATCATTTAAATATGTATTAATATCAATATTGGCAAATTCGGTATTAAATTTTGTACTTCTCCATATAATATTTCCATCTGTTTCAAGTATAATTAATGGAAAGGGGGAATTTATTAAACTTGTTTTAGCTGCTGAATCTACTGTTAATGTTAAGTCTTGTAATGTTTCAGATATTTCACTTTTCCTTTTTTTGTTTGCATAATATGTATATCCAACAACAATTCCATATACTAATATACTTGGAAATATCATAATAACATTTTCAATACATATTACTATTAATAAAATTAATATTATTGCTAAATATATCTTTGTTCTAGATACAAGCGAATCAAATACTTTTCTATTATTATTTTGCATACAAAATCTCCTTCTATTAATTCTATTTTATTTTACTAACAAATAACAATTTTGTCAAGGCGTGTTTTAAATGAAAAATAGATAGAAAACCTGAAATTTTCTATCTATTTAAATTCATACTATACTGTTGCTTCTGTGTCAGATGTTTCTTCTAACTCTTTTTCTGTATTTATATGAATATTTTGGTATTTTTTCATACCAGTTCCTGCTGGAATTAATTTACCAATAATAACATTTTCTTTAAGTCCAACTAAATCATCTATTTTACCTTTTACAGCTGCTTCTGTTAGAACTCTTGTTGTCTCTTGGAATGATGCTGCTGATAAGAAACTGTCTGTTGCAAGAGATGCCTTTGTAATACCAAGAAGTACTCTCTTACCTGTTGCTGGACGTTTTCCTTGTTCTTTTGTTTCTTTATTCTTATCCGCAAATTCATACATATCGATTAATTCACCTGGGAACATATCTGTATCTCCATTATCTTCAACTCTAACTTTCTTAAGCATTTGTCTACCAATAACTTCAATGTGCTTATCATTTATATCAACACCTTGGTTTCTATAAACTTTTTGTACTTCTGAGATTAAGTATTCATATACACCCTCTGGTCCTTTTATTTCTAAGATTTCTGATGGATTTAGAGAACCTTCTATAAATGGATCCCCTGCTTCTACCATATCTCCATCTTTAACCTTCATCTTAGAACCAAATGGTATTGTATAAGTCTTAGAATTATCTTTTGAAGTAACAACAACTTCTTTTTTCTTCTTAGTCTCTTTAATTTTAACTTTACCTGCTATTTCAGAAATTATTGCAACACCTTTTGGTTTTCTAGCCTCAAATAATTCTTCAACTCTAGGAAGACCTTGAGTAATATCTGCAACACCTGCAACACCACCAGAGTGAATAGTTCTCATAGTAAGCTGTGTACCAGGCTCACCAATTGATTGAGCTGCAATAATACCAACAGATTCACCAATTGATACCAAGTCTCTTCTAGCTAAGCCCATACCATAACATTTTTGACATACACCACGTTTTGAGTGGCATCCAAGTACTGAACGTACTTTTAATTTTTCTATTCCAGCTTCTACTATTTCATCTGCAATTTTTTCAGTAATCATTGTGTCTTTGTCAACGATTAATTCTTTAGTTTTTGGATTGTAAACATCTTCTAGCGGATATCTTCCTATTAATCTTTCTTGCATTTTTTCTATTATTTGATTTCCATCTTTGATGTCATATACCATAATACCTTCTTCAGTTTCACAATCATATTCTCTAACTATAATATCTTGAGATACATCAACTAATCTTCTTGTTAAATATCCAGAGTCAGCTGTTCTTAAAGCTGTATCTGAAAGTCCTTTTCTAGCACCATGTGCTGAAATAAAGTATTCTAGAGCATCTAGCCCCTCTGCAAATGATGATTTAATTGGAATTTCTACTGCTTTACCTGTAGTACTAGCCATAAGCCCACGCATACCTGCTATTTGACGTAATTGGTTCATATTACCACGGGCTCCAGATTTAACCATCATATATATTGGGTTCAATTCTTCAAAATTATCTTCCATTGCATTACTTACTTTGTTTGTTGTTTCTTCCCAGATATTAATAACAGCATTATATCTTTCATCATCTGTTATTAAACCACGAACATATTGTTTTCTTACATTTTCAACTTTTTCATCAGCTTCTTTTAATAAATCTTTTTTAGCTTCTGGTACTTTAACATCATCCATTGAGAAAGTTATACCTGCTAAAGTTGAATATTTAAATCCTAAAGCTTTTATATAATCTATTACTTCTGCTGATTCTGTTAAACCATGTGTTCTAATAACTCTTTCTATAATTGTTCCCATAGATTTTTTCATAACAGGGAAGTCTATTTCATATTGGAAAGGATCTTTCTTTCTATCAATAAATCCTAAATCTTGTGGAACCCCTTGGTTAAAGATAATTCTTCCAACACTTGTTTCTATTCTTTTTGTTTTCTCTTCTCCGTTGATATTTTTTGTTATTCTAACATTTATTTTAGCATGAATACCAACTTCATGATTTTCATAAGCCATTATTGCTTCTTCTGGGTCTCTAAAATATTTTCCTTCACCTTTTTCGCCTTCTAATACCATTGTTAAATAATATGAACCTAAAATCATATCAAGTCTTGGTACTGCTACTGGTTTACCATCTTGTGGTTTAAGTAAGTTGTTTGTAGATAACATTAAATATCTAGATTCCGCTTGTGCTTCCAATGATAAAGGTAAGTGTACTGCCATTTGGTCTCCGTCGAAGTCTGCGTTAAACGCTTCACAAACTAATGGGTGAAGTTTTATTGCTCTACCTTCTACTAATACTGGCTCAAAACTTTGAATACCAAGTCTATGTAGTGTAGGTGCACGGTTTAACATAACTGGATGGTCTTTAATAACTTCTTCTAATATTCCCCATACTTCTGGTCTTAATCTTTCTACCATCCTTTTAGCATTTTTAATATTTTGTGCAATATTTCTTTCTACTAATTCTTTCATAACAAATGGTTTGAATAATTCGACTGCCATTTCTTTTGGAAGTCCACATTGGTATATCTTAAGTTCTGGTCCAACTACTATAACAGAACGTCCAGAATAGTCAACACGTTTTCCAAGTAAGTTTTGACGGAAACGTCCTTGTTTTCCTTTTAATAAATCTGATAAAGATTTTAAAGGTCTATTTCCAGCTCCTGTTACTGGTCTTCCACGTCTACCATTATCAATTAAAGCATCTACTGATTCTTGAAGCATTCTTTTCTCATTTCTAACAATTATTTCAGGTGCTCCTAATTCTAATAATCTTTTTAAACGATTATTTCTATTTATAACTCTTCTATATAAATCATTTAAGTCTGATGTTGCAAATCTACCACCATCTAATTGTACCATTGGTCTTAATTCTGGTGGAATAACTGGTACAACATTCATTACCATCCATTCTGGTCTGTTTCCTGAAATTCTAAATGCTTCCACAGTATCTAATCTTTTTACTAATTTTCCTTTTCTTTGTTCACTTGCTGTTTCTAATTCTTTTTTAATCTCTTCTGATAATTTTTCTATATCAACTTGTTCTAATAATTCTCTTATTGCTTCTGCTCCCATTTTAGCTTTAAAAGAACCTTTACCAAATTGTTCTTCTGCTTCATGATATTCTTTTTCAGTTAAAACTTGGCATTTTTCTAAATTTGTTCTTCCCTTGTCTATTACTACATATGAAGCAAAATATATTACTTTTTCTAAGTTTCTAGGTGAAATATCAAGTATTAATGCTATTCTACTTGGTATTCCCTTAAAATACCATATATGTGCAACAGGTGCTGCAAGTTCAATGTGTCCCATTCTTTCACGTCTTACCTTTGATTTTGTAACTTCAACTCCACATCTGTCACAAACAATTCCTTTATATCTTACTCTTTTATATTTACCACAATGACACTCCCAGTCTTTTGTTGGTCCAAATATTCTTTCACAAAATAAACCATCTTTTTCTGGTTTTAGAGTTCTATAATTGATTGTTTCTGGTTTTTTAACTTCACCTTTTGACCACTCTCTTATTTTTTCGTCTGATGCAATTCCTATTTTTAATTTGTTAAAAGTATTTAATTCATCCACTTTTCTTATTTTCTCCCTTCACTATAATTTATTTAGGGTAATTCTAAAATAGGATAAGAGGACTGTCCACCGCTCTTGCAAAATTTAATGTCGCCTCTATACTTTTTAGAATTTATTCTATTAATTAATTTTATTCAATAATATCATCATCATTATCTAGATTGTCATTTGCTAAATCATTTCCATATAAAAGTTCTTCGCCTTCATCATCTAAATCTTCAAATAATTCATCATTACCATCATCTAATTCATTTTGTTCTTCGTCAAATGAATCATCTTCTCCATCTTCTTCTGATTCTTCTGAATATCCGTCTAAATCTCCTTTTTCTAGAACCTCATCTTCTGATAAAATCTCTTTTTCTTTACTCGGATCGTATTCTACTCCTTCATCCACATCTTCTTTTAATTCTAATTCTTGGTTGTCTTCAGAATACAAACGTACATCTAGTCCTAAAGATTGAAGTTCTTTTACTAAAACTTTAAAGCTTTCTGGAACTCCTGGTTCTGGGATATTTTCGCCTTTTACAATTGCTTCATATGTTTTTACACGTCCTACAACATCATCAGATTTAACTGTTAACATTTCTTGTAATGTATATGCTGCTCCATATGCTTCTAATGCCCAAACTTCCATTTCTCCAAAACGTTGTCCACCAAATTGAGCTTTTCCTCCTAGAGGCTGTTGAGTTACTAATGAATATGGTCCAGTTGAACGTGCGTGTATTTTATCATCTACTAAGTGATGTAATTTAAGCATATACATAACGCCAACTGTTACTGGGCTACCAAATGGATCTCCTGTTCTACCATCATAAAGAATTGTTTTTCCATCTTCACTCATACCAGCTTCTTTAAGTAATTCTTTAACATCTGCTTCTGTTGCTCCATCAAATACCGGTGTAGATATTTTCCAACCTAAAGCTTTTGCAGCTCCTCCCAAATGTACTTCAAGAACTTGACCTAAGTTCATACGAGAAGGAACACCAAGTGGGTTTAATAATATATCTATTGGTGTACCATCTGGTAAAAATGGCATATCTTCTTCTGGTAATACTCTTGAAATAACACCTTTATTTCCGTGACGTCCTGCCATCTTATCACCAACTGATATTTTTCTTTTTGTTGCTATATAACATCTAATTATTTGATTTACTCCAGGTCCTAATTCATCTGAATTATCTCTTGTAAATATCTTAACATCTACAACAGTTCCAGCCTCTCCGTGTGGTACTCTTAAAGATGTATCTCTTACTTCTCTAGCTTTTTCGCCAAAGATTGCACGAAGTAATCTTTCTTCTGCAGTAAGTTCTGTTTCTCCTTTTGGAGTAACTTTTCCAACTAAGATATCTCCTGGTCTTACTTCTGCACCAATTCTTATAATTCCATTTTCATCTAAGTCTTTTAATGAATCATCACCAATATTTGGAATATCTCTTGTTATCTCTTCTGCTCCTAATTTTGTATCACGACACTCACAATCATATTCTTCGATATGTATTGATGTAAAAGTATCTTCTTTAACTAATTTTTCATTAATTAAAATAGCATCTTCATAGTTGTAACCTTCCCAAGTAGAAAAAGCTACTAACACGTTTTTACCAAGTGCCATTTCTCCATTTGAAGTTGCTGGTCCATCAGCAATGGCATCTCCTTTTTTAACCTTTTCACCTTTTTTAACAATCGGTTTTTGATTAATACAAGTTCCTCCATTTGTTCTTTTGAACTTACGTAATTTATGTACAACTGTTTTTCCATTTTTATATTTAACAGTAATTGAACTTCCTGTTACTTTTTCAATAACACCGTCATCTTCAGCTAATACTAATATTCCAGAATCTTTTGCTGCTCTATATTCAATACCTGTTCCAACTATTGGGCTTTCTGTTGTCATTAAAGGTACTGCTTGACGTTGCATGTTAGCACCCATAAGAGCTCTTTTTGCATCATCATGTTCTAAGAAAGGTATCATTGCTGCTGCAACTGATACTAATTGTTTTGGTGATACATCTACATATTGTACTTTATCACTATCAACTTCTATAATATCATTTTTACGTCTTACTCTTATTCTCTTATTTACAAATTTACCATTTTTATCAACAGGTTCTGACGCTTGTGCAATAATATAATTATCTTCTACATCAGCACTCATATATTCTACTTCATCAGTTAATTTATGTGTTTTTTGATCTACTTTTCTATATGGTGTTTCTATAAAACCATATTCATTTATTTGTGAGAATGATGAAAGTGCTGATATAAGACCAATGTTTGGTCCTTCTGGTGATTCTATTGGGCAAAGTCTTCCATAGTGTGTATAGTGAACATCACGTACTTCGAAACCTGCTCTTTCTCTTGTTAAACCACCTGGTCCTAATGCTGAAATTCTTCTTTTATGTGTTAGTTCTGATAATGGGTTTGTTTGGTCCATAAATTGTGATAATTGTGAACTTCCAAAGAATTCTCTTATTGCTGATGTTATAGGTTTTGTATTTATTAATGTTTGTGGTGTTACAACATCTAAATCTTGTATTGTCATTCTTTCACGAACAACTCTTTCAAGTCTTGCTAAACCAATTCTGAATTGATTTTGTAATAATTCACCAACACAACGAATTCTACGGTTTGCTAAATGGTCTATATCATCTGGGCCTCCAAGTCCATTTGCTAAGTTTAATAAGAAGTTTACTGATGATAACATATCTTCTGTTGTAATATGTTTTGGTACTAATTCATCAATTCTCTCTTCTATTACTTTAGCTAATTCTTTTTCATCTGTATTTTCTATTATATTTTGTAATACATTATAATTAACCTTTTCTTTTATATGTAATTTACTTAAATCTACTGTTGGTAATACTTTGTGAATATCTACAGTATTATTTCCTATTATTCTTATTTTTTTGTCCATATACATTATATCTACTGTATTTATTCCAGAATTTTGTATATTTTCTGCAACTTCATCTGATATTGTTTCTCCAGCATTTACAAAAACTTCTCCTGTTTCACTGTCTACTATATCATCTGCTGCTACTTTTCCTTTTATTCTTGATTCTAATGATAATTTTTGGTTGAATTTATATCTACCAACTTTTGCTAAATCATATCTTTTATTATCGAAGAATAGTCCATTAAATAGATTTCTTGCAGCTTCAACTGTTGGAAGTTCTCCTGGTCTTAACTTTTTATAAATTTCTATTAATGCTTCATCTTGGTCTTTTATTGTGTCTTTACTAATTGTTGCTTTTAGCATTTCTTCATTACCAAAAAAGTCAAGTATTTGACTATCTGTCACAAGACCAATTGCTCTTAATAAAGTTGTAATTGGTACTTTTCTTGTTCTATCAACACGTACCCAGAAAATATCATTTCCATCTGTTTCATATTCAAGCCAAGCTCCACGTAGTGGCATTACTGTAGATGTATATGTTCTTTTTCCTGTTTTTGTGTCAAATTCTTCTCCATAGTAGCATCCAGGTGAACGTACTAATTGGCTTACTACAACTCTTTCTGCTCCATTTATGATAAATGTTCCACTATCTGTCATAAGTGGAAAATCACCTAAATAGATTTCTTGTTCTTTAATTTCTCCTGTTTCACGATTGATTAATCTAACCTTTACGTGTAATCTTGTAGAATAAGTTGCATCTCTTTCTTTTGCTTCTTCTACTGTATATTTAGTTTTGTCTTCCATATAATAGTCGAAAAACTCAAGAACTAAATTTCCAGAATAGTCTTCGATTGGCGAAATATCTCTTAATACTTCTCCTAACCCCTCATTTATAAAACTGTCATATGAATCTTTTTGTACTTTGATAAAATTAGGCATCTCAATAAAATCACCAACTTTAGCAAAATCTTTACGTGAAGATTTCTCGTGGTTAATCTCTCTTATTTTCAAAAAAATCACCTCATATAAAAATTTTAAGCAGAAATAAATTTATTTTTTAAAGAAAGTCCTTCTCAGAATTTAATTTGCTTGTCTAAAATTTTAGCTTGTCTGCCATCAACCTAAAACCTTAGGGCTCGTTAAATTTGATTCCTCTTTCTTTAACTTTAAGCTTTTGAAGAAAAAATGGACTTAAAAAATAGCAATAAAAAAGCAATTGAAATTTTTTTGTTTTTCAACTCCTTTTTAGCTATTTTATTAGTTTTAACAAACATTTAAACTTTTTATTTTAATCACCCTATCTTTTAAACTTTTGGGTATAAATCCATTTTTAAGAAATTCTGGTAATTATTTTATCATAACAAAACACATAAGTCAAGCATTTCCGTAAGGTTTTTTAAGAAACTTAACAAAAAATAATCAGAAAAACTCTCTCTGATTATTTTGTTTTATTTATTATTTTTTTATTTATCTTTATTTTTTGTTTATTAATCTTTATTATATATCAACCTTATTTATCTTCTTAATAGCTAATCTGTAATCAACAAAATCTTCTATAAGAATTTTTATAATCGCAATAGCTGGCACTGCTAAGAACATACCAAGTATTCCAAAATAAGCTCCACCAATTGTCACTCCAAGTAATACAAGAATTGGGCTAATCTTTAAAGATTTACCAACAATTTTAGGGTTAATAATATTTGCATCTATTTGTTGTAAAATAATTACAACAATAAGCATCCAAATAGCTTGTGAAAGTCCACCTGTAATTAATGTAATAATAGCCGAAATTCCAACTGCAATTATTGCTCCAACAAAAGGTATCATATTAAATAATCCTATAAAGAAACCTAGAAGTGGTGCATATCTGATTCCCATAATACTCATTGCAATTGTAGTTAAAATACCTACGACTACTGCATCTAAGAATTGGCTAGCAATGAATTTAAAAAATATCTCATTTGAGTGTTTATAATATTTATCTAAATTCTTATAAGTTCTTTCTTTAAATAATGCTTCTGCAAGTCTTTTTCCAAAAGTTAAAATTTTTCCTCTTTCTGCTAAAACATATATAGAAACGATCACTGCAACAAAAACATCTACTATTCCAGTAACAGCACTAATTGCTCCAGAAATATATTCCATTATTTTATCAAAATTAAAATATTCTTTTAAATCAATATGTTGGATATTATTAATAAAATCATTGACTTGTTCACTTTTTAATATAGAATCTTGTGGCAAATCATTATATCTTTCAATTGCCATTTCATAATATGTTTGTATATTACTTACAAAATCTAAAACACTATTCCATACAACTGGTAAAATAACACTAAATAATATTACAATTATTAATAAAATTATTAAATATACTGTAATTATACTACATGTTCTTGACCTTTTCTTTAAGAATTTCGCTTTGCTTCTTTTATATAAAGTTTCAAATTTCCTACAAGGTATATATAAAATATATGCTATAAATATACCAACAAAAAATGGTGCTATTATATTTAAGAAATTACCTATTACTGTAGTTACATCATTAAAATTATCTAGACATTTATAAATAATTATTAGAGCTAAGCCTAAAGCAAACCAATAACTCCATTTTCTCATTTTTTCTTTTTTATTTTCCATCCTCTTCTCCTTTACTTTTATTTAAAATCAATTTCCAAACCAATAGGGCAATGGTCACTTCCCATAATATCTTTATAAATATTTGCTTCTTTTATTTTATTTTTTATACTGTCAGAAACTATAAAATAATCAATTCTCCATCCTACATTTTTTTCTCTTGCTTTTCTCATATAAGACCACCAAGTATAACAATCTGTTTTATCTGGATACAAATATCTAAATGTATCTATAAATCCTGCATCTAACAATTCAGTCATCTTATTTCTCTCTTCAATTGTAAAACCTGCATTATGTGTATTTGTTTTAGGATTTTTTAAATCTATTTCTTTATGTGCAACATTTAAGTCTCCACACATTATAACTGGTTTTGTTCTGTTTAATTTTAATAAATATTTTCTTATTTCATCTTCCCATATCTGCCTATAATCTAACCTTTCTAATTCTCTTTTAGAATTAGGTGTATAGATATTTACCATATAGAAATCTTTAAATTCTAAAGTAATTACTCTTCCTTCTTTATCGTGTTCTTCTATTCCTATACCAAACTTCACAGATAATGGTTTTATTTTAGAAAATATAGCAGTTCCTGAATACCCTTTTTTCTCAGCACTATTCCAAAAACTTTGATAACCTTCAAATTCCAAATTTACTTGTCCTTCTTGGCATTTTGTTTCCTGTACACAAAAAATATCTGCATTAACATCTTTAAAAAAATCTTCGAAACCTTTTGTTAAAACTGCTCTTATTCCATTTACATTCCAAGATATTAATTTCATTTCTTCCTCCTATTATTTTTTCTTTTTAAAATTTTCTAATATAGGAACAAAACGGAAATTAAAATTTCCGTCCTTAGCACTATTTTTATCTTGTGCTAAGTTTTTATAAAGATGTTGTTTT
>CALXHF010000011.1 GCA_944388035.1 uncultured Clostridia bacterium | reverse complement strand
TTTAAGCCTAAAACTTCACTTCTACGAAGTCCATAAAAGCTAGCAATTAAAACTACAATTTCTATTGGATCATTTCTACAAGCAGAAAATAGTTTTTCTAATTCATCTATGCTATAAAAGTCACCAATAAATTGAGATTTTTTTGGTCTTTCTATTCTATCTGCTGGATTATTAGGTATAATTTCAAGCTTCATAGCAATGTCTAAAGCTTTTCTGATATTAGCATGATAATGTAGTACAGTATTAGGAGATAGACCTTTTTTATATAATGAATTATAGAGATCTTGAATATGCTTTGGCTTTAAATCTTTTAATTTAATATTCTTTCCTGAAAAATAATTAGTGATTTTATTTACAACTGTACAATATGAATCATAAGTATTTTCTTCTATATTATGTTTATAAGATTCTAACCAATTTTGCATATAAATTTCAAAGTATTCGTTACTTGTATCATTTTCATCTGAAGTTAGAAGAGAAGGTATGTATTTTTCATAATTTTGTTTAATTTCTTCTAACTTTGCATTTGCTAATCTTTTATTATTACCTTTAGCTGAAATACCTGTCGAAATCCATTTTTGTTTTCTTTCTCCGTTAATATTTTTATATGATAATACAACTTGATAAATATTTCTTTTTATTTGTAGACTTGCTGTTACATTCATTTAAACTCCTTTCCAAAATAACAGTTTAAATTAGTCTACCTCATGATATTTAAAATAAGATATCACAATATATATGAAAAATCTATATTGATGCATAATTTTTTATTATGTATTATTCATTTTCTTTATTTTCTATTAGATATTCAATAATACAAGATTTAGGAATTTTATATTCTCTACCAATTTTTAAAGATTTAATTTTTCTTTGCTTTAAAAGTTTATAAGCAAGAGTTACACCAATACCACCAAGCATTTTTCTCATTTGTGTAATATCAACAATATCAGGGTAAGTAGTAAACATTAAACTGTAATTTTCTCTTAAATTTTCACTCATTATTTTCACCTCCATTTCGATTTTAAAGTCAAAAAATAGACTTAAATAAAATAAGTCAATAATATTAGTATTTAATTATTTTAGGCATATCGTTTGAATAAGCCACATCATCTTTTAATTCAAATCTTTTTTTATTTTGATTATAATTATATGCACTTGAACAATTTTTTCTTATAGCATACTTTGACATAGAGTGAATATAAGATAATTCAAAAGATGCTTGATTATGAAGTATATCTAAAATTTGCTTTTCTTCAATTTGTTTTTGTAACCTTTTATTTTTTATAATTTCTTTTGTTTGTTCAATGTGTTTTTTGCGATTTTCTTCTTTCCTTTTATTTTTCTCTTGCACATAGTTAGGCGATTTAGATAAAACTCTACTAATTTGACTAATAGATAAATTTATTTGATGACTAATTTGAGTTAAGGTTAATTTATCTTGAAAATATAGTTTGTAAATTAGTTCATTTCTTTCCAAATCTGTTTTTTTCAAATAAACATCATCTCCTAAAACATAATGCAAAAATTTGCTAACAATTTCTAAACATAGAAAATTTTATATAAAGACTTGAAATAAGTGTTTATATAATGTATACTAATATTGACAATAAACAATGAACAATAAAATTGTCTATCGACAATTTTATATATATCATATTATTGTCTATAATGCAATAGGTTTTATTAAAAAATATAAAAAATTTTTAAGGTGAGGTAAATGGAAGAAAAAAATAAAATAGAAGTGTATATAAATGAACAGATAAAAGAAGAACAGATAAAAACACCAATGCTAGATTATGCAACAAATGATGATGGATATATGGAATATATTACTAGGATTTTTGAACAACCTATACAGATAGGAGAGGTACTATTAGACTTTATTCAAAGGGATTTAAAAGAAAATAGTTATATGATTTTTAGATTTTATGGATTTCAAACTTTATTATCAAAAGAAGAAAGAAATAACTTACTAGCAACAGATATTAATAATTCAGATAATATGAAAAGAAAAATGGAACAGTTATATGTTAAATATATGGGAGAATTCAAAGATTATAAAAAACAAATAATAGATATTATAGAATTTTGTTTGTTCGATGAAAACACAAAAATGAAAGATTTAAAACCATTAGAAAGATTAGTAGTATTTACTAGTACAAAAGATATTAAGAAATATACAATTTTAAAATATAATAATTTTAAACAGAGTATAAGATTAAATAAAGATATGTCTAGAATGAAAGAAGAACAAATTATAAATACTTTGCAAGATAAAGAGAATAATAGATATGGCATACAAGAGATTTATGAAATAGATAATTTTTATAATTTATTATTTTTAGAATTATATTTTATATTGCAAGAAAGAACGTACTTAAAAAAATGTAAAAATTGTGGAAAGTATTTTTTGACAACAAATTCAGCAGTTATTTATTGCAATAATGTATATGAAGCCAATAAAACTTGTAGAGAAATTGGTGCAAGTAAGGTATTTTCTAAAAATCTAGAAAAAGATGAAGCATATGGATTATATAGGAAAGTTTATAAGAAAAAACAAGCATTAGCAAAGTCAAAAGGTGGAAGTTTTGAAATAGAGTATAATATGTTTAAGTATAAAGGTAAGGATAAGAAAAATGCTTATAAGCTAAAAGAGATTACTAAAAAGGAATTTATGGATTGGTTAAAAAAGCAATAATAGTGCAAAAGAATTTAAAGATATAAAAATAAAAAGGAATGAAATCAGAGAGTGATATATTTGTTAGATTTCATAATTTTAACCTTTCTTTATTGATTATATCCATTTTAGTATAAAAAATTCAACTTCTTGCACGAATACCCTACTAAGCAATGAATTGATGCTATAGATAAAGAGCAAAAGGAGTAATTAAATTTGTTTTTATATAGATTTCAGTTTAGTGGCATATTATTATATAAATGTAATATGGACTAGAATTTAATTGAATAGATTAGTAAA
This sequence comes from uncultured Clostridia bacterium, assembly GCA_944388035.1. GTDB lineage: Bacteria > Bacillota > Clostridia > TANB77 > CAG-508 > CAG-269. Next base: position 43,726 of record CALXHF010000011.1, on the reverse strand, counting down.
ATAAGGGGGAGATGATGGGAAAAATGAAAATAATAGTTACTGGAACAGGTTATGTTGGATTGGTTGCAGGAGTGTGTTTTGCAGAGAAAGGATATGATGTTACATGTGTGGATGTCGATGAAGAAAAAATAGAAAAGTTATCAAATGGAATATCAACAATTTATGAAGAAGGATTAGAAGAATTACTTAAGAAGAACATTAAAAAAGGAAATTTACATTTCACTATAAATTATAAAGATGCTTATAAAGATGCCGATGTAATATTTATTGGTGTAGGAACACCTGAAGGAAAAGATGGAGCAGCTAATTTATTTTATGTTGAAACTGTTTCAAGACAAATAGCAGAAACGATTGAAAAAGATTGTTTAGTTGTCGTAAAGTCCACTGTACCTGTAGGAACTAATGATAAAGTAGAAACATTTATCAAAGAGGACTTAGTAAATAATGTTAAAGTAGAAGTTGCTAGTAATCCAGAATTCTTATCACAAGGACATGCGGTAAGAGATACATTCGAAGCAAAAAGAATTATAATTGGTACAAATAGTCAAAAAGCAGAAAAACTTTTAAAAGAAATATATGAACCATTTAATTTGCCTATTGTTTCTGTTAGTAGAAGGAGTGCAGAAATGATTAAATATGCTTGTAATAATTTTCTAGCATTGAAAATATCATATATGAATGATATTGCAAATTTGTGCGAATTAGTAGGAGCAGACATAAATGAAGTAGCAACTGGTATGAGTTATGATAATAGAATAGGGGCTGATTTTTTACGAGCTGGAATAGGCTATGGAGGTAGTTGCTTTCCCAAAGATACAAAAGCACTAAAGTATTTAGCAAAACAAAATGATTATACTTTAAGAACTGTACAATCTGCTATAGAAATAAATGAGGAACAAAAAATAAAATTATATAAAAAAGCATGTGAAAGATTAAATACCTTCGAGGGATCAAAAGTAGCAATTTTAGGTGTAGCTTTTAAAGTGGGGACAGATGATTTAAGAGAAGCTCCTTCTTTGATAAACATAGATTTATTATTAGAACGTGGTGCAAATATTTATGCATATGATCCAGTAGCGATTGAAAATTTAAAAAAACGATATTCTACGAGAATACATTATACAACCAATATAGAAGAAGCTATTAAAGATTCTAATGTATGTTTTATATTTACTGAATGGGAACAAATAAAAGAATTTAAACCTAGAAAATATAAAGAATTAATGAAAATGCCTATTATTTATGATGGAAGGAATATATATGATACAAAAGAAATGAAAGAGAATAAGATAGAATATTATTCAATAGGAAGATAGAATAAGAAAAATGAAGGATAGTTAAATAAGTCTACAAATTAATGGATATATTGACAAAATGCTTGAAAAAATGTATAATTATGGTAATTTAGTACATTAAAAGTGAGACTTGTTATTAAAGATAAATTATATATGTTAGGGGGAAAATAAAATATGTGTAAACTTCACCATGTTGCTATTGCAACGATAGATTTTGAGAAATATAAAGAACTTTTTGAAAAATTAGGAATGACTATACAAAGAGAAGTGGGAGAAACACCAACAAGACAACTTTGGTTCAATGAAGGAATTCAATTGAAAGAGGTTAGTTCTTTAGAGTATGGGACAAATGTAGATCACATTGCATTGGGAACAAAAGATATCGAAGGAACTATTAAAATAGCTTTATCAAATGGATGTAAATTAGATTCACGTGGTAACAACTGGTTTATTCTTTCTAATGGAACTAAAATTGAGTTAATGGAAGAAGAGTAAAAGAAATTAGATTATAGAAAAAATATATATTGAATTTGTTATATAGGAAAAAGTATAAGATAGAATTGTGCGAATAGGAGAAGATATGAAAATAGGGATTATAGGTATAGGATTTGCCGGTCAATTACATTCAAAAGTAATAGAAATGCTTGACACAAATATTGTATATTATGTTTATGATGTTACGCCAAATGCTGCACAAGAATTTGCAAAAGCACATAAATGTCAAGCTGTTAACAGTCTTGAAGAATTATATGAAAAAATAGATGCTGTTATTATAGCAACACCGACTTTTACACATTATAATTTAGTAATGGAGGCAATTCAAAAAGGAAAACATATTTTATGTGAAAAACCTATGGCAGTTCGATTATCAGAAGCAGAAGAAATGCTAGAAATGTCTAGGAAGAAGAATAAAATTTGTGCAATAGGTTTTAATTACCGTTTTTTTGAAATAACAGAAATTTTGAAGAAACAAAATCAAATAGGTGAAATGTACAATATAAAAATATTAATAAAAAGGCTTTTTAGAAATGATTGGCATAATAAAGACAATGGTGTTTTAGCGGATTTAGGAATACACCTTATTGATTATATAACTTATTTGTGTAATCAAAGTATAAACCTGTCTACTTGTAAAGTAAGAAGAAAATATATAGAAGGCTGGGACTATGATTCAAAAGTATTAGGTAAAACAGAAAAAGGAATACCTTTTGAGTTAATTGCATCAAGGACAAAAAATCCAGATGAGGTTCAATTTAATATTGAAATAGTAGGAACAAAAGGTACATTTCGATATGATTCAAGAAAAGAAACAACTTATGAAATAGAAAAAGACAACATTTCATGTAAATATAATTTTGAAAAAAAACAAAAAACAGAAGGTTTTTTCGATTTTACGGATTCAATATTGAGACAAGATGAGGCTTGGTTAAAAGCGATATCAAGTGAAAATGTAAAAAATATTGCTACATTTGAAGATGGTTTTCGTGCTCAAAAAGCACTAGAATTTTTTCTTTTAAAAAAATAGGAGTGTTAGAGGGGATTTATATGAACAAAATATTTATAGCGTGTCCTATATCAAAATATATAGATGGAGATAAATTTATCAATAATGATTTCAAAATTTTTATTGAAGAATTATACAATGTTTGTCAGAAACATGCTTCAGAGGTTTTTCTTGCTTTACGAAGAGAAGAATATGGAAAAAAATTGATGAAAGATACTTGTGCGGAACTTGATTTTGAAGAAATGAAAACAACTGATTTGGTGGTTGCAATACCAGAAGACTCAAAAGGAACAGCGGTAGAACTCGGTTGGGCTAGTTGTATGAAAATAAAAATTTTACTTCTTCTTGATAGTAATCAAAGATATACACCTTTAATTTCAGGATTAAAAGATATTACAGATGTAGAAACAATTTGGTATGATGGCAATTTGAATAGAGATGTTTTAACTAATATAGATAATATGATAAAAAGAAAGAGTAAAGAATAGAGGGAATTTATATGAACAAAATATTTATAGCATGTCCTTTCATTAAATTTATAAATGGAACAGATTTTATAAACAATGATTTTCGACAATTTACAGAAGAGTTGTATGATTTATGTGCTAAATATGCTTCAAAAGTGTTTCTTGCTTTAAAAAGAGAAGATTATGGAGCTAAACCACTTCAATCTTATTCTTGTTCTATGGATTTAGATGAAGCAAAAAGTGCAGATCTTGTTATTGCTATTCCAGATGATTCTATGGGAGTTGCAGTAGAACTTGGTTGGATGAGTGCTATGCAAAAACCAGTGATACTTGTATTAAATAAAAATCAAACTTATACATCCCTGATTTATAATATTAATAAGATTACACCAGGTAAAGTGATTTTTTATGAAAATGAAGAAAAAAAATCTTTGCCAGATATAATAAAGGTATTGGAATATTATAAAAAGTTAATGGATGGGGATGAAAAATAAAATGAACGATATAAAAGTTTTGTATCTTCGAACAAATCAATATTGTAATGCTCACTGTTTTATGTGTGATTTTTGGAAAAATAGTAAGAGTGAGATTACAGAAGAACAGTTTGAAAATGCATTGAATATGTCAAAAACTGTTGAAATGATTAGGTTTACTGGTGGAGAACCACTTCTTTGTAGAAAATTACCAGAATATATTAAAAAGTGTCATTCAAGAGGTATAAAAACCTCGATTATAACTAATGGATTGATTTTAGATGAAAAGCTAGATGTATTAGTAAAAAATGGTTTAGACCAGATTGTTATTAGTGTTGATGGTAGCACATCTGAATTACATGATAGATTAAGAGGGACAAAAGGTCTATGGAAAAAAATTGATATGGTATTAGAACGTATCGAAAAGAAATATCCTTTGTTACATACACGAGTAAATACTGTTGTGAGTGAAGAAAATATATCGGATATTGCTAATATTGCTAGATGGCTTGACAAACATAATGTAGAACAATGGTCTATTATTCCAATTAAATTAGATAATCATAAGTGGTCTGATAAAATAACACTGGAAGATTTTAAACGAGAATACATTAATTTTCAAAAAAATATAGAAGATTGTAAAATACAATTGATGGGATATTCAGCAAATTGGGCAGGTAACATTGAAGAATTTTGGAAAGGAAAAAGTTATATTAGACCGAAGGGAAATTGTCATATTACACATATGGTGGCTTTTTATGATCCGTTTACAAATCATTTTTATCCATGTAATTGTATTCCGCATCGAAAATTGTCTTTTTGCAATAAACAAGAAGAAAAAGAGTGGTACTTTGAACACGGACATGAATATTGTGAAGGATGCGAACCGTTGAATGCTTATTGTGCAGACTTCCCAGAGAAAATTGAGGAAAATATTTTTAATTTTTAGGTGATGTTATGAAAATATTAGCTTGTGCAGTTGGATTTGGTCTTGGACCTAGTGGCAAACTTTGTTCAATTGTTAATTATAATAGTCAATATGAATGGTATGCTTGTGGAGATGAACTTGACTTATCTATCTATAAGAAAAATCCTTTTATAGATACCTGTTGGTCTAAAGATGAAAAGATTCTTGAAGATTTTATAAAAAAATATGATATTAAATATGCTATTGATGTTTTAGACCAAGATTTGGCTATATTTTTAAAAAATAGGGGGCTTAAAGTGATTTATGTGGATAGTCTTCCTTTTATGTGGACAAAAGCAGATCTTATTCCATATGAAGTAGATTATTATTGTGCACAAAAATATCCAGGTTATTCTATGAATCCAGCCCTAGAATCGATTAAAAATTTTATATGGGTTAACCCTATTACTTTAGGAAAAGTGTCAAAACAAACGAAGGGTGGTATTGTTATAAATTTTGGAGGACTTCATTCACCTTTTGGAGAAGGAAAAGAGTATTTTGAAATAATAATGAAAGCATTGCTTTCGGCTTTACCAAATAAAAATATTCATATAACAGGAGGAAAAAATGTTGTAAAATTGACAAAAAAATTGTTTCCAAAATTTCCATGTGCTACTTATACTCATGAAGATTTTCTAAAACTTGTATCTAGTGCAGAACTTTTTATTACTTCACCAGGATTAACAACAATATATGAGACTTGTGGAATGGATATAAAAACAATAATTATTCCACCACAAAATTTAAGTCAGTTTTATAATATATTAATTGCTGAAAAAATATGTAAAAATGTAAAAATATTAGAATGGAACTATAATAATTTAAGTTTGAAACACCTTAAGAGCTTTAATGACAGGACAGAGGAAGAAACAGTGAAATATATATATGAACAAATTAGTAATCTTTCTGCTGATGAAAGTTATATGACTAAATTTAAACAATATGTGTCAAACAGATTAAAAGATGATTTTGTAGTGAATCAAGTTGAGAACTTTAATGGAAATGGCGTAATAGAAATATCTGAAATTCTTTGTAAAATAATGAAGGGAAAGTGATAATATGATAATTATGGGGATTAATTTTTTCTTTGAACATACATCAGTATCTATAATTAAAGATGGAAAATTAGTTTTTTCTGCAGAAGAAGAAAGATTTAGTGGTATCAAAGGAGGAAAACGCTATAGTCCGTTTACGGTACAGTTTCCGTATAAATCAATGTACGCAGCACTTGAGTATTTAGATATTAAGATAAGTGATGTAGATGTCATCGCGCTTTCTTACGATAAATGGGAGCACTTTAAGGGATTGTTTTCTAAACGTTGGTCATATTATGATGATTACTATGCTCTTAGAGCACTTTTTCATACAAAACGTATTTTATCTAGTGATTACGAGATGTTTCAATATATGTCAGATAGACTAACACCATATGAATTACAAAAAATACCAATTTTATCTTTTGATCATCATTTATCACATGCGGCTTCAGCATACTGTTATTCTGGCTTTGATGAAAGTCTTGTATTTGTGGCTGATTGTTGTGGAGAAAAAAGTTGTACTTCACTATATATAGGAACAGATAAAGGACTAAAGAAGATAGTTTCCTTTGATATACCAGATTCTTTGGGAATTTTCTATTCAGTAGTAACTAAACATCTTGGTTTTAATACTTTTCAGGATGAGTTCAAAGTAATGGGACTTGCTTCTTATGGTGAAGATACTTATAGAAAAGAATTTGAAAATATAATTACTTTTGATGAAAGAGGACATTATAAATTAAATGAAAAGAATATGTTTAATTTAAAAGCCTTTTTAGGACCAGCTCGTAAAAAAGGTGAAGAAATTACTCAAAGACATAAAGACATTGCTAAGACATTACAAAGTATTTTAGAGGAGATACTTATAAATCTATTCACTTATTATAGTAATAAGACAGGAATTAAAAAACTTTGTATGGCTGGAGGTGTATCATTAAATTGTGTAGCAAATGGAAAAATTCATGATACAGGAATTTTTGATAAAATATTCGTTCAACCAGCATCAAGTGATGCAGGAACTTCTATGGGAGCAGCAGCACTTGCATGGCATAAATATACAGGAAATACTCAAGTTCAATTTGATAATATGTATCTTGGAACAGAATATTCAAATGATTTTATAGAAAAACAGATTAAATCTGCAAAATTAAATTATAATTATTTGCCAGATAAAGAGTTGATTAAGTTAATTGCATCTAAAATAGCAGAAGGTAAAGTAGGAGGAATATTTAGAGGAAGAATGGAAGCTGGACCTCGTGCACTTGGAAATAGAAGTGTAATTGCAAGTCCAAAAGATAGTGATATGCTTGAAAGAATTAATCACATAAAAGGAAGAGAAATGTTTAGACCAATTGCACCTATTGTAAAAGAAGAACGATTTGATGATTTCTTTGTTGGAGAAAAAAATCAATATATGTTATTTACTTGTACAGTAAAACAAGATGCTAGGGATAAAATACCAGCAGTTACGCATGTAGATTATACTTCACGTGTTCAAACAATGACATCAAAGTCAAATCCATTTGTTTATGGAATTTTAGATGAATTTGAAAAATTAACAGAAATACCTGTTATTATTAATACTTCACTGAATTTTCGTGGAAAACCTATTGTGGAAAATCCAGTAGAAGCATTAGGAAACTTTTATTCATCTGGACTTGATTTTTTAGTAATTGGAAATTATTTTTTGGAGAAGTAATATGGAAAATATAAAATTAAATAATCAATATATTTATATAATGGAGAAAAAAGGTCGTAAACTCTTTTATAATAATATTAATGGAAAACTTGCAATAGCTGAAAAAATACAAGATTTGGGAAAAGATTTTTATGAACCAGCACAAGATATTAATATTGATTTAGATGAAGTTTGTTATGAGCAATTGTATCTAGCAGTATCAGAAAGTTGTAATTTTCGTTGTAAGTATTGTAGACAGAAAAAAACTCCTGAACTTGTTAATATGACAATAGAGGAAATAAAAAATGCTATAGATATGTTTTATTCTGTTGCAGTAAAACCAAAGAGTATAGTCTTTTTTGGTGGAGAACCACTTTTAAATATGGATGGCATCAGATTTGCTATTGAATATGTTCGTAGTTTTGATTCGAAAGTTAAATTTTCAATGGTAATTAACGGTTCTCTTTGTACAAAAGAAATTGCACAATTTTTTGCAGAACATAAAGTAGAAGTAATAGTGTCTATGGATGGGCCAGAAGAGTTTCATAATGAAGCAAGAATAAATGTTAATAAAGAAGGAACTTATAAGTTAGCCATTAGAGGATATGAAAATTTAAAGGAAGCAGGATGCAAGACAGGAATCTCAGCAGTTATAGGACCTCATAATGAAAAACATTTTGACAAATTAATTGATTGGTCTATAGCACTAAAACCTAATAGTCTTGGATTTTGTTTGCCTCATGGCGATGAAGACAATTTTGCAATGAAACTTTCATCCTTTGAAGAAGTTCATAAAAAGATGATTGAAGCATTTGACATTCTTCACAAAAATGGAATATATCTTGTTCAAGTAGAACAAAAAATGGATGCTTTTATTTCAGGATATTCGATTCCATATGAATGCAAAGCATGTGGGAAACGTATTGTAGCATGTAAAAATAAAAAATTTGGGATTTGTGAAGGACCGATTACTAAACCTGAAATGTTTTATGATAGTATAGACAAGCTCCCTGCTTGTATTCATGAATACAAGAAAACATCTCCATTTTATAATAATTCATGCCGTTCTTGTATAGCATATCGTATTTGTGGTGGTGGTTGTGTTTATGATAAATTAACACGTTTTGGTCGTACAGATATTCAAGATGAATGTCGTTGTGGATTAAATAGAATGATAGTAGAAAAATCAATGGAGTACATTTTAGAACATTTGCCAGAATTTAATAGTAGTCATATTTTAACGAAAGAAGATAGAAAAATGTTACGTAATAAACTAACCATATAATAGGTAGTAGTATAAGGTGAGAAATATGAATTTTTCAGATGAAGAAGAAAAAGAGTTTGTCCAGAAAATATTTAAAGAATTTGATAAAAAAGAATATTTGAATAGTAGTTTTATTGGAAATGGACATACAGGAAGTGTTTGGAAAATTTCTGATGATTTGTGTGTGAAAATTGGAAAAGAAATTTGCCATACAGAAATACCAGAGAGATTCAAAGAATGTGAAAATCTTTGTGTACCTTTAAAGACTTTTATATCGAAGTCAGGAACATATATTGGTGTCGTTCAGAGGTTTTTAAATCTTCCTAGCATACAGCATTTAATAAAAAATGGTATCAAGCTAACAGAAAAACAATCAGCAAAGATTTTGTTTGATATCTTGAAAGGGTTAAAAGTAATTCATGAAAATGGATATGTACACCGTGATTTTTATCCAGGAAATATTATGCTTACGAAAAAAGAAAAAAATATTATGGCAGTAATTATTGATTTTGATGAAATGAAACCAATAGCACCAGAAACAAAAGCGTGTTTTCAATACAACGGATATCAAGCTCCTGAAATTGTTTTTAACAATGATGTTTATGATGAAAAATCAGAGATGTTCGCATTTGGAATTACTTTTTGGGAATTAGTAGTTGGAAAATGTCCTTTTGGTGGGTACGATTTTTTCGGCAAAGTAATTGAAAATTCTTGGGATAATTATATGCAAAATCCAGTGTTATACAATAATAGAGTCAAAAGTGCACTAAACAATCTGCCTAATTGTTTAGAAAAAGTGGAAGGAGTTTCTAATGAATGTACAAATTTATTGCGTTCATTGTTAGATTTTAATAAGGATAATAGAATATCCGCAAAAGAAGCACTTGAACATCCTTTTTTTAGAAGAACATTAGAAAATAAATATCAAAATATAAAAGAAAATGATGTGAATAATAAAAATGTGTTAAATATGCTAGATATGGAAAGAGATTAGTAGTACTCAAAATTTATAAAATATTGAATGATTTGAGATTTATATATTATATTATTGGAGGAAATAATGAATAATAAAATAAGAGTATGCCTTATTGGCTCAGGATTTGTAGGAAAAAAACATGCGGCAGCTTATAGAAATCAGTATAATGCAAAATTACAGGTTGTATGTGATACAAATGAAGATTCAGCTAAAACTCTGGCAGAAGAGTACGGATTTGAACGAGTGGAAACAGATTGGCATAAGGCAGTGTCGGCAGAAGATGTTGACTTGGTTTGTGTATGTGTACCAAATAATGCTCATTTCGAAATAGTTTCAGAAGCTATAAAATATGGGAAACATGTTAGTTGTGAAAAACCACTAGGTTTAAATAGTAGTGAATCAGAAAAACTTGTAAAGATGGCTAAAGAAAAAGGAATAATTGCAACTTGCTGTTATAATATAATTCGTGTTCCAGCAATTACATATGCACAGAAAATAATTAAGTCAGGGGACTTAGGAAAAGTAGTTTGTTTTAAAGGAAGTTACGATAATGACAGACTAGCTAATCCAAATGCACCTTTTGAATGGAGAATGCTAAAGAAAAATGCAACAGGAGGTTCTCTTTGTGATTTAGCAATAAATATTTTAGCGGTATCACAATTTTTGGTAGGAGATATTATATCAGTATGTGGTATGACAGATATTGTTCATCCTAAACGAAAAGATGGTAAAGGAAATTTAATTGAAGTTGAAAATGATGATATTGCCCAATTTATATGTTCATACAAAAATGGAGCAATGGGATATATTTCATCTAATCGTGTAGCACCTGGAAGCAAACAAGATATGAGATTTGAAATTCAATTTACAGAAGGAACAATTAGATTTTCTTTGGAAAGAATGAATGAAATCCAAATTTATCGATTTAATGAAAATGGTTTTTCAACTGTTATTTCAGATGAAAAAGAATGGTTCTGCACAGGATATGAAGAATTGAAAACAATTGATGCACATGAGTTTTTGAATAATATAAAAAATCAAATATCTCCTGATACTGATTTTAGTTTTGCCACGAAAATTGATTATGTGATAGAAAGTGTTTTAGAGTCTACAGAGAAAAAGACATGGATAAATGTTAAATCTAGTTTTATAGAGTAGATGTATAAAAAATTAAAAACCTTTAATTCATTAAATAATAAAAATAAAAGGTTTTTCTTGTGAAAATGAGCTTTTTCTTATATATAAATGTAAAATAGAGCTTGACAATAGCTAATAAAAAGGGTATATTCAAATAGAAATTGTAATTAAAGGAGCTGATAAAGATGAGTAATTTTACAAAGGAAATGGTCGATAATTATGCTGACAAGTTATTAATCGGACTAACTCCTGAAGAAAATAAACAAGTTTTAGAAGAATTTGATGTTATAGATAAGAACTGTGATGTTGTTAATTCAATTCCAAATATTAGTGAAGTTGAGCCAATGACACATTGTTTGGATGATTTTTGTGTTGAACTTAGAGAAGATATTACTGAAGAATCTGTACCTATTGAAGATTTGCTTTCTAATTGTGGAGAAGTTAGAGACAGAGAAATAGAAATTCCAAAGGTGGTGAAATAAATGAAATATATGAATTTATCTATAGAAGAACTTCATGAATTATTAAAAAATGGAGAAGTAACTTCAAAGGAATTAGTCGAAGAATCATTAAAGTTATCACATGAAGTTCAAGAAAAATATAATGCTTTTGTAACAATTTTAGATGATGCGAAAGAAATGCCAATAACTGATAACGTATTGTCAGGAATACCATTTGGAGTTAAGGATAATTATTCTACAAAAGGTGTTTTATCTACAGGTTCATCTAATACATTAAAAAATTATGTACCATTTTTTGATGCTACTGCTTATGAAAAACTAAAAAATGCAGGGGCAATTATGGTTAATAAAACCGTAATGGATGAATTTGGTATGGGTGGAACTGGAACTACCGGACATACAGGAATTGTAAGAAATCCGTGGGATAAGGCAAGAATGTGTGCTGGTTCATCTGCTGGATCAGCTTGTGCTGTTGCAGCTGGAGTTTATCCATATGCTACAGGTTCAGATACAGGAGATTCAATTAGAAAACCTGCGGCATATTGTGGAATTGTTGGATATAAACCAACTTATGGTATGATTTCAAGGTATGGATTATTTCCATTTGCATCATCTCTTGACCATTTAGGAGTATTAACTAGAAGTGTTAAGGATGCTGCAATAGTTGTGGATAATATGAAGGGAATAGACAAAAAAGATATGACTTCTTGGGATTCTTCTGAAATTAATCTAACTAAATCATTAACAGGAAATATTAAAGGCAAAAAGCTATGTTATATTAAAGAGATATGCAATATTAATAATTATAATAATCCAAGTGAAGAGTTGACAAAACACTTAGAAAATTTTATGGATAAAATAGAATTAATTAGGAAAAATGGAGTGCAAGTTGATGAAGTATCAATAGATCAAACATTATTAAATGCTATTGCATCTACTTATGTAATTATTTCTTGTGCTGAAGCAACTTCCAATATGGCTAATTTGACAGGCTTAATATTTGGCCCACGAGGTGAGGGAGATAACTATATTGGTATGATTAAAGATTATAGAACTAAAGGATTTTCTCCACTTATAAAAAGAAGATTTGTAATAGGCTCTTATGTTCTTCAAAAAGAAAACCAAGAAAGATACTTCAAAAATGCTCAAAGAGTGAGAAGATTACTTGTTGACGAATGGAAAAAATTATTTAAAGAATATGATGCAGTAATATTACCTGTTGGTACAGGGGTGGCTAAAAAATTAGAAACGAATTCTTTAGATATATTGGCAGAAGAAACAAAGGTTTTAGAAGAACATTTACAAGTTGGAAACTTTGGTGGATTTCCTTCAATTACTATTCCAGATGGTTTTATCGATGGAATGCCCGTTGCTCTAAATATAACGGGAAATTGTAAAGAAGATGCTAATGTCCTAAATATTGCTTATGGAATAGAGTCGTTAATGAATTATAAAAATCAAGTAGCAAAGGAGGAAAAATAAATGTCTAAATATTATGCAAGTATCGGTCTAGAAATGCATTGTGAAGGTTCAAAAATTAAATCAAAAGTATTTTCTCCTGCAAAAAATGCATATAGTGATCTTCCAAATGAAAATGTGGTAGCAATTGACATGGCATTTCCAGGGGTTCTTCCAGTTGTAAATAAAGAAGCAGTAAGGATGTCCATTATGATGTCATCTATATTACATGCGAGAATTCCTGAATATATGTACTTTGAAAGAAAAAATTATTTTTATCCAGATCTTCCAAAAGGATATCAAATAACACAAAATCCTCCAGAAGAATGTGTTGGAAATGGTGGATATATTGATATAGAAAGAGAAGATGGGACTACTTTTAGAGTTGATATTGATAATTTCCATTTAGAAGAAGATACAGCGAGAAGTACACATCTTTTTAATACAACAACTTTAAATTATAATAGAGCTTGTGCACCATTATTTGAATTAGTTACAAAACCATGTTTACATTCAGCAGATGATGCAGTAGCATTTTTAGAATATATTAAAGCAATATATCAATATTGTGATATTTCAGAAGCAGATCCTAAAAAAGGTCAAATTAGATGTGATGTTAATGTTTCAATAAGTGATGATGAAAATACTTTAGGTACAAAAGTAGAAATGAAAAATGTTAACTCATTTTCTAATATTAGAGATGCTATTAATTATGAAATTGAAAGACAATCTGATTTGAAAGATGCTGGAAGATATGATGAAGTTGTTCAAGAAACTAGAAGATGGGATGAAGAAAGTGGAAGAACAATTACAATGCGTAGTAAAGAAGATGTATTAGATTATAAGTACTTTGTTGAACCAAATATTCCTAAATACAAACTTGATTCTAAATGGATAGAAGAAATTCAAGCATCTATTCCTGAATTACCTTATGAAAGAAAAGAGAAATATATAAATGAATTAGGTTTATCATCTAAGGAAGCTAAAAAATTAATTAAAGATAAAGCTATATCTGATTACTTTGATACATGTATAAAGTTAGGAATTGAAGCTAAAGAGGCTTGTAATTGGGTTAATGAAAATATTATTGCATATATGAACAAGAATGAAATAGAGATTAATGATATATATTTAACTCCAGAGATGTTAAAGTTTATATTAGATAAACAAAAAGAGGGAATTATTTCTTCTAAACAGGCAAAAGAAGTTTTTAACAAAGTTTTAGATGAGAAAAAAGAACCAAGCAATTTTATTAGTAAAGAAAATGCTCAAATATCAGACCCTCATGAACTGGAAAAAATAATAGATGATATTATTAGTTGTAATCCTACTCAAGTGGAACAATATAAAGGAGGAAAAGATAGACTATTTGATTTCTTTGTTGGACAAGTTATGAAAAATACGAGAGGAAAAGCAAATCCGATTATAACCAAAGAAATATTACACAAAAAATTAGATTAAAAAATTATAATATTATTAATCAAAACTAAAAAAGTATTGATTTTAATAATAAAAATAGCCTAGATATATTCTAGGCTAAAATTATTCTGTAATACAATCAATTTTAAATCCATTAAATTCAATAAAATCTTTTTCTAGATATTCTTCAATAGTAGATTTATCAATAATTAAAGTATTACAATTTTTTATTAAATATCTTAAATACTTTTCATCTTCTTTAAAACAAACAAAATGCATCTTATTTTTATAACTAGTATTTATATCAAGAAAATAATGTAAATTTCTTAATTGGTTAAGGTCCAAAAAAAGGCAAATTTTAATATACAGTTCATTATCTACTAAAAAATCCATATATCTAAAATCTGTAAATTCAACCTCATGTTTTTTTAATAAGTGGTCCATTATACAAGTTCTAATTTTATCATAATTTCTAATAATTCTTTTATTAAAATCGTTATATTTAATTAAATATAAATGTTTATCATTAAATCTGAAATTCTTTTTATAATATAAAATTTTTTCTATATCATTAGCAAAAATAATAGAATTATAAAATTCACGTTCTTTCTTTAAATCATAGTAAAGAGAAGTAATATATTTATCATCTTTTTCTCCATAAACAGAATATACAGTAAAAAAGTTATGGTCGAAAGTTAAAAGTCCTAAATATCTTCTTGAATCTTGAGTAGGGCAATCTTTGTCTTTTAAATACCAGCTAGGGATAAAACTCATTGTATTACTGAAATTAGTGAAAGATGCAATATCACTAATAACTTTCAATCTTTTAATATTATTAGGATTTCTACAATGAACTTTAATGTTTGTACCAATTTCGTTTAAAAAATCTTTTCCGTTTTTACCTAAACTAATTTCTCTATGTGTTAATCTAGTTAAATATTTTTCTTTTACCAGATGACATATTCTTTTTTCTTGATAAGTTTTTGTACCGTAAATATATTTTGTATTATCCAATGTTATTGTTTTATATTCTGCTAAAAACTCTAATAATTCAACATCTCTTTCTTGTAAAATTAACCCTTTCTTCATCTTTAAGCACACCTCCAATCTAACTAAAATTAAATCCATTAATTAGTTCATTTAAATGTTCTAAAAATCGTACTTTTGTAGAGGCATCATATACTTTTGTATATGATACCTCTACTCTAGACAGAAAATTAATAAAAATTAGTAAATGAAATATTAAAATATCAACATATAGATATAAATGACCATAGCAAAAAAATATTTCAAACAATATTAAAAATTTTGCTATGGTCATTTACTAATATTTGGTAAATTAGAATCAATAAAATTGATTATTTTATCAGCTTCTAAAACTGACACTTCAATATGAGGAATATCAGAATAGAATCCTTGTACCATATAACAACAATTAAATATATTATCATCTTTTATTATACCACCATGAATTAATCCGTCCTGAATAGGTTTTACAGTTCTGTTATCGGCATCCCATACTTTTCGCTTTTCAAATATTTTAATAATTACAATTACATATTTATCAAAGAATAATTTATCATATTGTTTAGTTATTTCAGCTATATTAAAAATAATTTGTTTGTGAGAATAAGAAGATCTATTTGTTAAGTTTGGTAATTTTTCTGGTATATATAAAGACAAAACACCATCTTGTAAGTTTGCTTTATAATCATTATCAATAAAATGGATTTCATTATCTAGCATATTAGTATTCAGGTATCTAACTTGTTCATATATTTCAAATCTTATTTTTTCTAGATTATATAAAAATAATTCAAGTTTCTTTTCCGTTCCACTGATATAAGGGAATTTTAAAACTGTATTTAAAGATACATTTAGTTTTTGCAATAGATTATATAATTCGTTGGGAATTAGCATAAAACCAGCTCCTTTCTTAAATTAAAAATAAAAAGACTTATATGTTCCAATCGTTGTTGGCATATAAGCTATCAAAATCTTGTATAGAATATTCTCGTTCATTATAGTTAGAAGTATTTTTATAATTATTATATTTATTATTATTTATATATTTGTTGGTTTTGACAATATTATTAGTATAATTTTGACTAGAAGTATAGTCATTTTTTGAAATAGAGGTAGTTGATTTTGAATAGTTGGGATTGTCATATTTGACTAATGGTATTATTTTTCTACTAACAATTTGCCTTGTTGTATCTTTAAAATTTGTTATGACTTGCACATATTTTTTTCTTGATAAACTACTTATTAATTTTGATACTCTTGTATCAGATAAATTTACTATGTTTGCGATATATTTATTTGTAATAGTACAATAATTTTCATTTTTACTAAAAAATAAGATTAAGGAATAGATATATTTTTCTTTATCACTTAATTTTTCATTTGTGAGGATTTCATAAGGTATCCATAGACCTTTTAAATTGTTTTCTTGCATAATTTCACCTTCTTTCGTAAAAATTAAAAAGATGGCATATAGCCATCTAACTTTAATTATAAGGATTTTTGGAAATATCAGATATATTAAATTTGTATTTAGATTCATCTTCAATTTTTCGCCAATTAATTTTGTTAAATATATTTATGTATTTTTGCTTTAAATCACTATTACTTAAAAATAATAGATATGTATTACTGTTAATAAATGTTTCTAATGAAATTTCTTGATATCTATCTAATTTAGTATTTTTATAAGTCAGTTTATTAATTTCTTTTTTATATGAAATAGAGTATCCTAATTGCTTAGTAATTTTCTCAAAACGTGCTAAAATTATATCTATATTAGTATCATTCCATACTAGACTTACATGTTTTAATAAATTATTTGTTAATATATGTTTGTTACATATAATGCAATCATTACCATAAAAATGCATAAACTCAATATTAGAAATAGAAAATAATAAATTTCCAATATATAAATTATTTTTATAAGATATATATATTTTACCATCAGAAATTTTAACAACTTCTAATTGATTGGAATTAATTGATTTTCTGATATTTTCAATATGAGCATTTAGAAAATTATCATTAGTTATATATTCAATGGTTTTAGAATTATATTTACCGCTATTCTGGGATATTTCTTTGATAATATCTTCTTTACCGTTTGTATATAACCAATCTTTAATTTCTTTAGTACATATTAATTCTTCATTTATATTGTCTTCTATAAAGGTATCAATTTTTTGTTTAAATGAAAAATATTCATTTAAAAGTTTTTTAAAATTGTCTAGTGCTTCATCCTGTATTTTATTATTTATATAGTTATTATATAAATGTCTCATTTCTTTAAAAATTTCAGGTACTCTATTATATATTAAATATGGCATTAGAATAGGAAGATTATCATATTCACTTTCTAAATCTCTAATCCAATTTTGAGCATCTGGAAAACTTTCATTAAATTTTAAAATTTTGGCTATTTTTGAGACTTCTTTAATTTTAGTATTTTTTATTTTACTTATATTTATGCCATCTATATTATTTAAAGTAGGAAATTCTATTATGCAATCTGAACCAACATTTAGAATTTGTTTAGTGTATTTATTCTCAATATAAAAAATGTATCTATTTTTTGTATTACATAATTGACATCGTTCGTATTTATTTGGCCAACCATCAACAGGATCACATGCTCCTTTTGTATACCATTCTTTTTCAGCAGAATCGGAAATTTCTTGTATAGCATATTTAAATATTTTTATTAATTCTTCATCAAATTCTTCTAAATCTTCAAAATCAGTTTCATATATTTTTTCATATTTAGTTAATAACGCTTTTAATTTACTATAATATGGCATGTCAATTATAGTACTATATAAAATTAATTGTCTTTTATTTTGAGAAAGTATTAGACCTTTTTTTCGTCTTTTTTTCAATCGAATCATCCTTTCAATTATTATTTCAAATATTTACTCAAATCTTCTACTAACATAAAAACTGTAGTGTAAGGATTTTTATTTGCATTAGAAGAAACACAATTAAATTCTTCATATATTTCTTTACAGTTTTTAATAGCACTTTCCAATCTATTATCTTTTGTTACTTTCTCGAAAATTTCTTTATCATTTTTAGAATAATTACCTAAATCAGCATTTTGAAATTCTTTCTTTAGTTCTTTTAAAGTATTATTTTTTGATAGGGGAGTAGTAATCTTTTTAAAATGTGATAATAACCAAATTTCAAAATTTGGATTAGACCAAGCAGACTTATATTCATTTAATTTGATTGCATTATCAAATTGCTCATCACTATAATCATCTTTATCAAATACTACCCAAACTTGTCCATAAACTTTTGGAGATTTATTTATGTACTGTTTTGTATATTTAACTAAACTTTCAGTATTTAAGCCAGTACCTTTTATTTTTATAGCAGGTACAATACTGATTCTATCTCCAAATTTTTCATTTATCTTTTGTTTTAAACCATTAAAATAATTAGGCTCTGTTTCTTTACCTTCGCAGATAATAAGGTAGTTAGGTGGTGCTAATTTTTTAGAAGCTACCTTATTTCTGCTTTTATCATGATTTCGCATTGGTATCTATATTAAATTCTTCAAATACTGGAATAGCACCATATCTTCCAGTTATATAATCCTTATTATAAGTTGCATCATTTCTAACTTTAGTATTGTCAATTTTATAATCAGATAGAGAAAATAATTCAGAAACACCATAATTATCTTTTTCAGTAAACCAAATTTCATCTCTTCTAAAAGTATCTTTATTTAAATTTGTTATATCATGTGTTGTATAAATCAACTGACCATTACCAATATTTTTTTCTTTATCATGAAATAGATTGATAATATATCTTGTTAAAAGAGGGTGTAGTTTAGCATCTAATTCATCAATAAATAATCTACTTCCATCTTCTAATGCATCCATTATAAAGTTATACAAATAAAACATTTTTAAAGTTCCTTTTGATTCTAATGAAAAAGGTAAAAGTGTTTTTTCTCCATTTTCATTTTTATGGACAGCTTTTAATTCTATTCTTGAAAGTACGCCATTATTAATATCTTTTATATCTCTTGTTTTTACCTCAATATCATCAATACCTAAATCAAATACTTTTATAAACTCAACTAATCTTTTTTTGTATTCTTTATCATTAATAATTTTTGAAGATATTAAATGATTAATTCTATTTTCAAATTTAGGATTTCCTAAATCTAAGTAATAACTGTTTAAAAACCAATCATAAACACTTTTAAAATCTTCATTGTCTTTTTCTATTTTTCGATATAGACTCAAAAACAAAGAGTTAGAGTCAACATCAAATTTGTTTATTTTAGCTTTATAAGATTTATTGAATTTAACCTTATTTTCATCTCTATCAAAAATAGGGATGGATTTGTTTATTTTTTTAACATATAACCATTCAGAAACAATAACTTTATTCTTTATCTCAAATCCATACTGATATATTTTTTTGTTTTCAGCTAAAAAAGTAACTTCTAATGCAATTGGTTCATTTTTAGTTTTTTCATCAAAAGAAAAGTTATAATAGTTGTCTAGGTCAGAACTGTTCATATTTGTGTCATCACTAATCATTAATTTTTCTTTCATAAATTCAAATGCTTCTAATACATTAGTTTTTCCACTTGCGTTCGCACCATAAATAGCAGAAACCTTTAAATATTTTTTATCTTTAATATTAATTGTATTATATTCATGTTCCTTAATAGAGGCTGCTTCCATGTCTAAACAATTTTCATTTTTAAAAGATTTGAAGTTTTTAAAATTAAATTTTATTAACATTATTCTCATCTCCTATAATAGTATTATATGAATTTTTATCAAAAAAGTCAATAAAAATGAGAAAAAATCTCAAATACGATATTATTTTATGCAAAATTTATAAAAATATACAATAATAAAAATATCATGAGATAGAGTACTGTTATTAATTAAATATTTTTTAGGTCTAATAAATGTCTAACAAAATCTTAAAAAAATCCAAAAGTTAATAAACATTATTAAATCAAAAAATATTAAAAATAATTTTAAAATTTGCCTAAAAATAGGTGGCTTATCAAATGTTAAACATAAACAAAAATTAAAAACAAACATCAAACTTCAAAGACTTTGACTCTGGCATGCGCTAGTTCGAATCTAGCCAGCCCAGCCAAATTAATAAAAATATAAATAGTTTGTACTAAAAATACAGACTATTTTTTTTGAAATAAAATAATTATAAAATGTATAATTAATTATTTAGATGATAAAAATAGTAAAAAGAAAATTTTTTATTTAGGTGATTATATGGATAAAAAAAGAATAGAAAAAATCAAGATAATTTCAATATTTGTTTTATTAACTATATTGTTATCTAGTGTTATATTTTTATATATTACAAATAAAAATGAAGTAGAAGCATTATCTAAATATGGTTCTAGGGGAGAAGAAGTAAAACAAATACAAGAAAAATTAAAAAGATGGGGATATTATAATGGAAATGTAGATGGAATATTTGGAAGCCAAACATTAGAGGCGGTAAAATACTTTCAAAGAAAAAATGGTTTAACAGTAGATGGAATAGCAGGACCTGCAACATTAAAAGCAATGGGAATATTTAATTCAAGTAATTCATCTTCTAGTTCTAGTAGTAATTCTAGTGATGTAAATTTGCTTGCTAGAATAATATATGGAGAAGCAAGAGGAGAACCATATGCTGGGCAAGTAGCAGTAGGTGCTGTGGTTTTAAATAGAGTAAAAAGTAGTTCTTTTCCAAACACAATATCTGGTGTAATATATCAGTCAGGAGCCTTTGATGCAGTAAGAGACGGTCAAATTAATTTGTCACCAGATTCAACTGCAAAAAAAGCAGCACAAGATGCTTTAAATGGATGGGATCCATCATATGGAGCAATATATTATTTTAATCCATCGACAGCAACAAATAAATGGATATGGTCAAGACCAATGACTGTAACAATAGGCAGACATAGGTTTTGTAAATAGAAAAAAGAGGAAATTCCTCTTTTTTTATATCCACTCACCATATTTTTTAATATAAATCTTTTTAGCAAATAGTGCAACAAAACAATAAAGGATTGTTACTGCAAATATCAAGAATATATATTTTACAGCTATTGGTACTAGTCCTATCATTGTACCTAAACCTGTAAAAGGAACAATAAGTCCAATTATAATCAATGTTATTGAAGAAATATAAACAGCCTTATGTGCATTACTTTGTATAAATGGTATTTTTGCAGTTCTAATAATATGCATACCAACTAAATTTGAAACTATACTATAACTAAACCATATTGTTTGGAAAGTAGCTGCATCTCTAACTTTAAAGAATATCCAAAGAGATATAAACACTACAATATCAAACATAGAACTTACAGGTCCCATAAATAACATAAAATGTTTTAAGCTTTTTATATCTAACTTTTTAGGCTTTTGTAAAGATTCTTTGTCAACGTGGTCAAAAGGAAGTGTCATTTGACCAAAATCATAAAGTAATCCTTCTACTAATAGTTGTATAGGTGTTTCTGGTAAAAATGGTAAAAAAGCACTTGCTATAATTACAGAAACAACTTCACCAAAGTTAAAACTTGTTGCAAGTTTTATATATTTCATTAAGTTTACAAAAGTACGTCTACCTTCTGTTACACCATCTAAAAGAACATTTAAATCTTTTTCAAGAAGGATAATGTCAGCAGATTCTTTTGCTATATCTACAGCAGTATCAACAGATATACCAACATCTGAATTTGTAAGTGAAGGACTATCATTAATACCGTCACCCATATAGCCTACAACATTTCCAGCTTCTTTCAAAATTCTTACTATTCTTGCTTTTTGAATAGGAGAAAGTTTTGCAAAAACATTTGTCTTTTTTAGTAATCTTTTAACAGCCAAATCTGATAATTTATCAAGTTTACTTCCAAGAACTATATCTTTAGAATTTATTCCAACTTTTGAACATACACATCTTGTAACCTCAGCATTATCACCTGTTAAAACAATAACTCTAATTCCTGCTTTATTTAGTTTCAAAATAGATTCTTTTGCGGATTCTTTTGGTGGGTCCAAGAAACCAATAAAACCTAGAAGAACCATATTTTTTTCATCTGATACTTGAAAATGTTCTATATCTTTAATATCATTTTTTTGACAAACTGCAACAACTCTTAAACCTTGTTCATTTAGATTTTTTGCAATTCTTCTAATATTTTCTTTAATTTCTCTAGTAATAGGAGAAACTTGAGATTTATAATCTACCATCGTACAAATATTTAAAATTTCTTCAACAGCACCTTTTGTAATCATTTGTTTTTTATCACCATCTGATACAATTACAGATAAACGTCTACGAGAAAAGTCAAATGGAATTTCGTCTATTTTTTTATATTTTGTTTGTAATTCTCCTAGGTTATTTTCAAGGCCTCTTTTAATTACTGCTTCATCAATATTTCCTTTTAAACCAGTTTGAAAATATGCATTTAAAAATGCGTGTTTTAAGATTCTAATATCTTCATCACCATTTATGTCTAAATATTTTTCTAGAACAATTTTATCTTCTGTTAAAGTACCTGTTTTATCAGTACAAAGAATATTCATAGCACCAAAGTTTTGAATAGAATCTAATTTTTTAACAATAGTTTTTTTCTTTGACATTCTTACTGCACCTTTAGAAAGGCTAGAGGATAAAATAACAGGTAAAAGTAAAGGTGTAATTGTAATCGCTATCGCTACTGCAAATGTAAATGCTGTTACAGTTCCATGTTTTAAAGCATTTAAAATAAATACTAATGGAATCATTGCAAGCATAAATCTAATAAGTAACTTACTAATACTTTCAATACCTTTTTGAAAAGCTGTTTTTGGCTTACCTGTGGTTAGAGTGTGAGCAACTTTACCAAAATAAGTAGAGTCAGCTGTTTTTATAACAACACCTTTAGCACTACCAGATATTACATTTGTACCCATAAAACAAATAGTATCTAAATCTGAAATATTATCAATATCATTTATAGAAACAGACGTATTTACTTCTTTTTTAACACTATCAGATTCACCTGTTAATGAAGATTGACCGACATATAAGTCTTTTGCTTCTAGAACTCTCAAATCAGCAGGTATCATACTACCGGCAGATAAAACTACAATATCTCCTAAAGTTACATTATTTATAGGAATAGTAACTTCTTTACCATCACGAATAACAGTTGTTGTTGTTGCAACCATTTGCTTTAATTTTTCAGCAGCTTTATTAGAACGATATTCTTCAAAAAAGTCTAAAAGAGTACTTGCTGTGACTAAAATTGCAATTACAGTAATATTTGCATAGCTAGGTGTTTCTGGTAAATAAACATCTGTATAAAATAAAATACATACAATGCCAAGTAATATACAATTAAATGGTGAAAATAAACTTTCTAAAAAATAATTATACCACCTTTTTGGTTTTGCTTGTTTAATTTCATTTAAACCTAAATTTTTAATTAATTCATTAGCTTTGTTAGAAGAAAGACCTTTTTCATCTACGTGATATTTTTTAATAAATTCTTCTTTTGGTAAAGTACCTTCTTCTCCATACATTTTGCTTACATCAACATCTTCTTTTGCGTTTACCAAAATATCATCTCCTTTGTAAAACTTATTCTTTAAGATTATACCACTAATAAAAAAAAATACTACAAAATAAATAAAAAAAATAAAAAAATTTGATTTAAATTTGTATATACTTTTTTAAAATTAAATGGTATAATTTGTATAAAATTATTAAGAAAGAAGTAAAAAAATGGAACGTATATGTATTATTGGTGGAAGTGGCACAGGTAAAACAACTTTAGCTGATAATTTAGGAGAACAATTAAATTTACCTGTTTACCATATTGATGGAATACATTATTTGAAAAATTGGGAAGTAAGAGATAAAAAAGAACGTGATAAGATTATTTTAGATATAATAAACAAAGAAAAATGGGTTATTGATGGAACATATCGTTCTACATTAAAAGAACGTTTAGAAAAATCAGATTTCGTAATATATTTAGATTATTCAAGCTTTGCTCAAATAAAAGGTGTTTTAGGAAGATTTATAAAAAGTAATGGAAAAGAGAAAAAAGAAATACCTGGTTGTAATGAAAAAATGGACTTAAACTTTTTCTTGTGGGTTCTCAACTGGAGAAAAAACAAAAGAAAAGATATTATAGAAAGTTTAAAAAATGTTGATAAAACTAAAGTGCATATTTTTAGAACAAGAAAAGAGCTTAATAAATGGTATGAAAAACAATTTAATGAAAAAATAAAAATACAATAAATGAAAGGAAAAAATATGGAAAGAATTAGAGTTGCTGGAATTATTAAAATAAATGATGGATATGCCTTTATGCATAGAAAAAATGTTGTAAAAAGAAAAGACTTCCAAGAATATTATACCTTCCCAGGTGGTGGTTTAAAAGAAAATGAAACTTTAGAAGAAGGCGTAAAAAGAGAAATTAAAGAGGAATTTGGAATTAATGTAAATGTAATCAAGAAATTATATGAAATGTATTCAGAAAAATTTAACCAAAGGGAATACTTCTTTCTTTGTGAATATGAAAGTGGAATATTTGGAACAGGTGATGGACCAGAATTTAGTGACAACCCAAAATATAAAGATAGCCGGAGAATATTTACCAGAAATAGTAAAAAAAGAAGAAATAGAGAATTTATTATTATTACCAACAGAAATAAAAGAAAAATTTCTAAAAGATTTAAAAGAAGGAAAAATATAAATGAATAAAAAATTTAAAATATTTTTAAAGGTATTATTGTTACTAATAAGCATAACAATTTCAATTGTTTTAATTATGGTAGATTTTATAATTTTACTTAAATATTCTGACCATTATACAATTAATAGTAATATAGAGCAAAGCTATATAAGACAAGCATTAAAAAATGAGATAAATATAGATTTACCAGAAAATTCAGAAATAAGTAAAATAGAATTTGATAGAGTTTTTGATGCAAGTAAATATAAGGTTACTTTTAAAGAAAATGAAGAAGAGAAAGTTATAGAAAGAACTATAGATTCAGATGGAATTGAGTTAGATCAGTATATGAGAGAATATGGAAAAACAAATAATTTTATAGTGAATCTAATTGTTTTTATAATTGTTATATTTCAAATTGGTTTCCCAGCATTTTGTTTAATTTTCTTAATTAAAGAAGTGAAGAGGTATAAAAATGAAAGGTAAAATAAAAGAAATAATCTCAATAATATTAATAATAATAGTTATTGTAATAATATTTATAGTAGCAAGAAATCTAATAAATATTGCAAATGAGAAAGAAAAAGAAATACCAGTAGAGGAAAAGTATAGCAATATTAAAAACATATCAACATATGATAACCCAATTGTTCCAGAAGGTTTTACAAAAGTAGAAACAGATATTGCTAGTTGGGAATTAGTAGATGGAAAACCAAAAGGTTGGAATAGTGGACTAGTCGTAAAAGATAAGTCAGAAAATGAATTTGTATGGGTTCCTTTTAAAGAAAATATAGATTTAGAAGAATATACATTAATTGGAGATTTTATTTTTAAAGATGATGGGAAAGGTTATAGTATTAAAGAATTTGTACAGTTACTAAAATATCAAGGATATTATGTTTCAAGATATGAAATAGGTTTGCCAGACGAAATAATTAATAATGCAAATACTTTTAGTAAAGAAACAAATAATATAGAAGGTATTCCAGTTAGTAAAAAAGGAAGAATTGTATGGAATTTTATTGATTGGAATATTGCAAAAGCAAATGCAAAAAATATGTATAACAATGAAAACATAAAAAGTGATTTAATAACAAATGGTGAGTGGGATAATTTAGTAAATTGGGTAACAGAGGAAGATTATAGAAACAGTAATGAATATGGAAATTTTGTAGACAGTAATTTTAATTTTACAGGATATTATTCAATAGACTATGGAGCTACATATAATTATGGAGAAAATATTAAAAAAGAAGTATATAATATGATATTATCTACCGGTTCAACAGAAAGGAATAAGAATAAAAACATTTATGATTTAGCAGGAAATGTTTTAGAGTTTACAGATATGTATAAATATAAAAATGAAAAAGGAAAAATTGAAACATCTTATAATACAAGAGGAGGTTTTTATGATGAAAAGGAAGCTTCTATTAGAGATATAAATAGTGTTTCAGATGCGAATAGTAGACAAGGTTCTAGAATTGTTTTATATATTGAATAAAAAATTAGTTATTGAATAAAAAATTAGTTATTTTATTGAAAAATATTAAAAAATAGAGTATAATAAATAAGTCTAAAGCAAAAGCTTTAGCATTTAGCAAGTGGAAAAGTACAAAAAGAAAGGAAGAGAAGATGCAGAACTTCAAGCTGTTTAAGGTACTACATCATCGTGAAAGCAAAAATGTCTACATTTTTGATGTAAAACTCTATAGAGAAGCAGATGGTCATAAGTATACAATTGCAGAAGGAAGAACTAGTGTGAATATTAAGAATGGTAATGGACACTGTACTGTATTTGGAGATTATACTCCAAGTGATAGTGAGCTTCATTTTGTCGTTGTAGAATGCGCTAAGAAGGCAAGAAGACTTAAGGAAGAAGTTTTCGGGCAAGAATAGTACTAAAAACTTGTTAACCCTATCTTTCAAATGAAAGGTAGGGATTTTTTTTGTTCTATAATTTTTATTTTTTTCATAAAATTAAATAAATTGAAGGAGGCATATATGGATAAAAAAATAAAAATTATATTTATAATTATTTTAGTAATAATAATTATTTTACTAAGTATATTTATGGAAAAAGAAAATAAAACAATAGAAACTGTTAGTGATGTTATTTCCAGTAAAAAAATAGAGTGGGGAGTAAAAAGAAATAAAGAACATAAACAACCAGATGTAGGAGAAGATAGAAGGAAAATATTAGAAGAAAATAATGGAATATGTTTGGGAAATAAAGATGAAAAAAATATATATTTAACATTTGATGAAGGATATGAAGCGGGTTATACATCTAAAATATTAGAAATATTAAAAGAAAATGAAGTAAAAGCAACATTTTTTATAACAGCACATTATCTAAATACAAATGAGGAATTAGTAAAACAAATGATAGGAGAAGGACATATTGTAGGAAATCATACAGTCAATCACAAATCTATGCCAAGTTTAACAGAAGAAGAAATAAAAGAAGAAATTATGGACTTGCATATTTCGGTTTACCAAAAATTTGGGTATGAAATGAAATATATAAGACCGCCAAAAGGAGAGTTTAGCGAAAAAAGTTTAAAACATACAAGTAATTTAGGGTATAAAACAGTAATGTGGTCATTTGCATATGAAGATTGGGACGAAAATAATCAACTAAATGAAGAAAAAGCAAAAGAAAAGATATTAGATAACTTACACAATGGCGAGATAATGTTATTACACGGAAATTCAAAAACAAATACAAATATATTAGATGAAGTAATAAAAAAAGCAAAAGAAATGGGATATAGTTTTAAATCATTAGATGAATTTGAATAGGAGAGATTTATGAAGATAAGAAAAAATTTTAATAAAGTAGATAAACTTTTAGAATTACCAAAAGAAGTTTATAGTAATGAACCTAAAATAGTAATTACAGGTTTTGATGAAATTGTAATTGAAAATTTCAAAGGAATACTAGAATATGAAGAATTTTTTGTTAGAATAAATACCTTTATTGGAATAATAAATATAAATGGATATAACTTAAATTTAGAAAATTTAACAAATGATGATTTAAGAGTAAAAGGTAAAATAGATAGTTTAGAATTTGAAAGAACAGTAGATGAGGGTTAAATATGTTTATTAAAATAATTTTTAGTTATATATTAGGTTTTTTAAAAATATCAGTTAAAGGATATTATATAGAAAGATTTATAAATATATGTAAAAATAATAAAATAACAATTTGGAATTTAAAAAGGAAAGATAATATAGAGTTAAATTTAAATGTAAGAATAAAAGAATTTAAAGAAATATGTAAAATTGCTAGAAAAACAGGATGCAAAGTTAAAATAAAAAATAAAAAAGGAATACCATTTTTATTACATAGATATAAAAAAAGAAAAATATTTATTATATTTTTAATTTGTATAATGTTGTTAATAGGGTTATCCTCTTGTTTTGTATGGAATGTGGAAATAAAAGAGGAAAATGGTTATGAATTAGAAAATATAAGAGAAGATATAGAAAAAGCAGGGTTAAAAGTGGGAATATTTAAAGGAAAAATTAATACAAAAGAAATTATAAATAAAATAAGATTAGAAAGAAAAGACGTTGCATGGATGGGAATTGAACTAAAAGGAACAAATGCAATTGTAAAACTAGTTAAATCAGATGAAAAACCAGAATTAATAGATGAAGATGAATATTGTAATATAATTTCAAATAAAGAAGGAATAATTACTAAAATAAGTGTACAAAATGGAACTGCGAATGTAAAGGTAGGTGATACTGTAAGCATAGGTGATATTCTAGTAAATGGTTGGATGGAAGGAAAGTTTACAGGTATAAGATATGTACATAGCTTAGCTGAAATAGAAGCAAAAGTTTGGTATACAGAAAGTGTAAAAATTCCATATAATGTTACGGAAACTAAATATACAGGAAACGAAGAAGAAAAATATGGTATTAAATTTAACAATTTTCAAATAAATTTTACAAAAAAGTATTCAAAATTTAAAATTTATGATACAATAGAAACGGAAAACAAAATTAAATTATTTTCAGACTTTTATTTACCAATTTCTATTGTAAAAACAACATATAAAGAACAAGAAAAAATAGAAAAAACATATAGTGTAGAAGAAGCTAAAAACATAGGGATAAAACAGTTAGAAGAGAAATTGGATGAAAAAATTGAAAATAAAGATAATATTGTTAATAAAAACATTAATACCTATGAACAAGCTGATGGAGTTCTAGTTTATGTTACATATGAAGTACTTGAAAACATAGGTACAAATGAAAAAATTGCATTTTGAAGGGATGATAATTATGGAAGAAAGAAGCTTAAAGATTGTTGGAGCAGATAAAAGTTTTTTTAATAAAATAACAAACACATTAACAAGAATATTAATACCTACAAGAATAGGAATTAATGGGATGCTTATATCCATAAAACGAAATAGCCTTATAAAAGCATTTGAAAATTATAAACTAGATGATGAAAAATTTGATAATAGTGATTTAGAAAAAAAATATGATTCAGCATATGAAGCATATTTAGATTCTTTAGATAAATATGTAATGGATTCTATATATAAAAAAGTAAGTAATGGAACAGCCTCAGAATTCGAAAAAGATGCAATGGCAAGATATTATGAAGTAACTAGTCTAAAAGAAAATGAGTATATAGAATATAAATATAGAAAGCAAAAATATTTATTAGAATTAGATTATGAAGGAATAAAATTATCTGGAAAAACAAAATTAATTGAAAAATATGATAGATTTTATATATCTAAAATGGACTCATTATATAAATCAATACTAAAAAATTATTCAATAAAAGTTGCAGATACAACTAATAAATATGATAGTACAAAAGAGTGGATATATATAAAAATATTCCATACACTAGAAGAATATATTCAAAATATATTATCTTTAAAATTAGAAATCAATTATGATGAAAATTTAAAAAATATAGTATCAGAATATGAAAAATTTGAAAGTTACACAGTTGGAAAATTAGATACAAAAGATAATATAGAAAAAAATATGATATTACTTGGAATAAGCAGAAAATTATTTACACACAGCTTACCACTAATTGTTGCAGAACAATGTTATGAAAAATTATTGAAAGATGCAAGAACATTAGTACAAGATACTAAAATTGCAGCAAAGAGGGAAAAAGTATATGCAATGCTTATAAATTTAATTGAAGATTATAATATAAAATTATTATCTACAAAAGTATATTGGGAAACACCAAGTAAAAGAGAAGAATATAAAGCATTTTGGAATAAATATAAAGAAATTTCAAAACTAAAAGAAACTGATTTTATAGAATATGTAAAACAAAAAGAAATATTATTCATTAAAAATGATATGAAAAATATTAAAAGTAGTAAAATAGATTATAGTAAACTTATAAAATACTACAAAAGAAAATTAGTTGACTATGGAGTAATGAAAGAAATAAGAAATTCATACAAATCAGAAGGAAAATATTCAAAAATTAAAAGTAAGGAAGTAGCATAAATGTTTTTTGAAGTAATATATAAAGATATTGACAAAAATAAAGAATATGAACAAACAATAGAAAAAGTATTAAATAAATGTTTTGAGGAAGAAAATTTAGAAAATTCTAAATTATATATTACAATAACTCTAACAAATCCAGAAAATATTAGAAAAATAAATAAACAATATAGGAATATAGATAGAGCAACTGATGTTCTTTCTTTTCCTATGTTTGAAAAAGAAGAATTAGAAGAAAAAATAAAAAATAATGATTTTGAACATCAAGAAGTTTTAGGAGATTTAATTATCTCTATTGAAAAGGTAAAAGAACAAGCAAAAGAATATGGACATAGTTTTGAAAGGGAACTTAGCTATATGCTAGTACATGGCTTTTATCACTTAATGGGATATGACCATATACAAGAAGAAGACAAAAAAATAATGAGACCTAAGGAAGAGAAGATATTAAATGATTTAAAGATATTAAGAAAATAGGAGAGTTGAACTATGGAAAAAGGTGGAGTAAAGATTTTAGTTGCAATTTTAGTTATATTAGTAATTGTAGCAGGTGGAGTTTTAGCCTATAAAATAGTGAAGGAAAAAGAAGAGGCTGAGCCTGTGGCAAATGAAAATGAAACACTTGTAGCAGAAGTAGAAGAAGAAAAAACTGTACAAATATTTAAAGGAAATGATAGACCATTTGCAGTAATGATAGATAATCATGAAGATGCTTGGCCACAAGCTGGACTTCAAGAAGCATATATGGTTTATGAAATAATTGTAGAAGGTGGAGAAACAAGATTAATGGCATTATTTAAAGGAGCGAATTTGGAAAAAATAGGACCTGTTAGAAGTGCAAGACATTATTTTATAGATTATGCAATGGAAAATGATGCTATATATGTACATTTTGGACAAAGTCCACAAGCACAAAGTGATATTAAAAAATATAGCATAAATGATATAAATGGAATAGCAGAAGATGGAACAACTTTCTGGAGAGTAAAAGACAAATATGCTCCACATAATGCAGTAACAAGTACAGAAAAATTATTAAAATCAGCACAAAATAAAAAATATAGAACAACATCTGATGAAACATCTGTATTAAATTATGTAACAGATGAAGTGAATTTAGATAATGGAGAACCAGCAACAGAAATAATAATACCACACTCACAACTTCAAGATGTAGAATATTATTATGATGAAGAAAATAAAGTTTATGAAAGATATGCAAGACAAGAACAACAAGTTGATTGGGATACAGAAAAACCACTAACTGTAAAAAATATTATAATAACCTATTGTGACAACTATACATTATCAGATACAGAAAATAAAGGTAGACAAGGGCTTAAAAATATAGGAACATTTGACGGATATTATATTACAAATGGAAAAGCAATACCAATAAAATGTATAAAAGAAGCAAGAGATGAGAAAACTATATATCAAGACTTAGAAGGAAATGTAATAAATGTAAATGATGGAAATACATTTGTACATATATGTCCAACAGATAGAAAAGTAGAAATTGAAGGACCGGAAGAAGAAGGAACTGGAAATACTGCTATAACTAATAATACCTAAATAATATATTAAAAATAAATAAAGAAAGTGTGAAGAAGATGAATGTTTATGATACAGCAAATAGATTAGCAGGAGAGATAAAAGCTTCTGAAGAATATGTTAATTATAAAATGGCAAAAGAAACTTTAAATTTAAACCATAATTTAAAAGAAAAAATGGATAAGTTCGAAAAATTAAGATATGAAGTACAATTAGAAATGATGCAAACTGGAAAGAATAATGAAGAAAAATATAAAGAAATGCAAAAAGAATATGCAGAATTAGTAGAAGATGAAGAAGCAAAAAGGTTTTTTGAAGCTGAAACAAAATTCAATATTTTAATTGCAGATGTGAATAAAATAATTGGTGAAGCAATAAGAGATGTAATGCAATAATAAAGAAAAAATAAGGAGACTATCCTTATTTTTTTTCATCTTTTAATAGTAGATTTAAAATTTCTGGGTATATTGTGTTTGCTTGTTTATTCCAGTTATCAACAATTTTTTTGGCTCTTTCTCTAGAACCAACAAAAGTTTTTACTTCAAAAATTGTCTCATTGTTTTCAATAATTTTACATTTAACAGTATATGAATTTTCATTTTTAGGCATAAACTCAGCTGTAACAGATCCTTCATTTTCGATAGAAGAAAAATCTTTATTAAAAACAAAATCTGCTTTTAATTTTAATAAGCCTGGTAATACATCTTTTGTAAGTAAATATGCATTTTTCCCTTCTTCTGTGATTTTTATTACTTGTTCTTCTTTAGTATATGTACCTACTAATTTGGAATCAATTAAATCTGTTAAAATTTGTTTAAAAATAAAATAGTTTATATCATTTATCGAATTTATTAATTTAAACAAATCATCTTGTTTTATATCATTATTAATAAGATTTAATATATATAAGATTAAAACCTTATTTTCTGCCAAAGTAGTAGTATTATCTGAATTAGAACTCATAAATAAACACTCCTTACTTTGTTTTTCTTTGAAAAGTATATCACATTTAACAAAAAAAGTAAATGAAAAAAACATCAAAAAAATAATTAAGAAAAATTCCTAAAACATTTGACAAACGAATATATTTAGTAGATAATGGATATGTAAAATATTAAAAAATAAAATAAAAAGAAATACAAAAAGAAAAGATAAATGCTTTAAAATACAAAGGAGGAA
Source organism: uncultured Clostridia bacterium (assembly GCA_944388035.1). GTDB lineage: Bacteria > Bacillota > Clostridia > TANB77 > CAG-508 > CAG-269. Next base: position 10,593 of record CALXHF010000011.1, on the reverse strand, counting down.
TAAAAAATGTATGTATTTAATAGGATAACAGTTAACCCACAATTGCCAAAAAGAATAGAAAAATTATCAGAAATTTCAAATAATTTATGGTGGTCTTGGAATACAGAATTTTTAAGATTATTTCAAAGAATAGATGGAGATTTATGGGAGAATTCTAATAAAAACCCAATTAAATTCTTAAAACACGTATCACAAGAAAGATTAGAAAATGTAGCAAAAGATGTCAACTTCTTAAAAGAATATGATAAAATAGTAGAAGATTTTGATGGATATATGAACAGTAAAAATACTTGGTTTACTAAAAAATACCCAGAAGAAAAAGATGATTTAATTGCATATTTTTCTGCTGAATATGGTCTAGATCAAACAATACCTATTTATTCAGGAGGTCTTGGAATTTTATCAGGAGACCATTTAAAATCAGCAAGTGACTTAGGAATTCCTCTTATTGCAGTGGGTTTGCTTTATAAAAATGGATATTTTAATCAAAAAATAGATGGTGATGGAAATCAACAAACAGAATATAATGATATTGATTTATATGATTTACCAATAAATCCTGTAAAAAATGATATTGGTGATGATTTAATTATATATGTTAAATTTCCAAAAAGAAGATTATATTTAAAAGTTTGGAGTATAAAAGTAGGAAGAGTTACTTTATATTTACTAGATTCAGATATTGAAAAAAATAACCCAGAAGATAGAGATGTGACTTTAAGATTATATGGTGGAGACCAAGAAATGAGAATTCGTCAAGAGATAGTTTTGGGACAAGCTGGTGTAGAGCTTCTTACTAAATATTTAAAACTAACCCCAACTGTTTATCATATGAATGAAGGACATTCAGCATTTTTAACATTAGAACTTATGAAAAATATTATTAAAGATAAACAAGTATCATTTGATGTTGCAAAAGATATTGCAAGTTCAAAAACTGTATTTACAACACATACTCCAGTACCTGCAGGAAATGATATATTTCCACTTGATTTAGTAGAGAAATATTTTAAAGATTTCTGGCCAAGATTAGGTTTGACAAGAGAAGAGTTTTTAAGACTTGGTATGAAACCTGGAAAAGAATTAGATAATGGCTTTAATATGGGAATATTAGCTTTAAAGATTGCTGGAAAGAAAAATGGAGTAAGTAAACTTCACGGAGCAGTATCTAGAGAATTATTTGGAGAAGTATGGCCAAATATTGCAGCAAATGAAGCGCCAATTGGTTATGTAACAAATGGTATTCATACTTGTTCATGGCTTGCTCCAAGGATGAAAGAATTATTTAATAAATATTTAATACCATATTGGCAAGATAATATGTATCAAGACCAAGTATGGGAAAAGATTAGAAATGTACCAAATGATAAGTTATGGAATATTCACAATGATAGAAAAGTAAAATTGTTAAGATTAGTGAAAGATAATACTTATGAAAGATTAAGACGTTCAGGTTACAGTTATGAAGATATTAATGAAATAATATCAAAATTAAATCCAAATGCATTAACTATAGGTTTTGCAAGAAGATTTGCGACATATAAAAGAGCAACTTTAATTTTTAAAGATTTAGAAAGGATAACAGAGATTATAAATAATTCTGATAGACCTGTGCAATTAATTTTTGCAGGAAAAGCACACCCACAAGATAAAGAAGGTCAAGATTTAATCAGATATATTCACCAGATATCTATGATGCCACAATTTAAAGGAAAGATATTCTTGCTTGAAAATTATAATATAGCAATGTCAAGATATTTAATAAGTGGAGTTGATGTTTGGCTAAATAACCCTAGAAGACCTATGGAAGCATCTGGAACATCTGGACAAAAAGCTTCTGTAAATGGAGTGATAAATTTCAGTGTTTTAGATGGTTGGTGGGCAGAAGGATATACTCAAAACAATGGTTGGACAATTGGAAGTAACCAAGAATATGATTCTTATGAAGCTCAAGACCAAGCAGATAGCCAAAGTTTATACAAAACTTTAGAAGAAAAAATCATTCCGACATTTTATGAAAGAGATAAAAATAATATGCCAACAAAATGGATAGAACTAATGAAAAATTCTATTATAACTACAGGTGGAAAATATAGTACATCTAGAATGCTTGTAGATTATACAAATAATTATTATATGCCACTTTGTAAATTAACTAAGAAATATTATAGTGATATTGATAATGTTGCAACATTTAACTCATGGAAAAAGGATTTGTATACAAATTGGAAAGATGTTAAAATAGTACAAACTGAAGAAGATTTAGATAATATTACAATAGATGCTGGAAACAAGATAGAGGTGGCCTGTGAAGTAACACTTCCAAATATAGATGTAGATAATGTAACAGTGCAAGTTTATTATGGTAAAATTCTAGAAAATGGAATTGTAGAGGATATAAATATAATTCCAATGGAACTAACTGAAGAAAATCCTGAAGAAAGAAAATATTATTATACAGCCAAACTAGAATTAACATCTGGTGGAAATTATGGTTATACATTTAGAGTTATGCCAAAAAATGAAATGATATTAGAACCAGCAAATTTGGATTTAATAAAATGGGTAACTAAGGAATAGGAGAGGTATCTCCTATTTTTTTGTAGTTTACAATTTACATAAATTATGCTATAATTTTATTTGTCAAAACTATTGTATTTCTAAAGTAGTTTGACATCTATGGTAAGACACTGTTTAATAACCTTTAGAAAAGGAGGTAGAATAAGTTTTTGATTTGGTAAGTGCAAATGTAAGCAAGGAGAGAAAGGAAGAAAAATGAGTAAGGACGAGCTCTATGGAATTTCTAGTGAAGGTTTGGCGATTTCTCCACTAGACGGTCGCTATTCCAACATTGGAAGGAGGTTTGCCCCGTACTTTTCCGAGTATGGACTTGTGAAGCACAGAGTGTGGGTCGAGGTAAACTGGCTCATTTTTATGCTAGAGAACCTCAAGGGTAGTAGCATTTTGGAAACTTTTCCGAAGGAAAGAATTCCGGAAATTCTTAATATCTATGAGAGTTTTTCAGGAGAGTCCTTTGAAAGAGTAAAGGAAATCGAGGCTACTACTAACCACGATGTGAAGGCAGTAGAATATTACATAGATGATGAGCTAAGAGATTTTGGGATGGATGAGCTTGTCAGCTATGTCCATATCGGATGTACGTCAGAGGATATTACTAACAGTGCTTATGCCAAGATTTTGAAGTCTGCACTTGAAGATGTCTGGATTCCTGAGGCTGAAAAACTTATTAGTAGCCTTGAGAACTTTACAATGAGGTATGCAGATACTTCAATGCTTGCTCACACTCACGGACAGCCTGCAACGCCTACTACTGTTGGTAAAGAATTTGCGGTTTATGTTCATCGTTTGAGGAGTTCACTAGCAAATGTGAAGCAGATAGAGCCTCTCGCTAAGTTCAATGGAGCGACAGGCAACTATGCAGCAATTTCGATTGCTTTCCCAAAGGTGGATTGGCCAAATTTCAACAGAAGGTTTGTTGAAGAAAAGCTTGGTCTTACTTTCAACCCTGTTACTACACAGATTGAAAGCCACGACTATATGTGTCATATTTTTGACGCAATTAGGAACTTTAACAATATTGTTCGTGACCTTGACCAAGATATGTGGCTTTATATCAGTATGGAATATTTCATACTGAAAGTGGTCAAGGATGAAGTTGGTAGTAGCACAATGCCTCACAAGGTTAATCCTATTAAGTTCGAGAACGGAGAGTCTAATGTAGATATGTCTAATGCCATTTTTATGGCTTTGTCTAACAAGCTTCCTATTTCTCGTATGCAGAGAGACCTTTCTGATTCTTCTTCACAGAGGAACATTGGTATTGCATTTGGATATTCACTCCAAGCTATTACTCAAACTACTAGTGGTTTGGGGAGAGTTATGGTGAATACTGAAAAAATTGCCGAAGATCTTGCAGGAAATTGGGGGGTTTTGGCTGAGCCAATTCAGACTATGCTTCGTAAGTACGGTATTCCTAATGCTTACGAGCAACTAAAGGAACTGACGAGAGGCAAGAGGATGTCTAAGGAAGATATCCATAGCTTTATTAAGTCCATTGATAGTCTTTCCGATGAGGACAAATATGTTCTTCTCGGTCTTACTCCTGATTCTTACATTGGCTATGCTTGCCAAATTGCAGAAGAGACTGCTCAAAAGAAGTAATATTTTCTGCAAAAAGTTCTACCAAGGAGCTACCCTAACAAAATGTGGGTAGCTCTTTTAATAAAGAACAATAAATTTATAGGAAAATTTTTTCTGGATTATAAATGTTGTAAATGTCAAGAGTTTTTGTAGTTTTTTGGGCAAAAAAATATGTAGGGAAAACAACATTTTTCTTTGCAGAGTATATAGAATAATTTGTATAAAATTTTAAAATAAACCTTCTTATGATAAAATAAAAATGTATGCAAGAGGATTTTTAAATCAAAATATATATGAAAAAATGCAAGAAGTATATGGAGTAAAAGTAATGATAACAGCAATAACAGATAAAATCGGTTCTATAATAAATGTTGGGGTGACTAAAACACTTCAACATTTTTTGTGAAAAATAATGCATTTATCTAAAATACCTGATAAAATGTAGTTGATTGAAAAACATTTAAAGAAGGTATTGATAAGTGCACAGTAATTGTATCAAAAATTTGTTGAGTTTAAAAGGAGTTAAATATAAAAAGTATTAAGAATTTTGAAATAAGGTAGAAATATTTGCTGAACATCCTATTCCTGAACAGGTTTGTCCTCATTGCGGCTATTCTACTTCTAAAATTCACAACCATTATACTCAGCCAATAAAAGATAGACTCTATGTCAATAGTTTTTATGGTGCAGATGGCCGGAATCGAATGACAATGACGATATTTTCTTTTTAATTATATTACATACTTGTTATTTATGTTTTCGTAGTAGTAACTATTTAACTAAAAATTCATAAATAAAAATGAAAATATCTAGCAATTTTGAATAAAAGTGTGGTATAATAAATAATATAAATGCGAAAAGGAGATGAATAATTATGACGATGAAACAAAAGGAATTATATAATGTAATTGAAAGTTTACCTGAAGAATTATCAAACAAAGTTATAGATTATATAGAATATCTTAAATTTTCTTATATGACAAATAAAGCTCCTGACGATTTAATTATAAAAGATAATAAAGACTTATTGAATAAATTAAAAAAAGGTATGGAAGATACTGAAAACGGAAAAGTATGTTCTGTTGAAGAAGCATATGAAGAAGTAAAAGAAATTTTAGCAAATTAAATGGAGGTTTTGTCTTTGGAAAAATATAAGGTACAATTATCTATTCAAGCAAAAAATGACTATAAAAGTATTATTAGGTATATAAGATATGAATTATTAGAACCTATTATTGCAGAAAAATATGCAGAATTAATAAGAAATGAACTTAATAGTTTGGAATATCAGCCACAAAAGTTTGCTATTATTGACTATGATATTATAAAGAAATATAATTTTAGAAAGCTAATCATAAAAAACTACATTGCATTTTATAGAATTAACGAAGATGAAAAAATAGTAAATGTAGAAAGAATTTTATATAATGGAACAGACTGGAAAAATAAATTATAAGTAAAATAAGCATACATATTATAATGTATGTTTATTTTTTATGTATTAGAGAATCTGCTTTTTAAAGATTAAAACACCAAGTTTGAATCTTCCGAAACACTTGGTGTTCTAATGGTGCAGATGGCCGGAATCGAACCGGCACGGTTTATTCAACCGCAGGATTTTAAGTCCTGTGCGTCTACCAATTCCGCCACATCTGCATAAAAAGAATTGGTTTTTCTTACGACAATATTTATTATAATGTCTTAAAAGCAATTTGTCAATAAAAAACAAGAAAAAAATCAAAATATTTTCAGTAAATTTTTACTAAAAGAAAAAGAAACACATGCTATTATAAGTTTTGTGATTTTTTTGGAAAAAATTTGTTAAATAAAAAAATAAAAATGTTGCAAAATAACAAAAGGAGGTAAGTAAAATGAAAAAAACAAAAAAATTAATATTATTTTTTACAATTATGATTGCAAGTTTATTTGCAATACCAACTTTAAGTAATGCAGCAACTACTGTAAATGACGAAGAATCATTAAATAGTGCTATATCAAGTAGTGATTCTGGTTCAACAATTACACTAGAAAATGATATTACTGTTACAAAACCTATAGTAATACAAAAAGAACTTACAATAGATGGTAATGGTCATAGTGTAATAGGAGCAGAGAGCTGGACATCAACATCAGGAAATCAAACAATGTTTACAGCACAACTTGCTGAAGGAAAATTAACATTAAAAGATATTAAATTAAGAAATGGACCTAAATATGGAGTTCAATCATATGATGGAGCAACAGTTATCCTTGATAATGTATCAATAACAGATTTTAAATATGGTGGAGTATTAGCAAATGGAGGAAAGGTAGAAGTTAAAAATTTACATTTAGGGTATAATGGAACAGGTTCTAATAATGGTATAGAAATATCAAAAGGAGCATCTGCTACAAATAATCCAACATTAGTAATGAATGGGGTTTTATTAACAGATAATAATGAAAACACAATTCATATTTCAGAAAATGATAGTCTTACAGATTTTACAATCACAAATACAGAAAATACAACAAATAAAATAGTTATATCTGGAAGCAGTGTAGTTTTGACAGATAAAAATGATAATGTAATAGCAGAATCAAAAATACCAGAAAAAACTACACCAAATGTTGATATACAAAAAGTAATAGTAAATATAGTTGTGAATGATAAGACTTACAAAATAACAGTAAATAATGGAGAAAATTTAACAGAAGAAATGTTAAAATCACATATAAAAATAGATAGTGGTTATGAGGTAGAAGGTTTTTATACGAATATAGAACTTACAAATAAATTTGATTTTAGTAAACCAGTAAATGCAGAAACAACTATATTTGTTAAACTAAGTAAAATAGAAGAAAAAGTAGAAACAGAAACTGAAGAGAAAGTGGAAAATACAAATAAAGTAGAAAAAGATGAAACCCCAAAAACAGGCGTAGAAAATTATTTAGGGTTAGCAGTAATTACTTTATTAATCTCATCAGGAGCTATTGTATTAATAAATAATAAAAATAGAAAATAAATGAAATTGAAAAGGAAAATAAAATAGGATAGACAAAAATAAAAGTCTATCCTAAAATATTATCAAAAATGAAAAAAGTATTGATAATAATTATTTACATTATTTTAGTTTTTTTAATAGTAATTTCGATAAAGTATATATTAAAAGAATTTTATTGGAAAAAAGAAGCAATTAAGGAGACTAAAATAATAGATACAATAGAAATAGATGAAAAGAAAGTAACTAAAGAAAGTAGTAAAAAAATGTTACAAGTAAGAAGTTTAAAACAAGAAAACCAAGACATTATAGGCTTTTTAGAAATAGAGAATACAAATATTTCTTATCCTGTAGTTCAAGGAAAAGACAATGAATTTTATATGACACATAATTATAAAAAAGAAAAATCAAAAAATGGTGCAATTTTCTTAGATAAAAATTATGATTGGAATATAGAAAGTAACAATTTATTAATATATGGACACAACCTAAATAATGGAACAATGTTTCAAGAATTATTGAAATATGAAAATGAGGATTATTATAAAAAACATCCTATAATTTTATTTACAACTGAAGATGAAGAGAAAAAATATGAAATTATTTCTATTTTTAAATCAAAAGTTTACAATAAACAAGATGATGTTTTTAAATATTATTTTTTTATTAACCCCAAAACAGAATATGAATATAAAAATTATATTGAAAATATAAAAAAAATATCTATTTATAATATAGAAAATACAGCGAAATATGGAGAGGAATTAATTAGTTTATCAACTTGCTCATATCATATAAAAGATGGTAGATTTGTTGTTGTAGGAAAAGAAATGTAAAAAGTATTTTTCAAAAATTAGATATTAATGAATAAATTTCCCCTTTTTTGCAATAATAAGATTATAGATAAAAAAAGCTATAAGTTAAGGAGGAATATTATGAAAGCAACTGGAGTTGTAAGAAGAATAGATGATTTAGGAAGAGTGGTTATTCCAAAAGAAATTAGAAAAACATTAAGAATTAAAGAAGGAGAACCTTTAGAAATTTTTACAGATAGAGAAGGACAAATTATTTTAAAAAAATATTCTCCAATAGGAGAATTATCAGAATTTGCTGCAGGTTATGCAGAAACGTTATCAAAAACAACAGGACATATTGCTTGCATAACAGATAAAGACACAGTAATTGCAGTTTCAGGAGGTTCTAAAAAAGAATTTTTAGAGCAAGATGTAAGTTCAGAGCTTGAACAGTTAATGGAGGACAAAGAAATATATAATAGCAAAGACAATAGTGATATAGCAATGCCGATTACAAGAAATGGAAATCAGGATAGAAAAAATAATGCACAAATTGTGTATCCAATTATATCTAATGGTGATACGATAGGAACAGTAATTTTAATGTCAAAAGAAGCAAATAAAAAAATGAATGAAGTTGAGCAAAAAGTAGTGCAATCTGCAGCAACATTTCTAGGAACCCAAATGGATATATAAAAAAATAAAACAAGTTATAATTTTGAATTTGAAATTTTAACTTGTTTTTTTCTTATTTACATTTTTTTCATCTGTTAATCCTACTATATAATCTATTGAGGTTCCATAATATTTTGCTAAAGTTATTAAATGTGATATAGGTATAGTTCTATTGCCTTTTTCATATTCTGAATAATACTGCTGTGATATTCCAAGTACTTGTGCTATTTGCTTTTGGAATAAATCATGATCTTCTCTTAAATCTTTCAATCTTTTAAATTTCACTATAACCTCCTTGTAAACCTTATAAAATTTAATATAATTTTAACAAAAAAATTAGAAAACAATAGCGTTTACACAATAAATTATGTAAATGTTACAAATATATTACAATAATATTACGTTTTTAGAAAATGTTAAATTTTTATTGAAACAAATTAAAAACTAATATATACTATAAATATATACATAATATATAATGTACAACAAAAATATTAATGTAAAACATACATATTTTACAAGTTTTATAAAAACGATAGAAAAAGAAAATGTTTTATATTTAAATACTAATTACTAAACCTAATTGAAAAAAAATAAAAAATAAAAAACTAAAAACATTAATTTTTTAAAATGTCGAATTATGTCAGAATTTGCGATGAAAAGTTTAATTTTACTCTTGACTTTTTTATTTGTTCGTGTTTTAATATAAAAGAATTTTATTTCTAAGCAAATGTGTGAAAAGTTATTTTTTAATCTCACACAATATTCCATAAAATATAAAGAAAAGAGCAAAAAGAGGAGGTGACAAAAAAATACAAAAGTGAAAGAAAAAATAAGAAAAACAAAGAAAAACATAAGAAAAGTGCTATATTTATTAAAATGTAAATATTGCTTTCAAAATAAATAAATGTTATACTAGGAGATGATGAAAATAGGAAAAACAAAAAATGAGACTAAAGATGTAATAAAAAAAGAAATAAAAATAGATATAGAAAAATATTTAAAAGATCCAGTGTTCATAGCTTTAGTAAAAAAGTATGCTAAAGAAAGTGAAGAATTCAATAAAAATAAAAGCCAAATAGATAAAGAACATGACAAAATAGTAAAAAGAGTATTTCAAAGTAAAAAAGAGGCAGCAAGAGTTATAAATAAAGTTATTGGAAGAAAAGTAGCTCCAAGTGAATTGGTAGCAGTGCAAAATAGTTTTGTAACAACAGAATTAAAATATAGAGAAGCAGATATAGTTTATAGAATAAAAGGTACAAACATAGTAATATTAATAGAGCATCAAACAAGAGTAGATTATAGAATGGCATATAGGATATTAAATTATCAAATAGAAATAATGAGAGCAAATGAGGTAGAAAATCCTAAAAAAGAAGATAAAGAATGTTTAGTAATACCAATAGTATTATATACAGGAAAAGAAAAATGGACAGCTAAAAATTATATAAAAGAAATACAAGAAAGACTATTTGAAGATGTAAAAATAAGACCTGAAGAAATAGAATTAGGAACACTAGGCTATTATACATTAGTAGATGTAAATAATTATACAAAAGAAGAATTATTAGAAGAAGAAGGAATTTTAAGTAAAATAATGCTTATAGAAAAAGAAAGAAGTACAAAAGATTTAGTAAAAACAATGTTTGAAATAAATAAAAAAATACAAAATGATAAAAATAAAGAAATAGTATATACGGCAATGGAATTAATATTAAACAAAAAAATTGGAACAGAAATGACAAATAAAATTATGGAAAAAATAATAGGAAAGGGAAGTGATAATATGTTAGCAGCAGAGCAAATGGTATTAGAAGAAAACGAAATGTTAATCAATGAAGGGAAACGTATTGGGATTAATGAAGGGAAACGTATTGGAATCAATGAAGGAAAACGTATTGGAATCAATGAAGGAAAACGTATTGGAATCAATGAAGGAAAACGTATAAGTGTTATTAATATGTTAAAAAAGGGATATC